>DATISN010000035.1:0-7841 GCA_035581765.1 Halomonas sp.
ACGCCGGCCAGGCGGGTCTGCAGCGCGGCTTCTGCCGCGTCGAGAGCCGGGAGGAATTCCGCCGCGCGTTCGTGCTGCATGTGCAGGCCATCGGGGCCGGTAATGTCGAACCCGTGGCTACCGGCATAGACGAGGTTGTCGAGCCCTACCATTTCGGCGACGTTGGCTCGGTCGCGCCCACTCACGATAGCGACGGTACAGCGCTGTGCCAGCCGCTGGAGAGTGGCGCGCATGGCCCCGTCGAGCACGGCCAGTTCCGGCCGGTCGACGATCGGCGTCAAGGTGCCGTCGTAATCCAGAAATATTGCCGGCCGCCGGTGACCCAGGCGCTCGACAAGACGCTCGAAGTCACCCAGTGCATCCGGCAGCAACTCCTTCTGCAACGCACCGTTTTGCATCAGCTCGGCCAGGTCGTCAACGACGCTATCGGCGCCATGGGCCAGCAAGTCCTCGCGCTGCTGGGCGCGGTCGACCCCGATCACCAGGCCGAAGCCCGCTCGGTGTGCCGCCTCCACGCCGGAAAGGGCATCTTCGATGGCAAAGGCCCTCTGAGGGGGGATGCCGAGAAGGCTGGCGGCGTGGCGGAAGATGTCTGGATGGGGTTTGCCGTGCAGACCGAGCCGCTCCGAGTCGTTGCCGTCGACCACGGCGTCAAACAACTGGCCCGCCCCAACCCGGGCGAGTATGTCTCGTGCGTTCTTGCTCGAGGACACCAACGCCGTTTTCAACCCGGCAGCGCGAATCGACTCGATGAACGCAATCGACGAAGCGAAGACCTCGACGCCATGCTCGGCCAGGAGTCGTTCGAAGAAGTGTTGCTTGCGATTGCCCAGGCCACAGAGGGTTTCCTGATCCGGCGGGTCCTGAGGCGTGCCGAACGGCAGGTGGACCCTGCGTGCTTCGAGGAAGCTGCGCACCCCCTCGTAGCGCGGTTTGCCGTCGATGTAGCGCCGATAATCCTCGCCAGGGTCGAAAGCCTGAAATGGCTCCCTGCCTTGTTCGGCAAGCTCCGAGCGATAGGCATCGAAGAGTTGCTGCCAAGCAAGGCAGTGGACGCGAGCGGTGTTCGTCACGACGCCGTCCAGGTCGAACACCCCCGCCCCAAAGGAGAACGGCGAGACGTCATTCGGTGACTGTTCAGGTTGTTGCATCAGAAGCCCCTGGCCAAGCCCGTTCTGATGGTCGTATCGAGAAGTTCGTATCAATAGGGCCGTAATCGATACGGCCGTAATCGATAGTGTAGTGGGTTGCTGCGATCCAGCACCGGCACTCCTGGGTCGTCTCGATGAACTAGTGCATCTCTGCTTTTGAGTGGGCCTCTGCCTGTCTTCCGAGTGGAACCTGCCGGTTTCTAGACAGGTGTTTCCTTAGGCACCGGTATGGCTCAGCGTAGCGCATGACCCTGAAAGGGTGTCGGTTGCGCGGGGGGTGCCAAAAGCCCCTCCAGGGCGACGGCAATGGCCAGCAAGCGCGCATCGTCATGGCCAGCGCCATTCAACTGCAAGCCGAGTGGCAGCCCGGCCGGGTCAACGCCCATCGGCAGCGTGACGGCGCACCAGTCAAAATAGTTGGCGGGCTGTGTGTTGCGAGTCATGCCCATGGCGGCCTGCATCGCCATGTCCGGATCATCGAGTTCGCTCAACAGGCTTGGAGGCGCCTGGGTGGTAGGGCTAACGATGATATCGACCTGATCGAACAAGGCACTCGCCGCTTCAATGTGGCGACGGCGTTCGTCCGCCAGTGCCAGGTAGTGATGGGCCTTGATACCGAGCCCCTTTTCGATACGCGCACGAATGATCGGGTCAACGCATTCCTGGTTGGCCAGAAAATGCTCCTCGCCCAGCCAAGCCAGCAAGTGGGCTGGCATGGCGACGGGAAAGTAGCGCTCCCGCCCATCCACATCCGGCACATGGACTGACGCTTGTCTGGTGCCACTCGCTTCGAACACGGAAAGGGCGTGTTCGAAGGCGCTTTTCATCCCGGGGTCGACCCCATCGAGGAAGTAGTTATCGGGCACGCCCAGTGTCAACTGGCCAGGTGTCACCTGAGTCTGGCGAGTGTTAGATGACGGATTGATGCGGGCGTTCAGCGCCTCGAAGGCAATGGCGGCGTCCTGGGCGGTCCGGGTGAGCAGCCCGATGGAGTCGGTATTGGGCTCCAGGGGAAAGGCGCCATCGGTGGGCCATAGGCCCACGGTGGTCTTCAGGCCGAACAGGCCGCACATGGCTGCCGGCACCCGCACCGATCCACCCGTATCGCTGCCGATGGACAAGGCGCACAAGCCCGACGCCAGCGCGACCCCAGCGCCTGAACTGGACCCCCCGGGCAAGCGGTGATGCTGATCATCCCAGGGGTTCCAGGGCGTGCCGCGAGACACAGAATGCCCCGTTATCCCAAGCGCAAACTCCACCATTCGGGTGGTACCCAGGATCACACAGCCGGCCGATTTCAACGCGCGGATGAAGGTCCCCTCGCGCGTTCCTATCTTGTCCTGAAGGGGCAGGTTGGAGCCGGCATGCGGCGTCATCCCATCGACAACGAACAGGTCCTTGACCGACACCGGCAGGCCCATCAGTGGCCCCAGGTCGACCCCGCTGGCCAGCAGCATGTCCATGGCGCGGGCGTTGGCCAGCGCCCGGGAAGCCTCAACTTGTTCATAGGCGCCGAGTAACGGGTCGAGTACCTCGATGCGCGACAGGTAAGCGTTCACCGCTTGCTCCGACGTCATCTCACCCCGGCGAAGCGCATCGGCGAATCCGGCAATACCCTGTGACGCTACTGGGTCCTTGGGCAGGGTCATGGAAGTTCCTTGTAGGTTATTGAATGTCGGCCAAGACAGACGGCCAGTCTCTGAATCTTATTGTTTGTCGATGCTGGCTTGCAGCTTCTCGCCAGCATGGTATATACATCATTAGTCGGAAACAGAATAAAAGACAAAAAATCGATATACGCTCATTGTGTAGATACTAACAAGAGGCAGTAACAATGAAAAAATTGATCGCAGCCGCTTCGGTGGCCCCCTGGCTGCTGTCGGCACCCGCCGTGCTGGCAGATATCGAGGTCGGCGTCATCAATAGCCTGTCAGGCCCCTTCGCCGCCTTCGGCGAACGCTATCAGGCCGGAATGGAAGTGGCGCTGGAAGAAATCAACGCCGGCGGAGGGGTGAAAGGCGAGCCTTTGGCCCTGGCCGTGCAGGATGACCGTTCGGAAGCCAACAGCGCGCTGGCGGCGATCGAGTCACTCAATCGCCGGGACGTTCCCCTGATCATGGGTTCCTATGCATCGAGCATCACCGGCCCGATGGCGCAGCTGATGACCCGTCAGGAAATTCCGCTCATTGTGCTCGGCAGTGCGGATAACAGCATCACCAAGCCGGGTTCCCCCTGGGTATTCCGAGCCAAGCACAACTCCTCGATTGTCGCCGAAAGCTATTTCGACTATTTCGACTATCTGCGTGAAAACTTCGACGACAGCCTTGAAACCGTCGCCATGCTGTATGGCAACGGCGCCTGGCCGGAGTCGCTGGCCGAGGAAGGAGCGCGTCTAGCCGAAGAGCGTGGCTATGAGATCGTCGGTGATCAGTCCTACGATCAAGGCACCTCCGACTTCCGCCCCATCCTCAACCGCTTTCGTTCCGAGGAGCCCGATCTTCTGTACGTGGTTGCCTACGCCGAAGACGGAGTGGCGATAGCGCGCCAGATGCGGGAGGTGAACCTCAATGCCAAGGCCGTGGCCATCGACACCGGTGCCGCCCTGCCGAGCTTCATCGATCAGGTCGGTGACCTCTCCGAATATGTGGCCACCGTCGTGAGCTGGAGCAAGGACGTGCAGTACGAAGGGGTGGAAGATCTCTATGAGCGCCTCAAGGAAAAGACGGGTGAAGAACCCACCTTCTATGAAGCGGAAGGTTATCTGGCCCTCCGGGTGGCCGCCGATGCCCTGGAGCGCGCCGAGTCCCTGGAGCGCAGTGACGTGAGGGATGCCCTGGCCGAGACTGACCTGGACACGCCAGTTACCCATGTCGTCTTCGAAAGCTTCGATGATTTCCAGGGACAGAACCCCATTCGCAGCCTCGTACTACAGATCCAAGATGGTGAGCACGTCACCGTCTTCCCGGACGATCTGGCTGCCGAAGAGGTTCGTTTCCCGGCACCGGTGTGGGACGAGCGCTGATCGGTAATTCGGCATGGCACAACCAGAGAGATCGTGATGTTCGACTATGTCTCCTTCCTGCAGAACCTGTCCAACGGGGTGCTGATCGGCGGGGTCTACGCGCTGATCGGGGTGGGGCTGACGCTGGTCTTCGGCGTGATGAAAACCATCAACTTTGCCCACGGTGACTTCGTCATTCTGGGCATGTATTGCGCCGTACTGCTCAACACCTTGTTTGGCTGGGACCCTTACCTGTCTCTGCTTGTTGCCATGCCTCTGGGCTTTCTGACCGGGGCGGTCCTGCAGCGAGTGGTGCTCTCCCGGCTGGTGGAGGCACCGCCGGAAAGCTCGCTGCTGGTGACGCTGGGGCTCGCCCTGGTGATCGGCAATATCCTGCTGCTGACGTTTGGTGCCGAGCCCAAGTCGGTCAACGTGTCGTATGCCTCCAGCACGGTTTCCCTGGGGGCGGTCAGCTTCTCGTTGATCCTGCTGCTGGCTGGGCTGGCGACCATGGTGGTGATTGCCGGCCTCTATGCCGTCCTCAACCACACCGAACTGGGGCGGGCCATTCGCGCCACCGCCGACAATCGCCTGGGCGCCGAACTCGTCGGTATCAATACCCGCTGGATCGAAGCGGTGGTCTTTGGCATCGGCATGTGCCTGGCGGTCACGGCGGGCGTGGTGCTGATCCCTCTGCTGTTTGCCACTCCGACCTTTTCAGGGGCCATCTTTACGCTCAAGGCGTTCGTGGTCACCGTACTCGGGGGGCTGGGCAACATCGGGGCCGCCATCGCCGGGGGCCTGTTGCTGGGCGTGGTGGAAGTCATGGGCGCGTCATACCTCACCTCGGATTATCGTGACGCCTATGGCCTTCTGGTGTTCCTGCTGGTGTTGCTGCTGCGTCCCGAGGGCCTGTTCGGCAAGACGGTGAAACGCGTATGAAAAAGCATTACCTCATCCTTGCCGGACTGGTCCTGCTGGGAATCCTCTATCCGCAGATGTTTCCCGACTATCTGTCAGTAGCCATTACCTTGCTGTTGTACGCGGGCTGGGCCACCGCCTGGGATATCCTGGGAGGCTGGACCGGACAGGTCAGCCTGGGACATGCCAGCTTCGTGGGTCTCGGTGCCTACTTCGTTGCCGTCGGGACCGCCCATCATGAGCTTGCGCCATGGTGGTCCATGCTGATGGCCCTGGTTGCCGCCACCCTCCTGGCCTATCTATGGGGCCGCCTGACCTTCAAGCTCAAGGGTCCCTATTTCACGCTGTCCACCATCGCCATCGCAGAGATTTTGCGACTGATCGCAATCAATGAAGGCTGGTTGACCGGTGGGGCTACCGGGGTCTTCATCATGACGCTGCCGGAGCCTTTTGGCCTGGACTTGTTCTCTCGCGAGGTCAACTACTACCTGGCCCTGGCGTTTGCGGCGATCACGGTGCTGATCGTGATGCTCATATCGCGCAGCAAGTTCGGCTACCAGCTGCGCGCCGTGCGCGAGGATGAAGATTCGGCCATGGCCTCGGGCATCAATCCCACGACCGTGAAACTGAAGGCCTTCATGTTGTCGGGCGCCTTGACGGCGCTTGGGGGAGGCATCTATGCCATCTTCCTCTCCTTTATCGAGCCGCACATCATCTTCTACCTGCTGTTATCGGTTCAGATTGCCTTGACGGCTATCATCGGTGGCCGGGGGACGATCTGGGGACCTTGCGTGGGGGCCTTTCTGCTCGTGGGATCGGGGGAGATCTTCCGCACCACTTTCGCAGAGGCCAACATGCTGATTTACGGGCTGCTGATCATGCTGGTGGTCATGTTCATGCCGCGGGGAATCGTTGGCGAGCCGGCGCGTTATCTGATCAGGAGGGCTTATGCCAAGCGCGCTCAAGGCTGATGGCATTACCGTGACGTTCGGCGGCGTGGTGGCGGTGAATGATGTGTCTCTCGATGTCGAGCAAGGCAAGATTCTCGGGCTGATCGGACCCAACGGAGCCGGCAAGACCACGTTGTTCAATGCGCTGACAGGCTTCGTCACGCCCCAGGCGGGTCGTATCCACTTGCACGGCAAGGACATTACCCGTCTCCCCCCCTACCTTCGCACCCGTGCGGGTATCGGACGTACGTTTCAAACGGAAAGGCCCTTCGAAGAGCTGACACTGCTTGAAAACGTACTGGTGGCGTCCTTCCTCAAGGAGCCCAAGCGCAAGCACGCCGAACGGTTGGCCATGGAAGTCCTCGAAAAGGTCGGTCTTGCGGACCGTTATGACCAGCCGGCACTGGATCTCAACCTGGCCAGGCGCCGACGCCTGGAACTGGCCAAGGCATTGGCCGTCCGCCCCAGCGTGCTGTTTCTCGATGAGATGATGGCGGGCCTCAACCCGCCGGCGCTCAAGGAGATGATCGGATTCGTGCGTCGATTGGCTGACCAGAACCTGACCATCGTGATGGTGGAGCACATCATGGAGGCGATCATCGAGCTATCGGACCATGTGATCGTCATGGCGAACGGAGCGGTGATTACCGAGGGCCTGCCACACGATGTGATCGAAGATTCCCGCGTCATTACCGCCTACCTGGGGGAGGACTGATGGCAGAGCAAGCGGCTACCGTGCTGAGCGTCCAGAACGTGGATCTGGGTTACGGCTCCTTGAAAGTGGTCTTTGGCGCGTCATTAATCGTCAATGCCGGTGAACTGGTGGGATTGATCGGCGGCAATGGCAGCGGCAAATCCACCATCCTTCGGGCTCTGTCCGGAATGATCAAGCCCTGGAAGGGAACGATCCACTTCGATGGCCAGGAGGTCTCGGGGCGCAAGCCGCACGAAATGGCAAGACTCGGGCTCGCCCACGTGCCGATGGGGCGTCAGTTGTTCGGCAACATGACGGTGCACGATAACCTGTTGCTGGGGGCATCGCTGCCCGCCGCGCGGGCGCATCGAGACGAGAACCTGGAAAAGGTGCACACGCTGTTTCCCGACCTAAAGAAGTACGCGCATGAAAAGGCAGCGCAACTCTCGGGGGGGCAACAGCAGATGGTGGCGATTGCCCGCGCGTTGATGCTCGGCCCCAAGATGCTGTTGCTGGATGAGCCCAGCCTGGGGTTGTCGCCCCTGCTGGTCAAGGATGTGATGGCGGCGATTCGGCGGGTAGCCGATACCGGCATGCCTATCCTGCTGGTCGAGCAGAACGTCAAGCAGGTCCTACAGGTCAGCGACCGTGCCTATGTGCTGGAAAATGGCCATCAGGTGCTGGACGGTCCCTCCCCTTCGCTTCGGGACAATGACATGATCAAGAAAGCCTACTTGGGATTATGATCTGGAGGGTGTATTCCTGGTTCATAGACCACTCTCCTCCTCCGAGAATCAGGATAAGCCAAAGAGAAATGCCATAGAAAAAGTATGAAAAAGGGAGCTTTAAAGGCTCCCTTTTCCATTTTTCTTAACTGATTCAGATCAAAAGATGCTAACTAGCTATGCCAAATATCGTTTTGCTCAGTTGTTCTCTTCTTCCTCAAGTGATTCGGGAGTGCCCTCCGAGGTGCCACCTTGGTCAGAATCATCTCCTAGCTCCATGCCAGTAGCGCCATCTGTGCTGTCGGAACCTGACATGCCGTCTTGCCCAGTAGATTGATCTTCTTCATCAAAGGGCGTTTCGCGTGCCTCGCCTTCCTGCGTACCGCCATCCTCATCTTC
>DATISN010000036.1:0-10702 GCA_035581765.1 Halomonas sp.
AGCGGCCGATCGCCTTGGACATCAACGTCGTGACAATCACCAGCAACGTAAGAAAAACAAAAACAAACCCCATGCCGAGGCCCATCAGGGAAAGTCCTTCCTGTAGTAGCTGCGAATCCTGCATGGTAGTTTCTCCTCTCATCTACGCCATACGCTGTAATATTCGACTATCAAGCGACTCTTTCGCGCGCTGAGACAGCATTTTCATCTCATTCCAAACACCTGACCATGGCGCCATGATAAAAACCAGCGTTGTTAATTTACTACATAGCGGACGCATCGGGCTAGCGCCCATGGAAGGAGTCATTGACGCCAGGACCCGTGACCTGCTCACTCGCCGCCCGGGGTTCGACTGGGCGGTGACGGAGTTCGTACGGGTTGTCGACACCTGCCTGCCTTCGCGCGTCTTTTACAAACACTGCCCTGAACTCAAGGCCGAGCGGGTCTCTACCCCGTCGGGCGTCCCGGTGTATCTTCAGTTGCTTGGCTCGGACCCCGCCGCCCTGTCGGCCAATGCTCGCCAGGCGCTAACGCTCGGCGCCACGCGGGTCGACCTCAATTTCGGCTGCCCGGCCAAGACAGTCAACCGCCATGATGGCGGCGCCTCGCTGCTACGGGATCCCGAGCGCGTCCATGCCGTCGTCAACGCCGTCCATGGCGCCGTGGGCGACGCGATACCCGTGACCGCCAAGCTTCGCCTGGGCTTTGCCGACCGACGACTGGCATTGGAATGTGCGCTGGCCGCCGAAAGTGGTGGTGCCTCGCAGCTGGTGATTCACGGGCGGACTCGCGAGGAGGGCTATCGTCCGCCCGCTCATTGGGAATGGATCGGTCGCATCCGACAGCGCCTGGCCATTCCGGTCGTTTGCAACGGCGACATATGGACCCTGGAAGACTACTGGAAGGCCCGAACACTATCGGGCTGCCAGGACGTCATGCTCGGGCGCGGCGCCCTGGCCGACCCCTGGCTGGCGATGCGCATCCGTCACTGGCAAGCCACTGGCGAGCGGCTCGCGGATACCTCCTGGCAATCGCGTGCCGCCATTCTCGCCGAATTTGCTGCTTTGCAGCGTAGAACCCTACACGATCGCGTTGTCACCTCCCTCGTCAAGCAATGGCTTAATCAGATGCGCCTTCGCCATGCCGAATCGGCCAGGCGCTTTCAGGCCCTCAAGCGCCTGACGGACCTCGATGCCCTGCTGGCTGGCCTGCATGTGCCTGACCGGGAGCCCGCAGCATTCGACCATGAGCGCGAGCCTGGCTGACGCCCCAGCGAATCGATAAAGGACAGGCGAGTGAGGGGCGCAAAGAAAGACACCGAAGCAGACACAAAGACAGGCACAAAAAAGAGACGCCCATCGCGTTGCGACGGCGTCTCAAACGATCGCAGGACCCACGCGCGAGCTACACTGCGCCAGCCCAGCCAGTTAACATGCTAACGGAAACAAGAAACCCGCCCTCTCTGGGAGGACGGGTCGAAATCTGGCGCGCCCGGGAGGATTCGAACCTCCGACCACCTGATTCGTAGTCAGGTACTCTATCCAGCTGAGCTACGGGCGCTGGATGCAATGAACGAATCATTGGCGGGATGCAGCAAGAAAATATCGGCAACATTCGAAGAGAAGATGGCGCGCCCGGGAGGATTCGAACCTCCGACCACCTGATTCGTAGTCAGGTACTCTATCCAGCTGAGCTACGGGCGCTCAATCTTTTCGCTGCGTCGAGACGTCACTTGCCCATTTTTCTGCAAGAAGCCGCCACCTGATAAGTGGCGGAGAGGGAGGGATTCGAACCCTCGAAGAGGCTATTAACCCCTTACTCCCTTAGCAGGGGAGCGCCTTCAGCCACTCGGCCACCTCTCCCTCATCGACACGGCACGTATCCTACCGTTTCGAAACGCGATTGTCCAGCAAGCTGGTGACTTTTCTCAGCGTTTCAGGGATGGGTCGCTGACGGCTCAGCGTCCCTCCTCCTCTGGTTCTGCACCGACCTTTTCACGCTGAATACGCTGATAAATTTCTTCGCGATGGACAGCGACATCCTTGGGGGCATTGACACCAATGCGCACCTGATTACCTTTGACGCCCAGCACCGTCACGGTGATCTCGTCTCCGATCATCAGGGTTTCGCCGACTCGGCGGGTCAGGATAAGCATGGCTGATCTCCTTCTCAGACTTTTTTCGGACGTATTGGTAGCGAGACATAAGCCGACGAGATGGCGCAAATTCATTATGCGTCATGACATCCTACCTGACCACGGACACCGGCTCCATGACACTCGAGAGCTCCGTTGAAGGAAAGTCCTGCTCATCGAGTGTCATGGACAACTCATCAACCATCAACCACTAACGTGAAAAGGGTCGGCATTCGTGACGCATTACTCGCTTTCGATATCACTCTTGTCAAGCCCGAACGCTTTATGCAAGGCCTTGACCGCAAGTTCCATATGTTTTTCATCAATCACCACCGAAATCTTGATTTCGGACGTCGAGACCATGCGGATATTGATGTTTTCATCGGCCAGGACACGAAACATCTTCGCGGCCACACCGGCGTGAGAGCGCATCCCTACCCCCACGAGCGAAACCTTGGCGATATTGTCGTCACCCCTCAGCTCGCCGCCGCCCAGATCGGGGATCACCTGCTCCTTGAGGATTTTGGTGGTCTGCTTGTAATCGCTCTTGGCCACGGTGAACGTGAAGTCGGTGTAGTCACCCGCCGGCGCCACGTTCTGCACGATCATGTCGACTTCGATATTGGCATCGGCGATGGGTCCGAGAATGCGCGAGGCCACGCCCGGTACGTCGGGGGTATTAAGCAGCGTGAGCTTGGCCTCGTTGGCGGTGAAGGCGATACCGGAAATCAGCGGTTCTTCCATGGAATCCTCGTCTTTTTCGGAGTCTGCAACGATCAGGGTGCCGGGGCCATCCTCGAAGCTGGACAGCACGCGCAGCGGGACATTGTACTTGCCGGCGAACTCGACGGCGCGGATCTGCAGGACCTTGGAGCCGAGGCTCGCCAACTCGAGCATTTCCTCGACGGTAATGGTCTCGAGGCGCTGAGCCTTGCTGCAGACGCGCGGGTCGGTGGTGTAGACGCCATCGACGTCGGTATAGATCTGGCATTCGTCGGCCCCCAGCGCCGCCGCTAGCGCGACGCCTGTGGTGTCGGAACCGCCACGGCCGAGGGTGGTGATATTGCCCTCGTCGTCGACCCCCTGGAACCCGGCGACCACGGCCACCTGGCCTTCGTCGAGATCCTGACGCATGTCATCGGTCTCGATGCGCTGGATGCGCGCCTTGGTATGGGCGCTGTCCGTGAGGATGCCAACCTGGGAACCGGTATAGGAGGTCGCCGGCACGCCCAGCTTGTGCAGCGCCATGGCCAGCAGGGAAATCGTCACCTGCTCGCCGGTCGATACCAGCATGTCCATCTCACGCGGCGTGGGGTCGTCGTTGATCTCGTTGGCCATCCCGATCAAGCGGTTGGTTTCGCCGCTCATCGCGGACACCACCACCACGATCTGGTGGCCCTGATCACGAAAGCCCTTCACCTTCTCGGCCACGGCCTTGATGCGCTCCACGGAGCCCACCGAGGTGCCGCCGAATTTCTGTACGTATAGTGCCATCTGCCGATTTCCCTCGTGGTACGAGTGCGCCAGGCGCTCGGATGAGTGAAAAAATGTTCATAAATACCTCAGGGCCGATGCGTCACCGGCACCGACCCTGTCATTAAGTCTAAAGCCGCTCTTCGACCCAGGCCGACACGCTGGCCAGCGCGCCCGGCAGGGCCGCCGCATCGCTGCCACCGGCCTGCGCCATGTCGGGTCGGCCGCCGCCCTTGCCGCCGACCTGGGACGCCACGTGATTGACCAGCTCGCCGGCCTTGACACGGCCGGTGAGATCGCTGGTTACCCCGGCGATCAGGCTGACCTTGCCGGCGTCGGCCACGCCCAGTACCACGATGCCAGAGCCCAGCTTATTCTTGAGCTGGTCCAGTACGCCGCGTAGCTCCTTGCCCGAGACGCCTTCCAACTTCGTGGCCAACACCTTGACGCCGTTCACCTCACTGGCCTGGCTGAGCATGTCGCTCCCCGCGGCACTGGCGAGCTTGGCCTTCAAGCGCTCGAGTTCCTTTTCCAGCGCCCGGTTGCGCTCGACCAACGACTCCACGCGCTCTTCCGCCTGCTCCGGCTTGGCCTTGAGTCGCTCACCGATGCGATTGAGCCGCGCTTCCTGCTCGCGGAAATGCGCCAGAGCCCCCTCGCCGGTGATCGCCTCGATACGCCGCACGCCGCTGGCGATGCCGGCTTCGCTGACGATATGGAAACAACCGATGTCGCCGCTGCGCGCTACATGGGTGCCGCCACAGAGTTCGATGGAGAAATCCTCGGATCCGATGGTCAGCACTCTGACGTTATCGGCGTACTTGGCCTCGAAAAGTGCCGCGGCGCCCTTGGCCTTGGCCTGGTCGAGACTCATCTGCTCGATGCGCGTCGCGGCATTGGCGAGAATCTGCGCATTGACGATGGTTTCCACCTCGGCCAGCTGCTCGGGCGTCATGGCCTCGAAATGGCTGAAGTCGAAGCGCAGCCGCTCGGGCGTGACCAGCGAGCCCTTCTGTTGCACGTGATCGCCGAGCACCATGCTCAGCGCCTTGTGCATCAGGTGAGTGGCCGAGTGGTTGCGCACCGTGGCGGCCCGCAGGCCGGCGTCGACCTGCGGGGTGACCTCGGCGCCTACCGCCAGCTCGCCTTCCAGCATCACGCCATGGTGCAGGTGATGACCGGCCTGTTTCTGGGTATCGGTGACCATGAAGCGGCCGCCCGACACGTTCAGATAGCCGGTATCACCGACCTGGCCGCCGGATTCGCCATAAAAGGGGGTGCGATCCAGCACCACCACGCCGCTCTGTTCGGGCACCAGGCCGCTCAGGGCGTTGCCCTGGCGGTCGACGATCGCCGTGACGGTGGCACGGTCCTCGAGCCGGTCGTAACCGGTGAACGCCGTCTCGCCCTCGAGCTCGAACGCGGCCCCGTAGTCGGCACCGAACTGGCTGGCGGCGCGGGCGCGATCGCGCTGGGCTTCGAGCTCGCGCTGAAAGCCGGCCTCATCGAGGCTCACGCCGCGCTCACGGCATACATCGGCGGTCAGGTCGTACGGAAAGCCATAGGTGTCGTAGAGCTTGAAGACAGTCTCGCCGGGGAGTACCTCGTTGTCGAGCCGGGCCAGGGCCTCCTCGAGCAGCCCCATGCCATGCTCCAGGGTGCGCGCGAACTGTTCCTCTTCCTTGAGCAGCACACGCTCGATCCGCTGACGGGCCTCGCGAAGCTCCGGATAGGCGTCGCCCATCTCGGCGTCGAGCGCCCCGACCAGCTTGTGGAAGAAGTTGCCCTTGGCGCCGAGCTTGTGGCCATGGCGAATGGCGCGCCGAATGATCCGGCGCAGCACGTAGCCACGCCCCTCGTTGGAAGGCAGCACGTCATCGACGATCAGGAAGGCACAAGAGCGGATGTGATCCGCGATCACGCGCAGCGAAGGGGTGCTGGTGTCGTCATGCCCCGTGGCCCGGGCCGCTGCCGCCAGCAGATTTTGGAAGAGGTCGATCTCGTAGTTGGAGTGCACGCCCTGCAGCACCGCGGCGACCCGCTCAAGCCCCATGCCGGTATCGATGGACGGCTTGGGCAGCGCATTGAGGGTACCGCTGGCGTCGCGATCGAACTGCATGAACACCAGGTTCCAGATCTCAATATAACGATCGCCATCCTCTTCGGGGCTGCCGGGCGGGCCGCCCCAGACCTCGGGGCCATGGTCGAAGAAAATTTCGGAACTCGGCCCGCAGGGGCCGGTATCGCCCATCTGCCAGAAGTTGTCCTCGTCGAGTTTCGAGAACCGCGCGGGGTCGATGCCTATCTCGTCCTTCCAGATGCGCTCGGCCTCGTCGTCGCTGATGTGCACGGTCACCCACATCTTCTCTTTCGGCAGGCCCAACACCTCGGTCAGGAAGATCCAGGCAAAGCGAATGGCGTCGCGCTTGAAGTAGTCGCCGAAACTGAAGTTGCCGAGCATCTCGAAAAAGGTGTGGTGACGCGCGGTATACCCGACGTTATCCAGGTCGTTGTGCTTGCCGCCGGCGCGCACGCAGCGCTGGGCCGAGGTGGCGCGGACATAGGGGCGTGGATCGCGGCCCAGGAAGACGTCCTTGAAAGGCACCATGCCGGCGTTGGTGAAGAGCAGGGTCGGGTCGTTGTCCGGCACCAGCGAGCTGGAGGGCACAACGGTATGGCCGTGCTCCTCGAAGAAACTCAGGAAGGCCTGTCTGATCTCTGCGCTTTTCATGGGATATCCGTGACGATAAGCAGGGCGACGCTGCGGGAAGGCGATCGACAGCGGCGATACCTGCCCGACATGCCGGACCCGGTGGCGTCCGACATCGTCGAAAAGAGAGGATTATAACGTAATCGTCAAGGAATTTTCAGCGCGGGGTGGGGGTCATTGCGACCAGGCATGTTCCATGGCGTAGCGGACCTGCTCGAAGGCAAAGCCGCGGCCGGCCAGGAAGCGCTCACGCCGGGCTCGTTCGCGGGGCGTCTCGCCGGGCGAGGAAAAGCGCCGCGCCAACGCGTCACAGGCGAGGGCGAACCAATCGGGCTCACCCGCTGGTTCGCCCTCGGCGAAGGCGGCGCTCACCTGCTCACGGTCGAGGCCGCGCCGTTCGAGTTCGACGCGAATCTTCATCGGCCCTTGGCCGCGCTGGATACGCGAACGCACGAAGCTCTCGGTGAAGCGAGCATCGGATTGCAGCCCCCGCTCGGCCAGGTCGTCGAGACACTCGCCAATGGCTGCCGGTTCGTGGCCCTTCGCGGCCAGGCGCTCGACGAGTTCGTGGCGGGAATACTCGCGCCTGGAGAGCAGACGGATCGCGTCGTCCCGGGGCGTTGCCTCGCGAGGGCCAGCGTGGGCAGGCATGCCTAGAGCAGGCCGTCCTCGCCGGTATCCTCGATCGCATCACCGGCAGCGACCTCGATTTCCCTGCCTTCCTTCGCCTCCTTGTCTTTGTCCTTGGGCTCGACCGTGGCCAGCAATTGTCCGCGGATCTGGCTCTCGATCTCTTCCATCACGGCGGGATTGTCTTCCAGGAACTGGGCCGCATTGGCCTTGCCCTGACCGATCTTGTTGCCCTGATAGCTGTACCAGGCACCCGCCTTGTCGACCAGCTTGCACTGCACGCCCAGATCGACGACTTCACCGGCATGATAGATGCCCTTGCCATAGAGAATCTGGAACTCGGCCTGGCGGAAGGGCGGCGCCACCTTGTTCTTGACCACCTTGACCCGCGTCTCGTTGCCGGTGACCTCGTCGCCTTGCTTGACCGAGCCGGTACGGCGAATGTCCAGGCGCACGCTCGAGTAGAACTTCAACGCGTTGCCGCCGGTGGTGGTTTCGGGGCTACCGAACATCACGCCGATCTTCATGCGAATCTGGTTAATGAACACCACCATGCAGTTGGCGTTCTTGATGTTACCGGTGATCTTGCGCAGGGCCTGTGACATCAGGCGCGCCTGCAGGCCGACATGCGAGTCGCCCATCTCGCCTTCGATCTCGGCCCGCGGCGTCAGCGCCGCCACCGAGTCGATGACGATGACATCGACACCGCCCGAGCGCACCAGCATGTCGCAGATCTCCAGGGCCTGCTCGCCGTTGTCGGGCTGGGAGACCAGCAGGTCGTCGAGATTGACGCCGAGCTTCTCGGCATAGCTGGGGTCGAGGGCATGCTCGGCATCGATGAAGGCACAGGTCTTGCCCTGCTTCTGCGCCTGGGCGATCACCGACAGGGTCAGGGTCGTCTTGCCCGAGGATTCGGGGCCGAAGATCTCAACGACCCGCCCCAGCGGCAGGCCGCCGATCCCCAGGGCGATATCCAGCCCCAGGGAGCCGGTGGAGACCGACGGCATGACGACCCGTGGCGTGTCGCCGAGGCGCATCACGGTGCCCTTACCGAACTGGCGCTCGATCTGTGTGAGCGCAGCGCTCAATGCCTTGCTGCGGTTGTCGTCCTGAGCCATGGGAGCCCCCTGTAAACTGTATGGTTGACCAGTAGTATGGCGTAAAAAATGCCATTCGCCTAGCGCATCGCTGCATTGTCCTGCGATTCCAGTTGCCGTATCAGCCCGATGAGCGCATCGCGCACCGCCTGCTCACGCACCGCCTGGCGATCGCCGGCGTAATGATGGCATTCGGTCTCGACCCGCCGGGTGTCGCCCCAGGCCAGCCAGACGGTGCCGACCGGCTTGTCGGGGCTGCCTCCGTCTGGGCCGGCCACGCCGCTGATGGCCACCCCGATGTCCGCCCTGGACTCACGGCAGGCGCCAGCCACCATGGCCTCGACCGTTTCGCGGCTGACGGCGCCATGCGCCTCGAGCACTGTCACCGGCACGCCCAGCAGGCGCATCTTGGCCGCGTTGGAGTAGGTGACATAGCCGGTCTCGAAATAGGCCGAACTGCCGGCGACGGCGGTAATCGCGTTGGCCACGCCGCCACCGGTACAGGATTCCGCCGTGGTTACCGTGGCGCCCTGAGCGCGGCAAGCGCGTCCCATGTGCTCGGCAAGGGCCACAAGGTCGAGACTCGTCAATCGATCGGTATGCAAGCATGCCTCCGACAAGGATGGAAAACGCCGACGGGCGTTATCGGCAGACAGCTTAGCAGAGCCGTCTGCCCCGGGGGGACTCTGGCATCAGCCATCGTTTTTCTCCGCCGCGAACTCCTCCATGACCTGCTGGCAGCCAGGTCCGACATTCTCGCCCGTGCCGGGTTCGATCCAGGGGAGGATCGCCAACGGTGGCGCGACCAGCGCACCCAGCACCGACAACAGCCCGCGCGCCAGCAGCTCGCGCGACACCACATCGATGCCCAGATCGTCCAGCGGGCCCTGCAACTTTACCGGTGAGTCGGACGCCAGCACGCTGAAATCCTTGGCGTGGGCCTCGAAGACCAACGCTACCTGCTCGCTTGCCAGGTCGATCGTCCCGGTACCGGTGATGTTGGAGTCCTCCGTGTCGATGAACAACTGCTCGAGCGTGGTCATGCCCTCCGCCGCGGAGAGCCTGGCATAGGCACACCGCATGGGTACTTCCTGCGAATCGGCCAACGCCCCCAGCAGCGCCTCGCCGACATCCAGCCCCATCCCCTCAAGCACCAGCATGTGTAGCTGGCCCCCTGACATCGCCAGCGCCAGCGAGCCATCGAGACTGGCCATGGCCGCCGCCATGGAGTCGCCCGTGAAGCTGACCTGCCCTTCGCCGCCGAGTGTGCCGGCGGTGTCCTCGGCGATCTCGGCCAGGTCGGCCTTCTGTAATATCGCCTTGAGATCGACCCGGCTGAGCGTCAGCTCCAGATTGCCTTGCAGGGCCTCTTCCTGTGCTTCCATCCTCACCTGCGCGATCGCCTCTCCGCCCCCCAGGCCGACCCGCAACGGTGTCAGGGTGAGAACGCCATCATCCAGGGAGAGATCGAGCTGCACGTCCGTCAAGGGGATGTCCTCGGCGCTCACGCTGGAGGCGCTGTAGCGCAGCTCGGCATCCATGCGGCGCAGCCCCTGCACATTCCATCGCCGATCGGGAAACACGCCTGACTGGCGCTCCTCCTCGTGGGCCTGACGCTGCTGGTCCGGCGAGGCCACCTCGCCTTCGCCGGTCGCGGGCGCCGCCCCGATCAGCGGCGCGAGATCGTCGAGGTCCAACTGCTGCGAATGCAGCGTCGCCCAGAGCATGTTGCGCTCACCGAGCTGCAGGCGGACATCGCCGCTGGCATCGCTGTTGCCGACGCGCCCCGTCACATCGTTCAGGTCAATCAGGCCGTCGCGCACCTGCAGCTGACCCTGTAGCGAATAGGGTGGCAACGCCGGCAGGTTCAGCCCCGTCAGTCGGTTGAGTTGCGCCGGGTCGGGACCCGACAGCTCGAAGGCTCCCTGTACCGCGGAGATCGCTAGCGGCTGCTCGACCGTGCCGTCCACCTCGAGGAAGGAATCACGGGAGCTCACCTGCCCCTGAACGGGATAGGGCGTGTCGGGGTCGTCCAGGTTGAGCAGCGGGCCGACACGCAGATCGAAGGCAAAGGGTTCGTCGCGGTAGCGGCCATCGCCCTGCAGATGCACGCCGGATTCCGAGGTGCCGGCGAGTTCGGCGGCGTCGGCCTCGACATGCAGGGCAAGCGACCGCGCCGGGGCCTGGTAATCCAGCGAGGTATCGTCGAGTGTCAGGGCGCCATCGACAAGGTCCACCTGCAGCCGCCCGTCGAGCGTACCCAGGGTCTCGAAGCCTAGCGGGCCCAGGGCTTCATCCAGGTCGACGGCTGCCAGCTGCGCATTGACATCGCCGCTCAGCGTCTCGGCATGCACCTCCAGCCAGCCCTGGAGCGTCAATTCACTGCCCTCCTGAGCGGCATGCAAGCGCGTCACGTCCAGGCGTCCCTCGGTGAGACGAGCGTCGAGGGCCACGTCACGTAGCGTATGGTCGCCGTAGCTCAGCTGGCCGATGGCCAGGTCGACTCTCGCCTCGAAAGCCCGCAGCGTAGCCAACCGCTCGGCCCAGCGTCGATCCCAGGCCATCTCTTCAACGGCCTGCTCGACAACTTGTTCCACCACCTGCTCGGCCTGCTCGCGTTCGTCCGGGTCATTGAGGCGAGTGATGCCCCAGCGCTCC
>DATISN010000037.1:0-19295 GCA_035581765.1 Halomonas sp.
GATGCTGAGCGGCGCCATCAATAACAGGGCAGGCAGGTAAAGGTATCCCAGAGCGGCGTCTGGTAGCCCACTGACAGCCCAGCCATTGATGAGATAGCCCAATGCGCCGGCCAAGGCGATCGGCAACCCCACCGCCGCAGACGTTCCGATGGCGTGTTGCACCTTGATGTTGCACCAGGTCAGGAAGGGTACTGTCAATGCACCACCGCCAATGGCCACCAGAGCGGAAATTCCGCCTATCCCGATACCGACGCCACTCGTGCCCAACGGACCTGGTAGGCCGCGTGATGGCTTGGGTTTGAGATTCACCAGCATCTGTATCGACATCAACATCATGAAACAGGCGAAGAAAATCGCCAGTCCGCGTGTCGGTATCATGGCGGCCACGAATGTCGCCAGGAACGTACCCGCCAATATGCCGGGGGTAATGTAACGGACCACATCCCAGCGAACCGCTCCGTGACGATGATGCGTCATCAGGCTCGACAGGGAGGATGGCACGATCGCTGCCATGGCAGTTCCCAGGGCAAGGTGAGCGATATGCTCGTGGGGAATCCCTTGGATCACGAACAGCGATGTAAGGATTGGCACCATGATCCCGCCACCCCCGATGCCCAGAAGGCCGGCCATCAAGCCAACGAATCCTCCCAGGGCCAGATAGGCTAACCACCACACAATATCCAACGTGACAACGCTCCCTTCCTGAGGTTGGTCGCCCTTGCCCTGAGCTAGCCAAGCTCATGGCAAACGCCACAAAAAAGCCGGTTGTCTAACGTTTAACAAAGTCAAACGTGGACAAAATTTAGCATCGAAACTTAGCACGTTGTCTCGAGGTTGTCACTTTGGGAAACAACGTCTTGTTGGCTTAGGGAGATTGAAAAAAGCAGCGGAAACGTTGCTGTATAGACGGCTTAATCGCATTAAAGGCTATGCCATGACGGGCTTGATCAGTGGAGCGAAGGAAGTGTTGAACGCTAGTGAATAAGTACATCAAATACAGAAAAAGCTAATCTATATAACGTAGCCAGGACATAGCGTATTGCTTGAATCCAGGCTTTAAAACCCTGAGTTTGAGAAACGACAGGAGTGGTTGCGTTGGGCTAAATAGCGCCGGTCGTTTTTAAGGCAGGGCGATCAGCGAAAGATTGCCCTGCCTTGTAAAGGTTATGTGAAGACTACGCGGGTGAGTACATTCTATTGACTAGAATTCTGACTGGGCTGGCTGTTCTGGTCCGGCTCACCTGACTGTTCGTCGCTCATGGCCTCCTTGATGGCGTTTTGCAGACGCACATGTTCCGCAAGCATTTCTCCCTGCAGTTCAGACATGCGGGCATGCTGTTCCTTCACCTCTTCCGGGGAAGGGCGCTCGCTATGCATCAGGACGACGAGGTCATCATGCAAATTCATCATCTGGCCCAAGCGCTCGAATTGAGCCGGTCGATGCGACTGCATGAGTTCGCGCAATTCACTTTGCTGCTCCGATTCGAGTTGTTGAAGCATCAATAAATGGGTACCGTCCATCATCGGGCATGGCATGTTGCCACTCATCATGCCGGGACTCATACCGCCCTGGCCGCCCCCCATCATCATCCCGGAGCCCATACCGCCCTGGCCGCCCCCCATCATCATGCCGGAGCCCATGCCGCCTTGGCCGCCCCCCATCATGCCGGGACCCATGCCGCCTTGGCTGCCACCCATCATTTCGTAGCTTTTACCACGTTGAGTGGTGCTACTTGATGCTTGGTCATTATCCGGTTGATCGTTCTGCATGCCTTGTGCGAAAACGAGTCCGGCACTCATAGATACGAAGGCCAAGCCGACAGCCAGACCATGTTTACGCCTGATCATGAGTTACTCCTTTGGGGCTAGAGAGCCCTGCGTTCCATCGTCCATGACACCCTCGGCAGGACGAAATGCCCAGCGAGATAGGTGCTATCTCAGCTTAGTCGAGATCCTGCGACGTGATTTGATCCATATCAGGAAATAATTGTCGGTTAGCGCTTCAAGGGAGCATCTAACCCGCAACTGGCCGACGGAAGGTCGCGAGTCTTTTTTTCAAAGGCAGGATGTTGCATCGCCAACCGTTCGGTCACGAACCCAATCGAGACGCGACACTTGACCTTTGGGTAACCCAAAGGATCTACGCGGGTGGTCACTCCGGCGGGCATCACGCCAACTGACTATGTTAAGAGATTATAGGAGGGTAAAAGGGGTAAAGGGTAACAAGTTCGCCAAAGGTTGAAGGTCGCGCTCCCTTTGTTAACGCAAGGCTATTGAGGAATGCCGACAAGATGGACATGCCGCTGAAATGTCTCATCTTCTGAGGACAGGGCGGATCGCCTGACGACAACGATCACGTCTTTTTCACCGACCCGCCAAGGAGACGGCAGATGGACATCAAGACCTTTGGTGACTTGATCGACTGGACCCGCCAGTTACATGAGCACCTGGCGCGTTGTCTCGCTCACTGCGCTGACCATCATGAGGAGGAGCGAGCGAGGATGTTGCTCGATTACCTGGCTAAACACGAGGCCGAATTGGAACGCGTCGTGGCCCAGTACGAGCGACAGGCCGATCCCAAGGCCCTGAAAACGTACGTTTATGATTACCTTCAGCATCGGCCAATCCGCACGCATCAAACCTGCGATGCCCACTATGCGTCTCTGGATGTCGAGGGCATCTGCCGGGAGATATTCGATTTCCATGATCAGGTCATCGACCTGTATCGCACCCTGATTGGCAAGGCTGAGATTCCCGAGGCGAAACAGCTACTGGAATCGCTGCTGGCGCTGGAAGAGCACGAGGCGATGCGCCTGGCTCGACAGACCGGGAGGATGAAGGATCTCTGATATCACTCCTCACTTGCGATCAAGGACCGGGTTGTGGGGCGATCCTCCTCTCCGGCGTCGAGCGGAATGTTTTATCATCTTGACCGCCGTGTGAGGTGCGTGGGGTGCAATGGATACAAGGGATAGCCGGAGCCCCTGGCCCTTCACGACATCTCGTCGGTCTCGAGTTCCGCCAACAGGCGATAGCCAACGCCGGCTTCGGTCTGCAGCAGGTGAGGGGTCTGGGGATCATCGCCAAGCTTGTGACGTAGCTTGCTGACCACGATGCGCAGGTAATGGCTGTCGTGGGTGTGGGTGGGACCCCATACCTCACGCAATAGCTGGGACTGGGTAACGACACGCCCGGCATGTCGAACGAGGTGCTTGAGAACGGCATATTCCTTGGGCGTCAAGTGCACCGGGTCGCCGTCCAGGCTGACCCGATGGGCCGCGAGGTCGATGACCAGACCCGCGCAGCGATAGCAGACGGCGGTTCGATCCTCATTCGCTTGTCCTTGATAGCGCAACAACGAACGCACCCTAGCCAGCAATTCCTGGATACCGAAGGGCTTGGTGACATAATCGTTGGCGCCGCTATCGAGTGCGCGCACCTTCTCTGCTTCTTGTTCGCGTACCGAGACGATAATCACCGGCACTGCGCTGTGGGCACGCAGGGCATCCAGCACCGTCCGGCCATCCATGTCCGGCAAGCCAAGATCGAGCAGCACCAGGTCGGGGCTCTCCTCTTGCGCTCGCTTCAGACCATCGGCACCGCTCGCCGCCTCGATCACCCCGAAACCCTGGGAAACCAGGCTGATCCGCAGGAAGCGGCGGATCTGCGGCTCATCGTCGACGATCAGCACGAGTGAGCGGTCACTCATCACTACGCCTCCCGTCATCTTCCGCTGGCAACGGCAGGCGCATCACGATGGTGGTGCCGACGCCCTGGGGGCCGAGCTGGGCTGCGATGCTGCCGCCATGAGCGCCCAGCATGCCGCGGCAGATGGCCAGCCCCAGTCCACTGCCGTGGCGATTGCGGTCACCTGCGCCGTCGGTAACGAACATGTCGAACACCGCCTCACGCAACTCCGGGGCAATCCCCGGTCCTTGGTCCGTCACGCGAATCTCGAGCTGGCGCCCCGCGACGTCATGCCGTGCCTGGATGCCGACCTGGCCCCCGGCCGGGGAGAATCGCGCCGCGTTGTCGATCACGTTGACCAGTGCCTGCTCGATCAGTGCCGGATGCACGAACAACAATGGCAGGTCATCGGGCCAGTCGCGCTGGATATCCACCGCCTCCAGCGAAGGACCCAGGCGTCGTAACGCAGCCGCCACGAGATCGTCCAGCGAGATCCAGTCGCGCTCGATCCTGAGGTTGCCATGGCCCAGACGGGTCATGTCCAACAGGTTCTGGATGTAGCGATTGAGCCGCTCGCTTTCGCCCAGGATACTGTCGAGCAGTTCGTCCTTGTCCGAGGCGCTCAGCTGTGGCGACAGGTCGCGCAGTGAACTCGCCGAGCCGATGATCGACGCCAGCGGGGTGCGCAAGTCGTGAGACACCGAGGACAACAGTGCCGAGCGCAGCCGCTCGTTTTCCTCCGACAGGCGCGCGGTACTCAGTTCACTGACCAAGCGTGTTCGTTCCAGTGCCATGGCCAACTGGCTGACCTGCGCCTCGATCATCGCCTCCTGGTCAGGACCCAGCGGGGTCGCGCGTCGTCCTAGCTCAATTCCAACAATCCCCAATACGCGGCCCTGCTCCAACAGCGGTAACAGACGCCAGCTTTGATCGGTATCCGCCAGGTTGGCGGTACCCAGGCCGCTGGGCTGGCGATGCTGCCAACTCCAGCTCGCCGCCGTCAGCGCTGCGGCGTCGGGCACGATGCCGGGCGGCTCGGTGTGCTGAATCACCAGGCCAGGGCTATCTTCCTCGCGGTTGAGAAAGGCAACCGGGGCACCCAGCCATCGCTCCAGCGAGGCAAGACCGGTATCGCGCACCTGGTCCCAATCGGTGGCCACCGACAAGGCCCGAGAGTAGGCAAGCAACCGTTGAGTCTGCTCCCGACTATTGCGCAGGGCCATCAGCCGACGGCGTCCGCTGCCTGCCAGTTGACCGACGACGACCGCGACCAGCAGGAAGAAGATCACCGTCAGCAGTTGCTCGCGCTCGACCATGACCAGCGAGAAGTGCGGTCGAGTGAAGAAGTAATTGAAGGTAAGAAAGCCGAGCACGGCACTGAGCATGGCGGCCCGGGTGCCGGCCCAGGCGGCACTGATCAGCACCGCGGCGAGAAATACCAGCGACAGATTAGCCAGCTCCAGCCATGTCTGAAGTCCCCAGGCGATTCCCAAGGCACCCAGGGTGCTTGCGATCGCCACCAGAGGCTCCTTGAGTCGCACCGCTTGCCACGTCTGCCGCGGTTGGAAGCGTGGACGCTTGCGAGCCTCGGCAACCACCACCAGATCGAAGGTGCCCCGCTGACGCATCAGCTGCTCTGCCAGGGTGCGACGCCAGAACCGCCAACCTGACGAGCGTGGCCTACCCACTAGCAGAGTGGCGATGCGGTGTTCTTGGGCATAATGGAGCAACTCGGTGGCGCGATCCTGGCCCTGGATCGACAGGGTATCGCCGCCCAACCGGGCCACCATGGCGAAATCCTTTTCCAGCACCAGGCGTCGCTGGGCATCGTCGCTTCCTTTATCCACGTGAATGGCCCGCCAGGAGACTCCTTCGCGTTCGGCCATCCGGTGAGCTGCCCGCACCAGAGCGGCATCCTCGCTGCCGCCGCTAAGCGCGACCAGCAAGCGAGGGCGCCGCGCCCGGGTCCCGCCCGCCGGACCGACACTGTCGGTCTTGTCGGTCTTGTCGGTAGTGGCCTGTGCCAGGGTAGGTAACGAATCCGGTGGTGGTGTCGCGTTCATTGATCGTGTGTCCTTTTATTCGAGACATGTCACCAGTCTAGCGACGCCAGAACATCGGCGTCAGGAGCACCAGCACGGTCAGGATTTCCAGCCGACCCATCAGCATTCCCACGCAGAGCAGCCATTTGGCCGAGGCCGGTAACGAGGCGAAATTGCCGGCAGGCCCGATGATGTCCCCCAGGCCTGGCCCCACATTGGCCACCGCTGTGGCCGCCCCCGACAGCGCCGTGGTGAAGTCCAGCCCCAGCAGGGCCAAGCCCAATGCCAGGCCGGCGATGGTCAGAAAGAAGAAGAACGAGAAGGCCACCACCCCGCGCGTGACGTCATCGGTGAGTGGTTGATGATTGTAGTGTGAGGCGAAGACGCCATTGGCGTGGATCAGGAAACGCAGCTGGTTGCGCAGCAGGATCATCGCCACCTGGAAGCGGAAGATCTTCATGCCGCCACTGGTGGAGCCGCTGCATCCTCCGACGAAGGTCAGGTAGAAGAACGCCGTGACGGCCAGGGGTCCCCAGTCGCTGTAGTCTTCCGAGGCAAAACCGGTGGTCGTTACTACGGAGATGACATTGAAGGTCACATGGGTCAGTGCCTCGAAGGCCGGCGTGTCTTGCCAGACCCGCCAACCGGTCAGCCCCAGGATCACCAGCAATAACAGTGTCATGAGTCCCTGAACCTGCTGGTCGCGCCACAGCGACTGTCTCGCCCCTCGCAGGAAGCGGATGTACAGCACGAAGGGCAGGGCACCGGACAACATGAAAAGGCTGCCCAGCCAGAGCAGATGCGGTTGGCTGGCGTAGACCCCGAAGGAGGCGTCGGAGTTGGCGAATCCTCCCGTGGAGAGCGAGGTCATGGCATGCACCGCCGCATCCAGCAGTGTCATGCCGCCCAGCCAATACGCCAGCATGGCCATCAAGGTGAAACCGCAGTAGATACTCAGGGTCGCCTTGGCGATGCTGCCCGTGCGAGGCATCACCTTGTCCGACCAGTCCGAGGACTCGGTATGAAACAACCGCATGCCTCCCACCTTGAGAAACGGAAGGATCGCGATCCCCATCACGATGATGCCGATGCCGCCCAACCATTGCATGATGCCGCGCCACAGCTTGAGCCCATCCGAGAGGAATTCGATGCCGACCAGTACCGTCGAGCCGGTGGTCGTGATGGCCGATACCGACTCGAAGACGGCATTGGTAAAACTGAGTTGAGGCGCACCAAGCACGAGCGGCAAGCTGGCGAAGCCGCTGATGGTGACCCAGCTCAGGGTGGTCAGTACGAACATCTGCCATGGCTTGAGAATGACGGGCACTCTCATGGTGACCAGCCAGGAAAGCACCACTGCGGACAACACGATGACAATCGAGAGGGCAAACGCCTTGGCGTCGGGTTCGCCCTCGATCAGCAACACCAACCACGGGAGCGTCATGAAAAGCGCGAGTATCAGCCACAGAATCGACATGACCTTCAATACCGGCGCCCAACGTTGCGCCCGCTCACTCACCCCTTCGATGAGGCTGGTTGATGGTCCGTAGCGACTGGACACGCTGGTCCCACCGTGTTGATGACGTAAGGACGATGATTCACGAAAGGATATAAAAAAACTGTAAAAATGCGGGCGGTGAAGCGCGGCTAGCCTGGGTCGGCTAAGCCCATAAAATCGGGGCCAAGCCATCCCGCGTCAAAACGGTGGCCCATCATCCTGCAATATCCTGCGACGAGTTGGCGGCATTCATAACCGAACTTCGGGGCTATTCCTGCATGTCTTCCGAGGCGCTTCAGTTCCTGATCTTGACAGCAATACGTACCTCAGAAGTCCTGCGCCCCTCATCACCCCCGGATCTCGGCGATGGCCTCGCCTGTCTCCTCGCTCAGCCCCGTCTCCTGGAAGCCGAGGCTGGCGTAGAAGTTCCGGGCGACCTGGTTGGTGGACACATAGCAGATCGCTATCCGCTCGAAGGGGCCCTGTGCCCTGATCTCGTCCAGCACGCACTGCATGGCCCTGTGCCCGATGCCTCTTCCCTGATGGTGTCGGTCGACCATGAGACGGAAGATGTTGTAGGCAGGCGGCCGTTCGTCGTGGTCGAAGGATTCGTACATGAGAAAGCCGACCACTTCCCCGTCGCAATAGATAGCACGAGGCTGAAAGGTCGGATGGAAGCTCGATTCGGCAATGGAGTAAAGGTTGTCGGCAACATAGTCACGCTGTGATGTCGCTACCTCCAGCGCAATGGCGGCCGCAAAGTTCTCGCGGGTGATGTTCTTCAGTATTACGCCCATCGCATGCTCTTTCCTTTGGGACATCGCCCGCCGCTTGGTCAGAGGCGTAGCGGTCGCTCGGCCGGGGCCAGGTATACCGAGTCCCTCGGGGATCGGGATCGTCAGGTGCGCCTCACCCAGCCGCGGGCTACCAAGCCGCATGATCACCTCGCTCTCGCCCAGGGTCACCCAGTATACACGGGCCGGTGGCTGTTGCCGCGGGAGCGCTGGAACCAGCGCATCTGGGCGGCATCGCCAAGGCCCCAGCCGTCAAGGTGTCCCAGCAGCCGGCGGGCCTGATCGGTTTCGTTCAGCCGACAGCACTTGGCGATGGCCTCGGCCTCCAAGCCGCTGTTCCAGGGGCGCGCCCGAGCTGTGGCACGAGGAAATCGGCGACTGGCGCATGGGGGTCGCGGCATGACGAGCATCATGCTGACCTGCGTCAAGACGGCCGGGCAGGGCTGGACTACCCTTGATGATGAGACGGACCTGCCTGAAGAGGGACAGCCGGTGTTTTCCGGCCTGACATTCTGGGTTCCCATAGGCATCGCCATTCGTGAACTACATTCGAGGAGCCATTATCATGGCCAAGAAAGCCCCCAAGGACACCGAAAACGTCCCGGTCTCGACCGGCAAGTCCGCACCGCGGGCCGAGTCCCGGGCAATGAGCCCGTTCCGCGATGTCGATCGCATGCTTGATACTTTCTTCGATCGTGGCGGGATGCCCTCGCGCTGGGATCATCCCCTCTGGCAGCGCTTTGCCGCCTTCGAAAAGGGCATGCCGAAGGTCGACGCCATAGACCGCGATGCCGAGGTGGTGGTGCGCGCCGAGGTCCCGGGATTCGAGCGCGAGGAGCTCGACGTCTCGGTGACCGACGGAGCGGTGACTATCAAGGGCGACCACCGCGAGCAGAGCAAGAAGGAGGAGGGCGAGTACTTCCACTCAGAGATCTCCCAAAGTTCCTTTACCCGGACGGTGACATTGCCCAGCGAGATCGATGCCGACAAGGCTGCCGCCAGCTTCAAGAACGGCGTCCTCGAGGTGACGCTGCCCAAGCTCAAGCAGGCGAATCGCCGCAAGGTTAAGGTCAAGTAACTATCCTGAATAGCTGGCATACCGGGTATGGCGGCATGCTGGCTTACCTGGCGTGAGGGAACGAACATGGAAACCACCTGGGTGGTAGTCGCCGATCAGGCAAGGGCTAGGCTATTCTCGGCGACGGACCAGAGAGGACCGCTGGAGGAGGTGGAGGAACTGCCCAATCCCGAGGGGCGCCTGCATGACCGCGACCTGAATGCCGATAGCCCGGGACGCTCCTTCGATTCCATGGGCGAGGGACGCCATGCCATGGGCAAGCACCATTCGCCCAAGGAACAGGAGGCGATCCGCTTCGCGCATGAGGTGGGGCAGCGCCTGGCCGTCGGCCTGCACGATGGCGCCTACCAACACCTGATCATCAGCGCAACACCGCGATTTTTGGGATTGCTGCGTGAGACACTACCCGAGAGTGTCACAAATTGCATCGTCCTCGAGCTGCATAAGGACCTCACGGCCCTGAGTACCGACGAGATCCGGGCACTGCTGCCGGAGCGATTGCCCCGGCCGCCCCTTTCCTCAGAGGAATAGAAGCCTGAATCTGGTGGTCGGAACCGAGGGTAGCCCATGGCCGGCGTTACCCTCTGGCTGACCGGGGAACTGATGACCGGGCGTGGCATCAACCAGATTCTGCCGCATCTATTTATAGTCAGTGCCTTACAGTTACAGCGCTCGAACAACTGCGCATACGATTATTTGTACAACCTGTCACTCCGATCATTAAAATCGATCACCTGACACGGGATAGGCTATTTCCGGCTTATCTGTTGATAGATACTCTCAACCAGCTCCATATCGTCGAGATGATTGCCGGGTATTTGCACCTTGGCCGCAGCTGCGGCCACTCCATATCGATACGCTTCTGCCAGTGATTTTCCCAGATACAATTGATAGACGAGCAACGAAACGAAGCTGTCCCCTGCGCCCACGTGACTTACCACCTTCGTTGCAGGTGGGCGGACATGAAGGCTGTCGCCATCGCGGCTTGCCAGCAGTGCGCCCTCCGCATCAAGGGTGACAATCAGTGCCTCGGCCATTCCACTCGCCACCCTTTCAGCCATGGCAGCGAGCATGCGCTGGTAGTCATCGAGGCTGCCGGAATAACCGCTGTCGGCAAACTCACCGCGATTGAGTTTGGCCAGGTAAACGCCGGCTTTCAGGGGGGCAGCCAATGCCCTGCCGGAAGTGTCCAGGATCACCCTGATGCCTTTTTCCTTCGCACCCACGGCGATACGGCCATAAAAATCGTCGGGTACGCCCTCTGGCAGGCTGCCGCTGAGTACCAGATACTCAGGCCACGGGTCGAGGCTGGTGACGTATGCTAGGCAGTCTTGCCATTCGGACTCCCTCAGTTGCTGTCCCGGAAATACCAGGTGATACATCTTGCCGGTGGAGGTTTCCGTAAGGCCGATATTCTGGCAAGTGTCGTCTTCAATGTAGAAACAGCGAAAGGGAAGCTTGTTACGTTCCAGCATGTCTCGCAGTTGCTTGCCGTTGGCCCCGCCGGCTGCGAGGACCGCTAGCACGTTTATTCCCATACCATGGAGGTTGCGGGCCACGTTGATACCGCCACCACCGGGCTCCCGACTTGAGATCCGACATCGGCTCTTTCCGTCGTCAATCAGGCGTTCAGTTTGACAAAACAGATCAACCGTAGGCTTTATGCACAGAGTAACGATGGTGTTCACATCGCTTTCTCCTCAATCATTGAAGTTTAAACTTATAAATCAGAACTCCAATCAGGTTGCTCGAAAAAATCAATTATGGGTAAAGCTTTCCTCAAAAGTATAACGGTATGCATTGTGAGCGATCAGGTCTTGCAGCAGCTTCAAGACCAGCGCTGTTCCCGATTCGAGGGCGCTGTTGTGTTGGCCCAACTGTTCCCTTAGCGCGGTTTCAGTAGTGTGGCAAATCAGAGGTGGCGGATGAACCGGATGGTTTGCCATAAACAGTTGATGGCGCACTCCGTGTAATTCCTTGAGGCAGTCCGCTGCCTCAGGGATATTGCCCAGTACCAAGCGAGTGCGGCTTCGGACCAGGTCCAGTGAGTTGAATTGCCTGCAATCAAGCAGCAACTCTATCTGATACATAACCAACAGGACGGTCCTGGCGCTATACTCGTGGCGCTGCTCCGCCACCTTAAGAAGAGTGGACAGCACCTTGTTGATGTTTTTGATGGCGGTGTAGCTTTGACTAACTTCGCTGGTTTCCAGCCAGGCCCAGACTTTTTCGAAGGAGTGTTTCTCTAATGTTGGCCATTTGTTCTCAACGGAAGCACTGCGTGCGCCATGGAATGTCCTGGCGTCAAAGTCTTGCGCTTCATATCGGTGTGCGCCTTCACCGATAAAGCGCGCATTCAGGATCTGTATGGAGCCCGGGCAGACGATATGGGAGGCCATGATCAGCTGCTGTATAAAAGCTGTTGCTACCTGATAGATTTCTTCTTCTGCCAATTCATGGTTATTCCTGGCGACCGTCAGGGTTAGTTCTCCGTCAATGGTAATATCGGCATTGTCGATATAGGCCTGATGATGAAGTGTAAAGGACCCCGACTGTGCTTTGGCGTTTTTCAGGTTTTGCAATAGCGGGCTTGCATTCAGTGTAATCAAATAGGATCTAGCCTCGCTTTTCAAGCCGCTACGAGCGACAAAGGGCTTTTCGGTGAAGTAGCTCTCGAGATTCTTCCAGAGGTCAATAATCTCCTCGGTTTCACTTTCATTCCCCCGGGGAATGGCATTGCCTATATACAGCCCTATAGTGGCTGACGACTTCATTGCAGACTCCTTTTCTTGAACGACCCAGAAGAACTGTAGTCCAGTCCGCTCTTATTGGCTCTGGCAGTGATGTTTTTTCTCGGCTTCGAAGACCTTTTCCCTGACTCGGATGAAACTGTCAGGTGTGACTGAAATCGAGTCGATTCCGCACTCCACCAGGAAGGCGGCAAACTCGGGATGGTCACTTGGACCCTGTCCGCACAGGCCCACCTTGGTTCCGGCTTCATGGGCAGCACTGATGACATGGCTGATCATCCATTTGACCGCCTTGTCCTGTTCGTTGAACAGGTCGGCAAGCTCGTCTGAGTCCCTGTCCACGCCCAGTGTCAGCTGAGTGAGGTCGTTGGAACCGATTGAGAAGCCGTCAAAGCGTTCGGCAAAATCCGCGGCAAGAATGACATTAGAGGGCACTTCACACATCACATAGACCTCAAGGCCGTTGTCGCCTCGTCTGAGGCCGTTATCGGCCAAGACCTCCAGCACCTTGTCGGCTTCTGATGTGGAGCGGCAGAAGGGGATCATCACCACGACATTGGTAAAGCCCATTTTTTCCCGCAAGCGCTTGATGGCACGGCACTCCAGTGCGAAGCCCTCGCGGTAGCGGGGAGAGTAGTAGCGGGAGGCGCCCCGAAATCCCAGCATGGGATTTTCTTCGTGGAGCTCGAATTGCGTGCCGCCGATCAGGTTAGCGTATTCATTGGTCTTGAAGTCGCTCATGCGAATAATGACGGGTCTGGGGTGCAGGGCGGCGGCGATGCGGGCCAGCCCCAGCGCCAACTGATCGACGAAATAGTCGGTCTTGTCTTCATACCCCCTTGTCAGCTTGTCAAGCTCGCGTTTGGCGCCGGTGTCTTCCAGGCGGTCATAATTGACCAGTGCCATGGGGTGTACCTTGATGTGATTGCCCACCACGAACTCCATCCGTGCCAGGCCAACACCGTCTGCAGGCAGACGCCACCAGCGCAGGGCGGCCGCCGGATTGGCCAGGTTGAGCATAATCTTGGTGCGGGTTTGCGGCAGGGCGGATGGGTCGATGGAATCGGTGACCACCTCGGCGAAGCCGTCATAGACAAACCCCTTGTCTCCTTCGGCGCAGGATACGGTGACTTCCTGACCCTCCTGCAATACTGCGCTGGCATTGCCGGTGCCGACCACGGCGGGCAGACCCAGCTCGCGGCTGATAATGGCGGCATGGGAGGTGCGCCCGCCATGGTTCGTCACGATGGCCGCCGCGCGCTTCATGATAGGCACCCAGTCCGGGTCTGTGTTCTCGGTGACCAGTACGGCGCCGTCGATAAAGCGTCCGATATCCCGGGCACTGTCCAGAATGCAGACCTTGCCGGTGACCGCGGCATCGCCGATGCTGAGGCCGGCGACCAGTTTCTCGCCCTTGTTCTTCAGGCTATAGCTGAGAAACTCGCCCGCCCCCTTGCGGGACTGAACGGTTTCGGGCCGCGCCTGGACGATAAACAGTTCGCCGGTTTCGCCATCCCTGGCCCACTCGATATCCATGGGGCAGCCGTAGTGTTCCTCGATGACGCAGGCCCAGCGCCCCAGCTGCAGGATTTCGGCATCAGTCAGCACGAACGCCTCCCGCTCGGCGCGGGAGGTGGGGACGGTGCGGGTGGACTTGACGCTATCGGGGGCATAGACCATTTTCAGCTCCTTGCCGCCGCGCCGCTTTTCGATGATCGGTTCCAGGGTGTCGTTGACCAGCAGGGGCTTGAACACCTGGTATTCGTCCGGCTCCACCGTGCCCTGGACCACGGTCTCCCCCAGCCCCCAGGCGGCGTCGATAACCGCCACCTTGTCGAAGCCGGTCTCCGGGTCAATGGTGAACATCACGCCAGCACTGCCGATATCGGAGCGCACCATGACCTGAACCCCGACGGAAAGCGCCACCTGCAGGTGATCGAAGTTTTTGGTCTCCCGGTAACTGATGGCTCGGTCGGTAAACAGTGAGGCAAAGCACTGGCGGCAGGCATCTAGCAGCGCCTTGTCGCCGCGGATATTGAGAAAGGTTTCCTGTTGGCCGGCAAAACTGGCGTCGGGCAAATCCTCGGCGGTGGCACTGGAGCGCACGGCGACATCGGCGTCATTTCGACCGATACGTTTGCAGAGTCGGGCATAGGCATCCCGGATGGCCCGGGCGGTTTCATCGGGCCAGTCACCCTGCAGGAACAGCCGGCGCAGCAGTGTGCCGGTCTCGGGCAGGGTGGCTTCACCCGCTTTCATCTTCCCGAGTGCGTCGATAAGGGGCTGACGCAAGTCGTTCTTTTCCACAAAGTGCCAATAAGCATCCGAGGTGGTGGCGAAACCCGGCGGTATGGCAACCCCCTGTTCCCCCAGATGGCGCACCATCTCGCCCAAGGAGGCGTTCTTGCCGCCCACCTGGGCCACGGCGCTGCGGTCGATCTCCTCAAACGGCATGACCTGGCTGGTTTCCATCGTCATGGTGGCCTCCGCTGAAAGTCCGGATTATCGTTTAAGCCATGCCTTTCTCTGCTTTAAGGGTTTTCATCGCCTGCTTGACCATCTGACTTACATAGCCCCACTCGTTGTCATACCAGGCCAGGACCTTGACCAGGTCACCATCGACGACGCGGGTGGAGCGGATGTCGACAATGGCGGCCCGGGGGTCGCCGATGATGTCGGACGACACAATGGGATCTTCGGCCACTCCAAGTACTCCCTGGTAGCGCGAGGTCTGTGCCTCCTGCCTGAAGATTTCGTTAATCTCTCCAACCGAGGTCTGGCGCCCGGTAACCAACGTGATATCGGAAATGGAGCCGGTGGCGATGGGTACCCGGATGGCGGCGCCATCGAAGTGACCCTTGTGTTCGGGCAGTACGTCCCCAGTGGCAGCGGCGGCCCCCGTGGTGGTGGGTATCATGTTGAGGCCGGCGGTGCGGCCCCGCTCCATCTTCTTGCTGGGCATGTCGACGATGCCCTGGCTGGCGGTATAGGCATGAACAGTGGTGAGCATTGCCTTTTTCACGCCGACATGACGGTGCAGGATTTCCACCACCGGGGCGATGCAGTTGGTAGTGCAACTGGCCGTTGAGAAGCAGGCCGTCGCCTCATTATCGAGTTCGTTGACGCCATAAACTACTGATGGAATATCACCGCCTTTGCCCGGGGCGGACAGTATCACCCGCCTGGCACCGGCCCTGACGTGCTTCTCCAGGCCGTCGAGAGTGAGAAAGGCGCCAGTACATTCGAGAACCAGGTCGACATCCAGCTCCCGCCAGGGCAGCGATTCAGGGTCCTCCCTGTTAAATGCCTTTACTGGTTGTTCGTCCACCACAAGGTTGTCATCACTGGCCCTGACAGCCTTATGATAGCGGCCATATACTGAGTCGTAGCGCAAAAGATAGACTAGGTTATCCAAGGGCGTCAGGTCGTTGACGGCCACCAGTTCCATCTTGGGCTCGTCCATGATTATCCTAAGGGCGACACGGCCGACTCGGCCCAAACCATTGATAGCGACTTTGATCATTGCTTCCTCCTGAGGGGAAAGTTCAGCAGGGTCTTTGCCGAGAGCAAGCCGCATCAACGAAAATTGGCCTTGGCAATATGTTCCCGGATTATGCGTTCAGTAATGAAAAAGATGCGTTTAGGAGAATGGCCGAACGCATAACGGTGGCAAAGCCGTCCGGGTCATTGTGTCATTGTAGTAGAGAGCCATGATGACGGTTTCTATCTTGCGGTAGAGTTGCTCGGTATCGGGGGCTCGCCTTGCTTGCCATGGTGCAGTAACCCCGCCTCATTGAAGTCGTTGCCGTCCACATTCGAGACGAAGCGGAATGTCATGTCGCGCTGGCTGTAATAGCACAGTGTTTCGTATGCCATCACGGGTCCGAGGTCGGAACCGTCGATGCCAGTGTTTATGACATTGCGGATGCGCTTGCCGGTTTATCCCTGCCAAGCGCCGTTGCGGACCTGGCGCGAGAATGTGGCCATCCGATCTAGAGCCGCATGCACTTCCGGTTTGATGAAGAGCGGCTGTGTACCGAGGCCATCGTGGGCGAGCCCAACCGAACGTGGACCTCGTGCACACCCGACTCGCTGGGATCGAGCTGGATCCTGTTCGATTCGAGCGCGACATCGTCGAGCGTCATGCTTGCAACGCCGCTTGCCACCCGATCGGGATTTTCGACGACAATGTGAACGCGCTGCCGTCCGATGTGGACCCGGGCCTGGAAGCCGTTCCAGGATGGCGGAATGCACGGGTCGATGCGGAGGCCTCCATCGGATCGCTGGAGCCCGAGGATGGCCTCAACGCCAAGCCGCCACATCCACGCGGCCGAGCCCGTGTACCACGTCCATCCGCCACGCCCGACCCACGGCGGAACACTGTAGATATCGGCGGCAAGCGCGTAAGGCTCGACCCTGTAACGGTTCGAGTCGTCGATGGTCTCGGCGTGAAGGATCGGATTGAGCAAGCGGAAGATGCGGGTGGCGCCCTCGCCGTCGCCGAGAGCGGCATGTGCCCACCCGAGCCAGGTCGCGGCATGCGTATATTGGCCACCGTTCTCGCGGATGCCGGGAGGATACGCGAGAACGTAGCCAGGATCGTGCCGCGTGGTGTCGAAGGGCGGCCAGAACAGGAGGACCAGCCGGTCGGCCTCGCGGACGAGCTGGTCGTCGGCCGCACGGACGGCCAACCTCGCTCGTTCATTGGCATGTACGTCGGGTCCACTCGACAGCACCGACCACGACTGAGCGATGGAGTCGATCCGGCACTCGCGGTTCGTTGCCGAGCCCACGAGTGATCCGTCGTCGTGGAACGCGCGCAAGTACCATGCCCCATCCCAGGCGCTGCTTTCGAGCTTCGCGCGCAACACCTCCGTTCGCGCACGCCACTTCGCTGCATCGGTGTTGTCACCCGTGCGCTCGCACAGCGTGGCAAACCGATCCATGGTGGCGCACAGGAACCAGCCGAGCCAGACGCTCTCGCCGTGTCCTTCGGCGCCGACCTGGTTCATGCCATCGTTCCAGTCGCCATCGCCCATCAATGGGAGCCCGTGAGCCCCTTCGGTCGCGCCGTGCTCGAGCGCTCGCCGGCAGTGTTCGAGGAGCGGAGCGGACGCGTGCGAGCGCTCGTAATGCGCGAAGCGATCGTGCTCATCAGGTTCGAGCGGGTCCCCGATCAGGAACGGCACCGGTACGTCGAGGATCGCGAGGTCGCCAGTCGCCGTAACGTACTCGGCGGTCACGAACGGAAGCCAGAGCAGATCGTCGGAGCATCGCGTCCGAACGCCGCGACCGGACGGTGGGTGCCACCAGTGCAGGACATCGCCCTGTTCGAACTGTTGCGCGGCGGCATCGAGGATGTGGGCGCGCGTCCGTTCCGGCGCTGCGTGAACCAGCGCGAGCACGTCCTGAAGCTGGTCGCGAAAGCCGAACGCACCGCTCGTTTGATAGAACCCGATGCGCCCGAAAAGCCGCGAGGACACGGTCTGGTAGAGCAGCCATCGATTGAGCATGAGGTCCATGGCAGGCTCCGGGGTCTCGACGCGGATGTCGCCGAGCAGCTCGTCCCAGAACGTGCCGAGCTCTTGCCACGCCGTCTCGACCGCGGCGGGCTCGCGGAATCGCGCGACGAGCTCGAGCGCTTCGTCGCGACTCGCCGCCTGGCCGAGCACGAAGTGCGTCTCGAGCTGTTCGCCGGGAGCGAGCTCGAGGTGGATCTGGAGCGCTGCACACGGGTCGAGCCCCGGCTCGATCGAGCCTGACAAGCCCCACCGCTCGAGCGCCTCGGGCCGCGCGTAGTCACCGCGACGACCGAGAAACTCCGTGCGATCGGTCGTGAAGCCGTGCAACTTGTCCCTGGATGCGAGGAACGCGACCCGGCCGGCGAGCTCCTCGTTCCAGTTGCAGGTCGCGAGCAGGGCCCCGGTGTTCCGATCATGCTCCGACGCGATGCACGACGTCTGTTCGGCGCGCCGAGCTCCGAGCACCCACTCGGCGTAGTAGGTCGCGGTCAGGCGACGGTGGCGAGCAAGCACGTTCTTCAGGCGCAGCCGCACGATCTTGAGCGGTGAGTGCGGTGGCACGAAGACGGTCATCGCCTGCTCGAGGCCGTGATCGTCTCGTTCGTAGGTCGTGTATCCGGCGCCGTGACGGATGACCGTGGCACTCGCGCGACCCGCGGGAAGTGGCGTCGGAGACCACAGGGCGGCGGTTTCTTCGTCCCTCAGGTACACGACCTCGGAGGGCGTATCGAGGACCGGGTCGTTTCGCCACGGCGTGAGCTTGTTATCGCCGCTGTTGAGCGACCACGTGACGCCCAGGGAGGATTCGCTGACCAGACACCCGAACTGCTCGTTGGCGAGTACATTGCACCAGGGTGCCGGCGTGGAACCGCCCGGAGGGAGCGAGATGACGTACTCGCGCCCATCAGCGGTAAAGCCGCCCGTGCCGTTGTCGAACGTCAGGTCCGGTCGCGGCTTCGGCGGCGAGGTGGCGCAGTTCGCCAGGGTCGACTCGAAAAGCGGTAGCTTCGACGAAGGTTCGATGATCCGGCTCAAACGCCGAGCGAGCGAGCCATCTCGGGTATCGAGCACGACGCGCGCGGCCGCTTCGAGATGACGGCGTTCGTCGTCGGACGCTTGATCGGCGGCCAGCACGTAGATGCCGCCGTGCCGGTCGATCCAGTCCTCGTCGCGTTGGGCGAGCACGCGCCGCAGCATCCCCGAGTTCTCGCTCGCATAGCCCGAGGCCTGCTGGTCGACGAGCACGAGATCGAGGCGCACGCCGCACCACCGAAGATAGCGCTGTGCGGCCAGGGTCTCGCGCACCAGGGGTGCGTTCGAATCGTGGACGCGTACCAGGACGATGGGATCATCACCGGAGATCCCATGTCCCCACAGCCGGCGTTTGCAGGGCTGCGACGCGGCGATTTCGGACGTGGCGCGCAAGGTCGGATTGGCGAACAGGAGTCCGGACAACAGGCGCTGGATCGACGGCAGAAGCTCTGGCTCGACGCCCACCCGCTGGAGCCGCCGTGCGCTCTCGAGCTCGGCATCGCGGAACGCCCAGCGCACCGCGTGCATCGAGCCGTACTTGCCCGCCAGCTCGACAGCGGCGGCGCGCGAGCGTCCCACCGTGGTGACTAACGCGAGCGTAACCGTGCCGTTCGGCTCGAGCTCGACTCTCGCCATCAGGCTCATGATCGGATCGAGCACTGCGCCCGCGTGGCCCTGCAGCGGTCCTCTCTCGGTGGCGAGCGCCGCCGGGCGCTCCAGACTCGTGCACCGACCGTGAAACGCTCCGCGATCGGTCTCGTACCCCGCGAACGTCGCGGCCGCGCCTTCGACCACGAGGCGATGCAAGAGCACCGCCCGGGGCTCATCCCTGGACTTTCTCCGGCGCGCGAACATCACGGCATCGAGGTCGGCCAGTCGTTCGCTCTCGACG
>DATISN010000038.1:0-4211 GCA_035581765.1 Halomonas sp.
AGGATGCCCGGCATGTAGGGACCGGCCAGCGAATAGATGAGAAATACCGACGCCACGATCATCAACGGCGGCCCCAGGGCACGTCGCGTCGCCTCGAGCAGCAGCAGAATCCCTGCTACCCCGATGATCACGTCCTGCAGGACCGGGGCACCCGGACGCTGCGCGAGTTGTTCGTAGAAGAGGAACATGTAGGCGCCGCAGAAGGACGCTACCAAGGCCAACACCCAGTCCTGCAAGGGGATGCGGTCCCGCGGCGAGCGCTTGAGCGCCGGGTAGGCGGTATAGGCAAGGAAAAGCGCGAAGGCCAGGTGGATGGAACGGGCCTGGGTGGCATTGACCGCACCGAAGCCCACCACATAGGGAAGTGGCGAGGCGATCCACAGCTGGAACAGTGACCAGACGGCGGCCACGCCTACCAGTAGCTTGCCGGGGGTTCCCGCGGGCTTGCGCGAACCGCTGTCGGAGGAGGCGACCAGTTCCTCGAGGTCCGTATCGGACGCCTTGCCGGGCGATGTCTCATGGTTCATGGAATTGTCCTTGCGAAGTTCCGTCGCCGAGCCCATCGGCGCGGCTTGTCTTCAGAACCACGATGCGCGGCCTCCATCGTGACGGCCGCGCATCGCATCAACGAGGAGATCTCACGCTCGGGAGCGCGAAATCACTCGTCGTCTTCTTCCATCCAGTCACGCTCGACGTAGTAGCGCTTGGCACCGTCATGCAGCGGCGCGGAGCGACCCTCGGAGATCATGTCCTCCTCCTTGAGGTTCTCGAAGGCCGGATGCAGCTGCTTGAAACGGTCGAAGTTCTCAAAGACGGTCTTGACGGCCTGATAAACGATTTCCTCGTCGACCTCGGCGCTGCTGACCAGGGTGGCAGTGACGCCGAAGGTGTTGACGTCCTCGTCGTTGCCCTCGTAGAGCCCGCCCGGGATCACCGCCTTGGAGTAGTAGGAATACTCCTCTACCAGGTTATCGATCGCGTCGCCCTCCAGCGGCACCAGATTGGCATCGACGGTGGTGGTCGCCTCCTCGATGGAGCCGTTGGGATGGCCCACTACGTAAGCCATGGCGTCGATGTTGTTATCCGACAGGGCGGCGGCCTGCTCGGCGGCTTCCATCTCCTCGGCACGGGAGAAGGTGTCCCTGTCCCAGCCCATGGCCTCCATCACCACTTCCATGGTGTTGCGCTGGCCGGACCCCGGATTGCCGATATTGACGCGTTTGCCCGCCAGGTCCTCGAGGGAGTTGATGTTGGCGTCCTTGCGGGCGAGCACGGTCAGTGGCTCGCCATGGAGCGTGAACACCGAGCGCAGGTCTTCGTAGGCGTCGCCTTCAAAGTTGCCGGTACCGTTGTAGGCCTGATACTGGACGTCGGACTGAGCGACCCCCATGTCCAGCTCGCCGGACTTGATGCCGTTGATGTTGGCTACTGAGCCACCGGTGGAAGGCGCGTTACAGCGGATTCCGTGGTCATCGCTGCTGCGGTTGACCAACCGACACACGGACTGGCCGACGACGTAGTACACACCGGTCTGACCGCCGGTGCCGATGGTGATGAATTGCTCGTCGTCCTGGGCCATGGCCGGTGACGCGAACATCGCCGCCCCCAGCAAAGCGCCGGAAAAAGCTGCGGTAGAAAAAACGTGGTGTTTCATGAACACACCTCAATTGGCATTGTGATCGTGGGATGGAGGCGAACCCTGCGATTGGCAGGCTTGCCGACGGTTAAACCGCCCTTGTCTACTTTAGCGAAAAAAACGCCTACTTGATGAGGTCTTTTTTCCTTAACGCTCAGTCTAGACGTGCATTACGTTTAGTGAACGTTAATTTTCGACATGTGGTTTCTTCGGCTCCGCTCGTCAGCACGTCGCGGCTTCTGTCATTGGCCGTCGCCACGAGCTTGATGAACCGCCGCTGAGGCGAGCAGACTGAGCCTTTGAACCGACCATTTGACGGAGGGCGACGACATGAGTGCCATCATCGAATGTGTGCAAGGCGATATCGCCGACCAACCCGATATCGACGCCGTGGTGAATGCCGCCAATGCTCGCCTGGAAACCGGCGGCGGGGTGGCCGGCGCATTGCACCGCGCTGCCGGCCCCGGGCTCGCCGAGGAGTGCCGCCCGCTGGCGCCGATACGGCCGGGCCAGGCGGTAATCACAGGTGCCCACCGCCTGCCCAATCGCTTCGTCATTCATTGCCTGGGACCGGTATACGGTGTCGATGAACCCGCGGATGTGCTGCTCGCCAGCTGTTCCCGTCAAGCACTCGAGCTGGCCCATCGACACGAGGTTTCCTCGATTGCGTTTCCGGCGATTTCCGCCGGCGCCTTCGGCTACCCGGCCGCCGAGGCGGCACGCATCGCACTGTCCACGGTGCTGGCAGGCCTGCCCGAATTCCCCGGACTCGAGCGGGTCCGCTTCGTGTTGTTCGACGCCGCCAGTACCGAGCTACACCGCCGCACACTCGACACGCTGACGACGCCATGACTGTGCCGCGTCGCCGACGCGGCATTGAGGCGAGATTAAAGGTTGTAGCCCAGCACCCGCGGCAACCACAGGGCGATTTCCGGGAATACCGCGACCAGCGCCAGGGCGCCCCCCATGGCGACGACGAACATCAGCGCCCAGCCGATGGTCTGCTCCAACCGGATCTTCGCTATCTCGGTGGTGACCATCAGGTTCACCGCCACCGGCGGTGTGAACTGACCGATGGCGATATTCATCGCCATCAGAATGCCGAACCACACCGGGTTCCACTCGAAGTGCTGCATCACCGGGATCAGGATCGGCATCAAGATCAGATAGATCGAGATCGCATCGAGCAGGGTGCCAGCCAGCAGCACGGCAAGCATGATCAGTATCAGCATCCAGGTGCCGTTGTCGGTCAGGCCGATGATCCATTCGGCGAGCTCCCGGAAGGTCCCCAGCATGGTGCCCGCCCAGGCAAAGATACCGGCCAGCGCGATGATCAGCATCACCACCCCGGAGATCACCGCCGCCTCGCCGAACAAGGCCCAGAGGTCGCGCAGCGTGAGCTCGCGCGTCACGTACAGGCCCACCAGCAAGCCGTAGGCGACCGCCACTACCGCCGCCTCGGTCGGCGTGAAGAGCCCCGAGCGCAGCCCGCCGAGGATCAGCACCGGCGCGAACAGCGCCGGCAGCGCCTGCTTGAAGGCCTTCCCGACCGCGGGTCGATCGGCGCTATCTACTAAAGCGTCTCCACCTTCCCAACCATAGCGTCTCGACACCAGCAACGCCGGCACCAGCAGCGCCAATCCGGCCAGGATGCCGGGAAAGAGCCCCGCGGCGAACAGCGCCCGCAGGTCGACTCCCGGCACCACGATGGAATAGAGAATCAACGCCACCGACGGCGGAATCAGGATCGCCGTGGACGCCGACGCGGCGATCAGCGTGGCCGAGAACGGCCTGGGATAGCCGGCCTTGGTCATGCTCGGCAGCATCACCATGGCCACCGCCGCGGCATCGGCCGGGCCGGAGCCGCTCATGCCGCCCATGATCATGCACACCAGCACCGCCACCAGCGCCAGCCCGCCATGACGAGGGCCGATCAGCGCCTGGGCGAAGCGCACCAGGCGCAGCGCCACTCCGGAGCGCTCGAAGATCAGCCCGGTCAGGATGAACAGCGGAATCGCGATCAGCGGATACTTGGCGATGCTGTTATAGGTATTGGTGCCCAGCGTCGCCAGCATGGCGGGCGACAGGCCGGTGACGATACCCACCGCACCGGAAAGCCCCAGCGAGAAGGCGACCGGCACGCCGGCCACCAGCAGGCCCACGAAGGCGAGCAGCATCCACAGATCAGGACTCATCCTCGAGCCTCCCGCGCAGGCGATCCAGCGTCTGCTGGGTCAGGCGCACCAGCATGGCGGCCGACAGCACCGGCAGCCAGACGACATACCACCACTGGGGCAGGCCGAGCCCTGGCGATAGCGACTCCCACTGATATTCCTGCCAGGCAAGCCTGCCCCCGAACCAGGTGATCAATCCCAGCACCAGGGCGCCACACAGCCATTGGAAAACGATCAGCACCTTGCGCGGCGCGCCGGGAAGCGCCCGCTCCAGCAGACCGATACGGATATGGCCGTTGCGCCGCAGGGCTACCGAGGCGCCGGCAAATGTCACCACCACCATCAGGAACACCGACAGCTCCTCGGTGAACGCGAGCGATCCACCGGTGACATAGCGCGTC
>DATISN010000039.1:0-7988 GCA_035581765.1 Halomonas sp.
GCAGCGACCTGTGGCGCATGGATCTGTCGATCTTCTCGCTGCATCTGATCCTGATGGCGATCTTCGTCGCCGTGCCCTTCCGTCTCGTCGAGGCGGGAGTCGCCGTCGAGCGCCACGGTCTCACCTATCTGGGGGTCATGGTCCTGGCCTTTCTGGCCATGGTGCCGCTGGTGATCGTCGCGGAGAAATGGCGCCGCATGAAGGCCATGTGCCTGCTGGCGATCGGGGCAATCACGCTCAGCCTCGCCGGGCTGGCTGGCCTGGCTTCGGGGTGGTGGGGATTGGTCGGCTGGATGCTGTTGTTCTTCACCGGCTTCAATTTGCTCGAGGCGACCCTGCCCTCGATGTTGAGCAAGCTCGCACCGGCGGGCGCCAAGGGCACCGCCATGGGCATCTACTCCACCAGCCAGTTTCTCGGTGCCTTTCTGGGCGGCCTGCTGGGCGGTTTGCTGGCCCAGCAGTGGGGGCTCGCGGCGGTGTTTGCCGGCTGTGCATTGCTGGGGCTGGTATGGCTGGCGCTGATGGCCGGCATGTCATCGCCTCCTCATTTGGCCAGCGAAGTGGTGGCCCTTGACGCCGACACGCCGGAGGCGGCGCTGGACGCCTTGATGGCGCGTTTCGCCGAGGTGGCCGGGGTCGAGGACGTGCTCGTGGTGCCCGAGGAACGCTTGGCCTATCTCAAGGTCGATCGCCAGCGTCTCGATGAGCAGGCCCTGGCGCAATTGATCGGCTCGCGGGACCCAAGCGCCTGAGCCGCGTATGATTTGACACATGGCGGCTGGTACGTCACCGATATTCCCTATTCATCCGCACCAAGCCCCTACCCACTCAATCAAGAAAACAAGGAGTTCACCATGGCCCGTGGCGTCAACAAGGTTATCCTCATCGGCAACCTCGGTCAGGATCCGGAGGTGCGCTTCCTGCCCAACGGCAATCCGGTCGCCAACCTGCGGCTTGCCACTACCGATACCTGGATGGACAAGCAGTCCGGTCAGCGCCAGGAGCGCACCGAGTGGCATACCCTGGTGATGTTCAACAAGCTCGCCGAGATCGGTCAGCAGTATCTGAAGAAAGGCTCCAAGATTTATATCGAGGGCCGCCTGCAGACACGCAAGTGGCAGGGCCAGGACGGACAGGATCGCTACAGCACCGAGATCGTCGTCAATGACATGCAGATGCTCGATTCCCGCGGCGGCGATATGCCGCAATCCGGCGGTCAGGGCGGCGGCTACCAGGGTGGCCAGTCTCAGCCGCCTCAAGGGGGCTACGGCAACGCCCCACAACAGGGCGGCGGCCAGCCTCAGCGATCCGCTCCTCAGCCCGCCCCGGCACAGGGTGGCCAGCAGGGTGCTCAACAGCAAGGCGGCCAGCAACAGGGGCAGCAGGGTCAGCAGCAAAGTAACTATGGCGCTCCCGATCCGGGTAGCTTCGATGACTTCGACGACGAGATTCCGTTCTAGGGTTGACCCGAGGCGAAGCCAAGGGACGAATCACCCCACCGCTTGCGGAGAGGCCTGAGTGAAGCTGTTGATACTGGATGCCGGGCATTGCCTGAGCCTGGCTTTGGTGCGCGAGGCCAACCGGCGCACCGACACCGACCTGGTGATCGAGGCCGGGGTGTCGATGACGCCCGAGCGCCTCGCCGAGGTCTCGCCGGAGGCTTTGGTCATTCCCCCGCTGTCGCGGCCGATCAGTGCCGAGCCAGCTGCCGTCATGGCCCATGCCGAGGCAGTGGAGGCGTGCATGGAAGCCTGCGTGGCCTGCGATGTACCGCTGGTGTGGTGCGTTTCGGATCAGCTCTATGAGGAGGGCTTCGCGGGGCCGATCGATGAACACGTCGTCCCCAGGCCGCGTGACGAAAGCCTGCGGCGACTGGTGATGACCGGGGATCGAATCCGTGCCGAGGCACCGCGGCACCTGATCGTCCGTCTGGGGCCGCTGTTCGCCCTGGAGGGCAGTCATGCCTGGCTCGGCGAGCTGATCGATACGCTGGTGACCGGCGGCGAGTGCCGAGGCACGTCCGACGTGATCTTCTGCCCGACCTCGGCGGACGCGGTGGCCGTGGCGCTGGTCGGCATGCTGCAACAGCAATCCTGTGGGGCCGGTGCCTGGGGCAGTTATCACCTGGCCGGCACCGAGCCGGTCAGTGCCTATACGTTCATTTCCATGGTACGCACCCAACTGGCAACACGTCTGGAAGGACGCGGCGAACATCGCGAGCTGGGGGTCGTGAAGGCCCTCAAGCACCATCACGATCAGCCCCTTCGTCGGGTGCTGAACTGCCGACGGGTGCTGGAAGTGTTCGGTGTTCACCAGAAGCCCTGGCGCCTGGAAGTGGGGCGGCTGCTCGATGCCTGGTGTTATGCCAACGCGCCGGAAATCCCAGGCAGCAAGGCCGGGGAGACCTCATGAATGTGCTGCGCAGCCTGCTCTTCTACGCAGGCTACTTCGTGGCCATGTTGGTATGTGGCCTGCTCTTCGTGCCGGTTTCGCCACTGTTGCCGCTGCGAGACCGCTACCGCCTGCTCAATCTCTACAACCACTTTATCATCGCCTGGTTTCGCCTTGTATGCGGGGTGCGCTACGACATCCGTGGCCTGGATCGCTTGCCGTCAGGCCCCTGTGTGATCCTTGCCAATCACCAGTGCGAGTGGGAGACCGTCTATCTTCAGTTGCTCAAGCCCCCGGTGTGTACGGTCCTCAAGAAGGAATTGCTGAACTTTCCGATCTTCGGTTGGGGGCTGCGCCTGTTGCATCCGATCGCCCTGGATCGCTCGAAGCCGGCACGTGCCATCAAGCAGGTGCTGATACAGGGCAAATCGCGACTGGATGAAGGTCTCTCGGTACTGATCTTCCCCGAGGGCACGCGGATGGAGCCGGGGCAGCGCAAGCGCTACACCAAGAGCGGCGCGGTGATTGCCTGCCGGGCGGGTGTGCCGGTGGTACCGGTCGCTCACAATGCCGGTGAGCGTTGGCCGGCGCGGCACTGGGTCAAGAATCCGGGGCGACTGTCGCTGGTGGTGGGCGATCCGATCGAGACGGCCGGCCGAACGGCAGAGGAGGTATTGATCGAGACGGAGGCGTGGATCGAGGCCCGGCTCGCCGAGATCTCCGAGGTGCCGCGCCCGGCAGCCCCCGCGCCAACGATCGCCGATAAGCCGACACTTTGACCGGCGAGACGCTTCCTCAGGGTCGGTGAACCACTCTGAGCCACCCCATCATCCCTGAACGCAAGAGGCGCCCCGCGGGGCGCCTCTTGCTCGTGCTGGTTGGCTTGCTGGCAGGGCGTGCTTCAATCGCGCAGCTTTTCCAGCACCAGGCAGGCGTTGGTGCCACCAAAGCCGAAGCTGTTGGACAGCACGCGCTCGACCTTCACGTTGTCACGACGCTCGGTGACAATATCGAACCCTTCCGCCTGCTCATCGCGTTGATTCACGTTCGCCGAGGCGGCAATGAAATTGTTCTCCATCATCAGCAGAGAATAGACCGCCTCCTGCACGCCGGTCGCACCCAGCGAGTGGCCGGTCAGCGACTTGGTGGAACTCATCGCCGGGGTGGTATCGCCGAAGACCTCGCGAATCGCCTTGAGCTCGGCGACATCGCCCACCGGGGTCGAGGTGCCGTGGGTATTGATATAGTCGATCTTGCCCTCGAGGCCCGCCATGGCCTGGCGCATGCAGCGCATGGCGCCTTCGCCGGAGGGGGCGACCATGTCGTGGCCGTCGGAGGTGGCGCCATAGCCGACCACCTCGGCGTATATCTTCGCGCCCCGCGCCTTGGCATGTTCGAGCTCCTCGAGCACCAGCATGCCGCCGCCGCCGGCGATCACGAAGCCGTCGCGTGTCTGGTCATAGGGGCGTGAGGCCGTTTCCGGAGCGTCGTTATAGTGAGTTGATAGGGCGCCCATGGCATCGAACAGGCACGAGAGGGTCCAGTGCTCTTCTTCACCGCCGCCGGCGAACACCACGTCCTGCTTGCCCATCTGGATCTGCTCCATGGCGCTGCCGATGCAGTGAGCCGAGGTGGCACAGGCCGAGGAGATGGAGTAGTTGACGCCCTTGATGCGAAACGGCGTCGCCAGGCAGGCGGAAACGGTGCTGCCCATGGTGCGAGTCACGCGGTAGGGGCCGACGCGGCGCAGGCCCTTCTCGCGGAGCAGGTCGGCGGCTTCCACCTGATTGGCGCTGGAGGCGCCGCCGGAGCCGGCGATTAGGCCGGTACGCTCGTTGGACACCTGCGCCTCGGTCAGCCCCGAATCTTCGACGGCCTGGGCCATGGCGATATAGGCATAAGCCGCGGCATCGCCCATGAAGCGAAGCAGCTTGCGGTCGATCAGGGCTTCAAGGTCGATGTCCACCACCCCGGCGACCTGACTACGGAAGCCGCGTTCGGCATATTCCTCCTTGAAACGAATACCAGAGCGCCCGTTCCTGAGCGCCTCGAGGACCTGTTGTGCATCGTTGCCGAGGCAGGACACGATGCCCAGGCCGGTGACTACCACTCGTCGCATGGGAGCCTCCTGATTAGAAATTCGCGGTGGAGGTGAATAGGCCGACACGCAGGTCATTGGCCTGATAGATATCGCGCCCGTCAACGGCCACGGTGCCGTCGGCCATCCCCAGGATCAAGCGCCGGGTAATGATGCGCTTGATATTGATCCGGTAGGTGACCTTGCCCGCATCGGGCAGGATCTGCCCGGTGAACTTGACGTCACCACAGCCGAGGGCACGACCGCGGCCGGGGTAACCCAGCCAGCCAAGATAGAACCCCACCAGCTGCCACATGGCATCCAGGCCCAGGCAGCCAGGCATCACCGGGTCGCCGGGGAAGTGGCAGTCGAAGAACCATAGGTCGGGATGGACATCGAGCTCGGCGAGCAACTCGCCCTTGCCGTGGTCGCCGCCCGCTTCATGGATGTGCGTGATGCGGTCGAGCATCAGCATGTTGGGCGCCGGTAACTGAGCATTCCCGGGGCCGAACAGTTCACCACGTGAGCAGGCCAGCAGTTGGTCGCGATCGAAGGAGTGTTGCTTGGTCACTGAGTCATTCCGATTGTCGAACTTTTTGTACCGAAGGCGGCATGCCGCCGCCGGGCAGCCATGCCTAGTCTACTGTCCGTAGCGGGCAAATGCACGCCACCGGCCAGCGTTGAAAGAGTAGGGCGCTGAGCGGGTTACAGTTTTTCTGCGTCCTGCCGATAGCCAACCCAACGATTGTGCGTCCACTCGCGCGTCACTCATTATCCGAATCGAGCCTCTCCGATGTGGCCAGACTTCTCGATCAATCGTCCTCTACTTTGGGTCGGCCTCGTCGCCCTGACGGCCAGTGCATGGCTGCCCGGGATACCCCTGCGGCTGGTGGCGATGATGCTGGTGGCCCTGGGCTTGGCGGATACCTGGCGCCAAGTGCTTCGGGAGCATCGGCGTGCCCGCCTGGGCGAGGAGGCCCTGGCGCTCTCCGAGGACGGCGTGATCATCACCGATGCCAACAACCATATCGAAGCGGTCAACCCCGCCTTCACCCGCATCACCGGCTACACCGCCGACGAGGTGCGTGGACGCAACGCCACCTCCCTTTCCGCCCCCCGTCACGACAAGGCCTTCTTCGAACGTTACTGGCAGACCCTGCAGTCCACCGGCCGTTGGGAAGGCGAGATCTGGAACCGACGCAAGCACGGCGATGAATATCCGGAGTGGCTGCGTGTCCGCGCGGTGACCGATGAGCGAGGCCGTGTTTCCCACTATATCTGCCTGTTTACCGATATCTCATTGCACAAGGCCAGGGAGCGCGACATGCGCCGCATCGGCTTCGAGGATCCGTTGACGGGCCTGCCCAATCGCCGCCGTCTGAACACCCTGCTTGATTCGCGCTTGAAGCATCTGCGGGCCGGCGAATGCCTGGACATGGCCATGATCGATATCGACGGCTTCAAGGGAATCAACGACAGCCTGGGCGTCGAGCTCGGTGACCGCCTGCTGGCCCGTTTCGGCCAGCGCCTGGCCGGTCACGTCGCCGGTGGCGTCGTGGGGCGCCTGGGCGGGGACGAATTCATGGTCATTCGTACCACGACGTTCGACGATCACGATAAATGGATCGCCGGACTCCAGGCCCATCTCGGCGAGCCCTTCGAGCTCGATGGCCACAGCCTGCGCCTGGGGATGACCATCGGTAGCTGCCGGGCCCCCGAGGATGGCCGGGATTCGGCGGTGCTTTTCCAGCGCATGGAATCGGCGCTTTATACCGCCAAGCGGCATGGTCGCAATCATAGCCAGCGCTTCCGGCCGGCGCTCGATGTTCAGGAAACGCCTCAGCTGGGGCTGGTCAACGAGCTGCGTAACGCACTGGCGACCGGTACCCAGCTGGCGCTGCATTATCAGGGCCAGCACCGTTTGGCGGATGGCGTACTGACCGGTTACGAGGCGCTGCTGCGCTGGCGACATCCGCGTGATGGCATGATCTCGCCGGGGGACTTCATTCCCCTGGCCGAGCGCCACGGGCTGATGACCTCGCTGGGCAACTGGGTGATCGACGAGGCGCTCTCGCAGCAGGCGCGCTGGCGCACGCTGGGCATGCCCGAGGTGACCATGTGGATCAACATCTCAGCCCTGCAGATGTTTCAAGGAGAGCTCGAGACCTCGCTTGCCACGGGATTGGCCCGACACGGCGTCCCGACCCGGCTGTTGGGGCTCGAGATCACCGAATCGGTGCTGCTCGACGAGCGCGCCGGCGACATTGCGCCACGCTTGGCGGCGCTGCGCGACAAGGGGCATCCCATCGCCATCGATGACTTCGGCACCGGTTACTCGTCGCTTGGCTATCTCAAGATGTTGCCGCTGGACAAGCTCAAGCTAGACCGTGCCTTCATCAAGGCCCTGCCCGATGACCGGGCCGATGCCGCCATCGTCAATGCCGTGCTGGCGATGGCCCGCGGGCTCGAGCTCGAGGTGATTGCCGAAGGCGTGGAGACCGAGGCCCAGCGCGACTTCCTGCTCGACGCCGGTTGCTCACTGGTGCAGGGGTTTCTCTACGCCAGGCCCGAGCCGGCGGCGCGTCTCGAGGCGCGCTGGCGAGAGCAGCGGTCAGCGGGAGGGCTTGGCGACGGCGCCTCGATGACCTCCCAGGTATCGGCATAGCGCCAGGCAGATCAGCGCCCAGGCCAGCGCCTCGAGGGGCAGTAGCCAGGGTGCGAGTTCGACACCCGCCAGGCGGGCGCCGGCGAAATAGGAGAGAGGGCCGCTCGTCGCCCCGCCGAGCATCGCCAGCCACGGATGACGCCACAGCCAGGCAAGGGAATGATGCAGGAGGGTGGCGAACAGCGGCCACAGCAACCACAGCCAGAGCGGCAGTGTGCCCAACAGGAGGGGTTGATCGTCCAGTTCGAAACCGCCGGCAAGCGACAGGCCGCCGTCGATCACCAACCCCAGCACCGCGAACCCGGCCAACCAGCGCCACTCCCCTGTGTAGGCAAGAAGACGCAGGTGCAGCGCGAGAATCACCCCGACCACCACGGCGCCCACCAGCGAGCCGCCGAGCACGCAGACAAACCAGCCGACCTGGAAGGCCGCCAGGTTGAGCAAGGTGGCCGGGAGGCCCCGGGGTCGACTCACGGCTCTACCGCCTGGGTCGCCGGCCGGGCGCCGGGGCGGGCCAGCAGCAAATGGCTGGTGCCGATGGTGCGCTCCAGAAAGCCCCCCTCGCAGTAGCACAGATAGTAGCGCCACATGCGGATGAAACGCTCCTCGTAGCCGAGTTTGCGAACGGTTTCCAGGTTGGCCTCGAAGCGATGGCGCCACTCGCGCAGGGTGCGGGCATAGTGGGGACCGATCTCGTCGAGCGACAACAGGTTGAGCGAGGTGCGCCGCGACAGGCCGTCGAGGATGGCGCGATGCGACGGCAGAAAGCCACCGGGGAAGATGTAGCGCTTGATGAAGTCCATCTCGCGCTTGGCGTCCTCGTAGCGCTGGTCGCGAATGGTGATCGCCTGGAGC
>DATISN010000040.1:0-19844 GCA_035581765.1 Halomonas sp.
GGGACAATCCGCTAGCATGTCGGGTATCGATCGATGATCCAAGGAGACGGGGCCATGGCAAAGGTGCCTGCCGCCTATCGCGCCACGCAAGGCTCCATTCTCGACGTGGACCGCGACTTCTATACCCGACTGACGGCGCCAGAGGCGAGAACGTGCGTCCAAAAGCGGGTCGTGCCGATTCGCGAGGGCCTGGCCTGGGAGGTGCCGGCCGGCCATGTGCTGCGTCTCTCGACGCTGGATGGACCCCAGGTAGGGGATCTCAACCTCTGGCATCGCCACAATCCGCGGGAGCGCTTCTGGGCCTCGCGGACTCGTCAGTTGCAGCGGGCTCATGTGTCGACGTTCGATCGCTTGTGGTCGACACTGCCCTATCTTCGGCCCATGGCGACCATCATCGACGATACCCTGGCGGGCTATGGGGTGAACGGGAGTGGCATGGATCCTGACGGTGGACGGGTCCATGACCTGCTGGGTACGCGCTGTGACCCCTACGTCAACAAGCTGCTGACCGGCGAGGACTTCGACCACCACTGTCATTCCAATCTGGTGCGTGCGGTGGCCCCCTTCGGGCTCACCGAGTTCGATGTGCATGACGTGCTCAACGTCTTCCAGTGCACCGGACTCAATGACGATGACCAGTACTTCATGAAGGCCTGTCCGGCCCGAGAGGGTGACTATATCGAGTTTTTCGCCGAAGTTGACTTGCTGTGCGCGCTTTCGTGCTGCCCGGGCGGGGACTTGTCGGTCGACCTTTGGGGCCCCGACGCCCGTGATCCCCTGGAAACCTGCCATCCCATCGGGGTCGAGGTGTTTCGGCTCGCACCGGCGCTGCTGGCGGGTTGGGAGTCGCCGGCGTATGCACCTTACCGAGGTGGGCACGGTATGCGAGCGCCGACGGTCGACTGGACGGCAGAGAAGCAGCGTCGCTTCACCAACGGCGAAGGCGCTTAGGTTCGTGCTGGCGATGTTCGTCGTACCAGCCGATAGGCTGACAGGAGAAAAAGCGGGGCACCGGCGGCAAGGTAAAGGTGGTAGGACACCAGGCGCCAGACCAGCACGGCGGCGGCGGCCTGTTCGCGCTCCATCAGCGGAAGCAGCAGCGCGCCGACCCCCAACTCGGCTGCGCCAGCGCCGCCGGGCAGGAAGCTGAACTGGCTTGCGGCCATAGCCAGCATCTGGGTCAGGAAGGTCCATAACCAGTCGGCGTTTCCCCCAGCACCCAGCACCGCCAGGTAGAGCAGGCTGTAGCGCAGCAGCCAATGCGCGGTAGTGAGCATCAGCATCGCCAGCAGCGTCGTGATGGGGAGCTGTAGGGTGACCTGCAACCCATAGCGACATTTCAACAGGCGGCGGGCAAGCCAACGGCGCCGGTGCCCGCTCAGCCAGTGCGAGCCTGGCGTTGCAGTGAAGCGCAACAGCCGTGGCAGGTACCCCATCACCAACGTAACGCCGGCGGCTAACAGGGCCAACGCGACCAGGGCCACTTGGATTAACTCCTGGTGCGGCCACTGGGCCTCGCCCAGCAGGGAAAAAGCGACCAATCCGGTCAGCATGCAGAGAAAAAACAGCAGATCGCAGCCTTGGTCGAGCAGGAAGACGGCCGCCCCCTTGGAGGCCGGTAAGCCACGTTGCGACAGCAAGACCAGCAGCGTGGCTGGGCCACCAGTGCCTCCAGGCGTGGCACACAAGGCAAATTTGGACGCCAGTTCGATACTCAGTGCACCGCGCTGGCCAAGGTGGCCGGCCCGCCCATTTAGCATCAAGCGCAACCGGGCGGCGTTGAGGTTCCAGCACAAGAAGGCCATCAACAGCATCAGGCCGAGGACATCCAGCGGGAACCGCTTGACCGCGGCCAGGGCCTCCGTCCCACCCAGCCAGGCGGTAAATATCAGGGGCGCGACGAGGGCCATCACGATCATCAGGCCATGCAGTGGCCGCCACTGCGGCAATGCGCGCTGCGAGTCAGCCGTTCTGGGGGTGAGCATGGGGCTCGCTGCCGTGGCCGAGTTGGCGATAGTGTGTCAGCAGGTCCTGCATCACACTGTCCCAGTTGAAGTGGCGCTCTACATGGCGCCGCGCGTAGCGCCCGCTCGCGGCCACATCGTTGAGAAATAACGAGTGGCAGGCATCCGCCATGGCCGCCGGGTCGAGCGGACGGCACAGGATTCCCGCGCCGAGCGGGACGTTTTCCGCCAGCGCGCCAGCCCTGGCACCGACTACCGGAATACCGCTGGCCATCGCCTCCTGGGCGATCAAGCCAAAAGTCTCCCGGGTGCCGGCATGCAGCATGGCATCGCTGCTGGCAAGCGCCCTAGCCACTTCATGGACGCCGCAGCAGCGATCGACGACCGTCACGTTGGTGGGCACCTGGCGTGGCATGCCCGGCCCCATCAGCAGCAGGTGATAGGGCTGCCCGAGGCGCTGCAGGGTGGCCAGCAGGACATCGATATTCTTCTCTCGCGAGTAGCGGCCAACGAAGATCAACAACCGCGTCTGCGGTCCGAGGCCGAGTTCGCGCCGCAGCGCCGGGTCGCGCCGCCGGGGGTGAAAACGTGCCACATCGACGCCCAGTGGCTGCACCCGTACGTTATCGACACCCCAGTCGCGCAGTCGGTCAGCCAGGGTGCGACAAGGTGCCAGCACGCTGTCGAACTGCGAGTAGAGGCGGGCCACGTAGCGCTCCAGGCGTCGGCCCACCCGTCGACCGAAGCGGTCGCCCATCAGCCTTGGCAGGTCCGAGTGGTAAAACCCCACGACGGGCACGCCGAGCTGCTGGCCGGCGTTCAACGCGGCCCAGGCCGTGACGTAAGGGTCGCCGGCCTCGATGAGGTCCGGGGAAAGTGCCACCAGCGCTTGCTGCCAGGGACGGATACGCAACGGAAAGCGGTAGCCCTGACCCAAGGGTAAGCGCAGGGCGGGGAGGGTGTGGTGGTCACCGAGGCTGTCGCGTTCGGCACCGGGTACCAACAGGCTGGTGCGCAGGTCAGGGGTGCGGGAGAAAACCCGATGCTTGGCTTGCAGATAGGTGCGAACGCCGCCACTGGCGGGTGCATGAAACATCGTCACATCGGCAATGTGCAAAGGATTCTCCGGCCCAAGAGCAGCACGATCCTTTCAGCCTATAGCGCTAATATGTCATTTCAGCGTCAAGGCGCGATGTTGTCTGGGCAGGTAGGGCCTTCGACACGCTATAGGTGCCGAAGGCCCCTGTGGGGTGTCGAAGGCAAGGCAGCAGGGCCTCAGTCGACCGGGCGGCCGACCAGTGATCGAGTTTCCTCGCGCGCCTCGGTCAGCGCGACACGAATCACATCGCCAAGCTTGAAGCGTTCCGTCTCCTCGATCTGGATACGGCCTTCCTTGTCGTCGATGACCACCTTGGTGCGATCGCTGTGCATTAGGGGTGCCGGAATGAAGGCCGTGGCACCATTGGCGGTCAGGCGCACCCGCATGCCGCCGCGATTGACGTTGATGACCTCTGCCTCGAAGGTCTCCTGCGCCTCGGCGGCCGGCGTCAGGTAGCGAACATAGAGCCAGTCCTTGACGTCGCGCTCGGCCATGCGGTTGAGCTTGCGCCGCTCGGTGAGCTGCTCGGTGAGCTGCTGGCTCGCTTCGGCCGGCGCCTGCTCGCCCTTGAGCACGCGCTTGATCAAGCGGTGGTTGACCATGTCGCCATACTTGCGGATCGGCGAGGTCCAGGTGGCGTAGGCGGCCAGGCCCAGGCCGAAGTGCGGGCCGGGCTGAGCCGACATGCTGGTGAAGCCCTGGAAACGGCGCAGGCGCGCGTCCAGCCAGGCATCGTCGCGCCCCTCGAGCTCACGCTTGAGCTCCTTGTAGCGGGAAAGCTCGATGAGCTGCTCGCGCTCGACCTGGATGTCCTGGCCGGACAGGAACTCCTGCGCCGCCTCGGCCTTTTCCGGTTCGAAGGCACGATGCACGTTGAAGATGCCATGGCCCACATGCTTGGCCAGCAGGTCGGCACAGCAGGCGTTGGCGGCGATCATCGATTCCTCGATCATGCGATTGGCGATGCGCCGCTCCTCGGTGCGAATCGCCAGCACATTGCCGGCCGCGTCGAGGTCGAAGACGAAGTCCGGGCGGTCCTTGAACACCAGTGCATGCTCGGCACGCCAGGCGCTGCGGGCCTGGGTCATGGCTTCCAAGGACTTGAGCTGTTCACCGATTGCCTCTGGCGGGTGCCATTCACCTTGACCTTCCAGCCAGTCGGAGATCCAGTCGTAGGCTAGTTTGGCCTGGGAGCGCATGGTGGCGGCGAAGAAGCGGTAGTCACCCAGGCTGCCGTCGGCGGCGATCTTGAGCGTACAGGCCAGCACCGGGCGCTCCTGGTCTTCCCACAGCGAGCAGAGGTCGTCGGCGAGCTGCTCGGGCAGCATGGTGACGTTCTGTCCCGGCAGGTAGACGGTGAAGGCGCGGGTGCGTGCCTCCAAGTCGGCGGCATGTCCTTCCGCGACATAGGCAGTAGGGTCGGCGATGGCCACGGTCAGCTTCCAGCCACCGTCCTCGTCGGCCTCGATGCGCAGGGCATCATCCATGTCGCGGGTCTTCTCACCGTCGATCGTGAAGAAGGGCTCGGCGGTCAGATCCTCACGCGTCAGCCCCTCGTCGAGCAACGGCCAGTCGTCGCCGGCATCCGGGCACTCCTGCTCCAGGGCGTGACGTGCCAGGGTGACCCGCCACGGCACGGCGGGGTCGTCGGTCTTGGCCACCAGCTCGTCGATCTGCGTGAAGAAAGCGCGGTCGTCGGGCTTGAGGGGGTGGCGAACCAGCCTCGCAACCACCCAGTCGCCATCACCGATGCTCTCTTCGTCGAGGCTGCGCTTGATACGCGCCTTGAGGGCATTCTTCATCGAGGGATGATCGGGCACGACCGCCAGCCGACCCTCGCGCTTCTGGACGCGGGCGATGAAGCGGTCCATGCCGCTCTCGATCAGGGTGTCCGGCTCCACGGATTTCTTGTCGCCCTCCTCGTGAAGGATGGCGCCGACGCGGTCGCCGTGCAGTACCTGCTTCATGGCGGGCGGCGGCACGAAATACGATTCACCGTCGTCGGTCTCAAGAAAGCCAAAGCCCCTGTCGGTGGCCTTGATCACGCCCTCTACGCGAGGCGTGTTGTTGCGCATCTGTTGCTTGAGTTGAGCAAGCGCCGAATTGTTCTGAAGCATGGTCACGATCGGTTGGCGGGGAAGCAGACCACTATACGCAGTCCCCTCCGCGGGGCCAAATGCAACGCGCACTAGGGTCATTTCGCCTGCGTTTTCCGGCGCAAGCCGGACCCATTAGACGAGCTCCTTTGACGAATGTCCGGCCCTGCCGAAGACAGCGGCCAGCTGCTTCGGTAGCCTGACCTCATTTTCGACGCTTGGAACCTTCATGACTCCTCGATTGATCGTAACCGATCTGGACGGCACGCTGCTCGATGCCGACCATAACCTGACCCCGGACACCATCGCGATCCTGCGTATGCTCTCCGCGCAGGGACATCATCTGGCCTTTGCCTCAGGACGCCACTTTCGCGACATGCTGGTGTTTCGCGAGCGTTTGGGCGTGCCGGTGCATGTCATCAGCACCAACGGCGCCTACCTGCATGATCAGGACGACAACCTGGTGGCCGCTCGCCATGTGGACCGCGAGCTGGCGCGGGACCTGATCGCGCTGCCTCGCCATCCCGGGGTGCGGCTGAACCTGTTTCACGACGACGAATGGCTGATCGACGCCGAGGCGCCGTACTTGCTGGCGCTGCATGCGCATACCGGTTTCGGGTATCGGGTGGCCGAACCGGGCGAGCTCGACGGCCCTCGTGTCGGCAAGGTGCTCTTCATCGGCGAGCCCGAGCACGTGGCCGAGCTGGAGACGGAGATCCGCCGTCGCCATGGCGATCGCCTGCATCTGACGTACTCCATGGCGACCTCGCTCGAGATCATGGCCGGCGGGGTCAATAAAGGCACGGCGCTGGTTTCCCTGCTCGACTCGCTCGGGCTGGAGGCCGAGGCGTGTCTGGCGTTCGGCGATAACCTCAACGATATCGAGATGCTCACCCTGGCCGGCGAGGCGCATGTCATGGGCAATGCTCACCCCGAGCTCCGCGGGCGGGTGCCGAAGGCGCGGGTCATCGGTCATCACACCGACGGCGCCGTGGCCAAGCGGCTGCGCGAGCGATTCGACCTGTGACGTTGCCGGGACGTTGTCCTCAGCGGCGAGGTGTCTTGTCCGCCTCGGCGCGACTCTCCAGGCGACGTAGATGTTGCCAGAGCTCGCCGCGAAGGTCGCTCAGCCGGGGGGCTTCATTGTCGGCGAAGGTCAGCGGGCGCGTGAGACGCTGGGTTCTCAGGCCGAGGCGCGCACTCAGCAGGCCAACCCCCAGCCCCTGGCCGGCCTGGGCCGAGAGGCGTCCGGCGAGATTCAGCGACAGCATCTGCATGCCGGCGTCGCTGGCCATCTCGCTGGCCCCGGCGAAGGCCATGTTGTAGAGCACGCTTCTCATCAGACGCAGTCGACTGGCATAGCCGAGTTCCAGGCCGTACAGCCGGCAGAGCCGATCGACCATCGCCAGATTGCGCCATGCCACCAGCATCATGTCGACCAGCGTCAGGGGGCTGATGGCCACCATGACGGCGGTCTCTCCCGACATTCTCGAGATCAGCCGCCGAGCTTCCCGGTCGCGGGGCGCAAGCAGGTGATGCGAGAGCAGCAACCTGATGTCGCGTCCGTCATGATGGGGCTCCAGGGCGGCGAGGTAACCCTGCCAGTGCGGATGATCGTCATCGAGCCCCAGGTCTCGCCTGAGGCGTTCGGCGAGGGCCTGGGCCTGTTTCGGGGTCGCCTCGGGAAGGGTATCGAGACTTTCGCGAAGCGAGCCGTGGCGTTTCAGCCGCCGGAGACGGAACAGTTCACGGAGCAACGCCGAGCCACCCAGCCCCAATGCCAATAGCCCGAACAGGCTCCAGGCGCCGGCCAGCCAATCGCCGCCGAGACTCGCCGCATAGAGCGTTTGCCCGGCTTCCAGCGTGCCAAGCCCCAGTGTGCCGCCGAGCAGCGCGAGCAGCCCCCAGCGGCGCTTGCGGGGCTTGGCCAGGCTTGCCTCCAATACCTGCTCGGCCGGCAGCGGTTCTTCCAATGGCTGGCTTGGCAGGTTCGCGTCGAAGCGTGCCCCGGGCCGTGGGTCTTCCCCCGTCAGCAGAGTGTGCTCGGGGTCGTCGAGGGCGAAGCCCTGCCGAGGACGTGGATCAGATCGACGGGTATCGCTCATTGCAGCTTGTCTCCGATGAGCCAATCCAGGGTGGCATCCATGCGAATGTGGGGAAGGGCACCGCCTTCGCGGGGCATGGGGCGAAACGCCGGAAAGTCGAACCCTTGGCGAGCCCAGAAGTCATGATCCGGCAGGGTGTCGGGCACGTCGCCGGGATACATCAACAGCTCTTCGCCCGTCAGGCTCTTGCCGCGCAAGGCCGGTGTTCGATTCCCCTCCACGCTCACTTCGCGGCTCTCGGTGGCGCGAATGGCCGCCAGTGAGAGCGCCTTGACCGGAATATTGGCGAAGCGCAGGTCCTTGAGCGGCTCGGCGAGCAGCGCTTCGAGCAGCGCGACGAGGCGGGGATGCTGGTCGGGGGTCACGTGGTCGCTCTTGGTGGCGGCAATCGCCAGGCGGTCGATGCGCGGCGCGAAGAGGCGCGAGAGCAGGCTGCGCTGGCCGTAGTCGAAACTCTGCATCAGGTTGGCGAGGGCCCGGGACAGGTCCTCGAAGCGCTCCGGGCCGGCATTGAGGGCCCCCAGCAGGTCTACCAGTACAATCTGGCGGTCGAAACGGCGAAAGTGCTCACGATAGAAGGGCTTGACCACACGCTGTTGATAGTGACGAAAGCGCCGGTTGAGGGTGGCGTAGTTACTTTCCGACGGCAGTCGGGCCAACTCGGCCGTGTCGTGTGTCTCGATGGCCGGGAGCGGAAAGAACTGCAGCACCGGAGCTCCGGCGAGTTCGCCAGGCAGCAGGAAGCGTCCGGGCTGGAGGTCGGAGAACCCGGCCTCACGGGCGGCCCGCAACCCCTTGGCATAGCATTCGGCGATCTCGGCGAGTCGCGCCTCATCGGCCTCGGCGGCAGGCTCCAGGTCGGCCACCGCGGCGAGCCAGTCGGCAAACAGGCTTGCGCGTGCCTGGCCCCGGGACGGTTGCTGAGCGAGGCTCCAGCTCAGGTAATCGTGCCCCAGCAGTGGCAGGTCGAGCAGCCATTCCCCCGGATAATCGAACAGGTCCAGGCTCAACTGGCGAATCTCGCTGCCCAGGAGCCCCCGTTTGCCCGGCCGATAGCGAATCACCAGGCGCAGTTCACTGATCCCACGGGTCGGTTCGGGCCAGTGCGGTGGATTGGCATCCAGCGAGGCCATGGCCTGGTCGTAGGGGAAGCGGGGCACGCCAAGGTCGTGTTGATTGACCCGTCGAGCACCGAGCAAGCGACCCTCCCTGGCGGCGGGCAGCAAGTCCAGCCGAGCCTCGAGTCCCGCGTGGCGCAGTTGGTTGACCAGTGACGTGAGAAAAGCGGTCTTGCCCGAACGCGACAGGCCGGTGACCGCCAGACGAAGCTGACGGTCACGGCCGCGTTCCAGCAGGTCGTGTATGTCTCGAACCAGCGGTTGACGCATGAAAGGGGTATCCGTCCCGGTAAGTCACAGCCCTTAATGTGCGGGTGTCACCACCGGCTGGCAAGGGCGAAACGCGATAGCCACGATGCCTTGCCGGTGGCGAGGCTTCGGGGTGGGCGTCAAGAATAGGCTTGCTATGGCGCTCGGTCGTTGGCAAAGGGAACACGGCATCAGCCGGCGAAGGCCACATAGATGACAACCATCAGAATGATCACCACCGCGAGAATGGGAATGAAATACATCGCGTTCTTTTTCTGCAGATAGCCGAAGAAACTCTCCTGTCCGGCCAGCAAGGGGGCGATGATCATGGTGATGATCGCCATGATCCAGCCGAGCACCTTGCTCGACTTGACCACCTGTGCGTCGGTGGCGCCCTTGTTCAGCACACCCTTGTAGATCCCCAGGCTGAAGATCGTGGTGGTGCTGTTGAGCGCCGAACAGCAGGCCGACGCCGTTCAGGGTATCGGACATTGATGACACGATTCTTCTATCCCCCTTTCGGTTAATTATCCGCCCATCCATGCACGTCAAAAGACTTATCGGGGAGGCAGCGTTGGCGTCGGTGCCGACTCGATCACACCGAAAAGCTGCATCAGTACCGGCGCTACAGCGATCAAGAAGCCCAGCGCCGCCACGGCACGTCCCGTCATTCGTCGTTCGGGGCGCCGGGCCAGGCTCAGGCCGGCCAGACAGACCAGCAGGCCGACAAGGTGGAACCCATAGGTGAGCATCTGCAACAGGTCGTAAGCGGTCATGGGGCCTCTTAGGTCGATGGAGGGGAGATGGAAAAGACTGCTAATCTGGAGACTATCATCCGACTCACCGTCAACAGAGGGTTCTGCCATGCTCGAAGGGCGTCCCGATGTCGTGCTCGATTTCTGGTTTCAGGAACTCGCGCCTGCCCAGTGGTTTCGCAAGGACGCCACGCTGGATGCCACCATTGTTGAGCGCTTTGAGGCATTGCAGGCATCGGCGAGTCGCGCGGAACTCTGGCTCTGGCGTCGCTCGGCGCTCGGTCGGCTGGCCGAGGTGATCGTGCTGGATCAGTTCTCACGCCATATGTATCGCGATACGCCCGAGGCCTTCGCCAACGATACGATGGCCCTGGCGTTGGCCCAGGAAGCCGTGGCCCAGGCGGCGGACCGCCATCTCGATGTGGCATGGCGGCCCTTTCTCTACATGCCTTACATGCACAGCGAGTCGCTCGCCATCCATGAAGAGGCGCTTCGCCTGTTCGATCAGCCGGGCCTGGAGGAGAATCTTCGCGTCGAGCATCGTCATCGCGAGATTCTCCAGCGTTTCGGACGCTATCCCCATCGCAACGCCATTCTGGGGCGCGAATCCAGTCCCGAGGAGCTGGCCTTTCTCGACGAGCCGGGCTCCTCTTTCTGAGGTTCCTTTCTGAGACCGCTCTTTCTTCGGCCGCCCACCTGAGGCACCATCACGGCTCGGCCTTGAATTGACGTAAAATGGAGAGATGATCATGGGATTGATTGCTTGGCTAATTATTGGCGGTCTGGCGGGCTGGATTGCGGGACATATCATGCGTGGCGGCGGTTTCGGCATTCTCGGCAATATCGGGGTGGGCATCGTCGGTGCAGTGATCGGCGGCATGCTGTTCAGCCTGCTGGGCCTGCAGGCGGGAGGCTTTGTCGGCTCGCTGGTCACCGCCATCGCGGGTGCCGTTTTATTGCTGTGGGTGATCTCGAAGGTCAAGAGTGGCTGACGCGACACGTCCGACCCTGTGCTGACGATTCGCCCGGCTATCAGCCGGGCGAATCGTTTCAGGCGTCCAGGCGGGATTTGGCAAGCGCCCCGAAGACGTCCACTGCGCTCAGCGCTTCCGGCACGCCGTGACAACTGAGATGGTGTCAAGACAAGCGCCGGCAGGGGAGGGTTCAACCCTGGGCGCGGGACGGCACGATGCGCCGGTACTTGTCCGTCCGGGTGTCTAGCCATTGTCCCTCAAGCGAGACATCGGCATTTGCGCTCGGAACTTTCACGTCGAGCAGGAAGAGGCCGTAGCGTTCGGCGCGCCGGGGGCTGTCGGAAAGCCAGCGTCCCAGGTGGCGGGCCAGAGGGCCGTCCACATGATCCAGACGCCGCCAGGTCAGTCGCAGCGCATGGTGGGTCAGCAGATAATCGAAACGCGCGGCGTCCTTCATGACCGCCAAGGCGCCATGGGCCAGCCCTTGCGACAGGCTTTCCAGCTTGCGATAAGCCGGCGCTCCGGCAGCACGGCAGGCATGGGCGCCCTCCACATGGCAGCGTTCGCGCTCTTCTGGCGCTTCCGGCCACTTTCCGCCCTGCCGTCGCGCCGGGGTCGCCAGGAACGGCAGGGTGATGGCCACGGCAGGCGTACCGTCTGACATTGTGCTATCGGTGCCGGTCACCACGCCGCGTGGTAGCTGCTCTCTCAGCCAGCGGTAATCACAGGCCTGCTGGATGGTGGCCTGGGCATCCTCCAGGGAATGATGGGCGCTTTGCAGTGAGCGAAGCATGGCGAGGGTACGTAACATTGTGACTCCACCTGACGCGTGACCGTTCGACGCCACGCGCCGTCAACATCGTAACGCGGCAAGATTATCAGGTTACGCCGGATGCGTCCCAGCGACTGCGAGGTCGCGGCCAGCCTCGTCGCTACTGCATTGGCATGATCGATTAATAAGCCTAGCTTATTAGGCCTGCGTCGGTTCACCGTCTACTTTGAAAGATGGAGGCAGTGATGGATTGCGCTTGTTAGCAACCGGAATGCGCGGTGAATCAGTCGTGACTGACTCGCCGGATGGAGACTCAACGCGAAGGAGGAGCGCTGCATGGCCAATAATCCGCATACGACGTCGAACAGTGGCGGCCCCAACGATACGGACGTCAAGACGACCGAGAACAGCAAGTCGGAGAAACTGGAGCAATACCGCAGTGATGCCGAAGGGCACGACCTGCGCACCAACCAGGGCCTGAGGATTTCCGATAACCACAACTCGCTGAAGGCGGGGGAACGTGGTCCCACGCTGATGGAAGATTTCATCTTCCGCGAGAAAGTCAATCACTTCGACAACGAGCGTATCCCCGAACGTATCGTGCACGCCCGCGGAGCGGCGGCCCACGGTTACTTCCAGCCTTACGAGACCGCGGCACAGTATTCCAAGGCCGGTCTGTTTCAGGACCCCGGCAAGAAGACCCCCGTCTTCGTGCGCTTCTCCACGGTGCAAGGCTCGCGTGGGTCGAACGATACCGTGCGCGATGTTCGCGGCTTCGCCACCAAGTTCTATACCGATGAGGGTAACTGGGACCTGGTCGGCAACGACATTCCGGTGTTCTTCATCCAGGATGCGATTAAGTTCCCCGATTTCGTGCATGCGGTAAAGCCCGAGCCACACAACGAGATTCCCATGGGGCAGTCGGCACACGATACCTTCTGGGATTTCGTGTCCCTGATGCCGGAAACCACTCATACGGTGTTGTGGACGATGTCCGACCGGGCATTCCCTCGGCATTACCGCAACATGGAAGGCTTTGGCGTGCACACCTTTCGCTTGATCGACAAGCAAGGCAAGGGACGCTTCGTCAAGTTCCACTGGAAGCCGCTGGCGGGCACCTGCTCACTGATCTGGGACGAAGCGCAAAAGCTCTGGGGACGCGACCCCGACTTCAATCGCCGTAACATGTGGGACGACATCGAGAACGGCGATTACCTGGAGTACGAGTTGGGTGTCCAGGTGGTGGAAGAGGAGGACGAGCACAAATTCGACTTCGACATCCTGGATGCCACCAAACTCATTCCCGAGGAGCAGGTGCCGGTCACCTTGATCGGCAAGATGGTGCTCAACCGCAATCCGGACAATTTTTTTGCCGAGACCGAGCAGGTCGCCTTCAACCCGGCCAATATCCTGCCGGGCATCGATTTCTCCAACGACCCGCTACTTCAGGGGAGGTTGTTCTCTTACCTCGATACCCAGATGCTGCGATTGGGCGGACCCAATTTTCACGAGATTCCCATCAACCAGCCGGTATGCCCGTTCCACAACAATCAGCGCGATTCCATGCATCGTCAGACGATCAACAAGGGCCAGGCGTCCTATGAGCCCAATTCGATCGACGGCGGCTGGCCCAGCGAGACGCCCGCGGCGCCGGAAAACGGCGGTTTCGAGAGCTATTACGAGCGTGTCGATGCCCACAAGGTGCGGGCCCGCAGTGACTCGTTCGGCGACCACTACTCTCAGGCGACGCTGTTCTGGAACAGCCAGACCGACGTCGAGAAGGAGCACATCATCGATGCCTATACCTTCGAGCTTTCCAAGGTCGCCCGGCCGTGGATCCGCGAGCGTGTGATTCAGGAAATACTGCCCAATATCGACCTCGAGCTGGCGCGCCGCGTCGGTGAAAACCATGGCATCGAGGCGCCGACCAGCAAGCCCGCGCCGGCCGATGAACTGGGGCGGAGCTCGTTGCAGGCCTCGCCGGCGCTAAGCCTGATGGCGCGCCTGCCGAACAACATCCTGTATCGCAAGGTGGCGATTCTAGTGGCCGACGGCGTGGATGGTTCTCAAGTGGAAGCCGTCAAGGCGAAACTGAAAGCCGAAGGGGCGCAGGGCATGGTCATTGCGCCCAGCATGGCGCCGGTCAAGTCCACCAACGGTAAAGCCATCGTGCCCGATGCGATGCTCAACGGTCAGCCATCGGTGACGCTGGATGCGGTGATCGTGGTAGGCGGTGAGCAAAGCGTCAAGACACTCTCGCAATCCGGTTTGGGGCTTTACTACGTGCAGGAAGCCTACAAGCATCTCAAGGCCATTGCCGCGATCGGCGAGGGCCAGGCGCTGCTGAACGCGGCCGAGGTACCGACCCAGGAGGAGGGCATCATTCTTGGCGCGACGGTCGATGATGTCTTTGCGCTCCTCACCAAGGCGATGGGGCAGCATCGTGTCTGGTCGCGTGACGCAAAAGCCAAGCTGATGTCGGCCTGAGGGCCGTTCACAGCGCTGACACTGGAGCGTCCACGCTGCATGGCGTACGAAAAAACGCGCCTCCGAGAGGAGGCGCGTTTTGTATGGCGACTTACCGTTGGCGTCAGGCGCTGGCGGTCTGCTTGGTGCCGACCAGCTCCTTGAGCGATGCCTCGAGAATGCCGAGGCCTTCCTCGAGTACGTCATCCTCGATGGTGACGGGCATTAAAAAACGGATGGTGTTGCCGTACATGCCGCAGGAAAGCAGGATCAGCCCTTTTTCACGGGCCTTCTTGCACAGCGCGCCTGCCAGGTCGGCATCCGGGGTATGGTTGGCCTTGTCGGATACCAGGTCGATCGCTGCCATGGCGCCCATGTTACGGCCATTGTCCACGCAGTCGAAGTCCTGCTGCCACTGGGCGAAGCGCCTGGCCAGCTTGTCGCCGAGCGCCTGGCTCTTCTCGAGAATGCCTTCCTGCTCGAAGACTTCGAGTACCGCCAGCGTCGCCGCGCAGGAGACGGGACTGCCGGTGTAGGTGCCGCCCAGCGAGTTGGGGCCAGACGCATCCATGACCTTGTCGGTACCGACGACGGCCGAGATCGGCATGCCATCGGCCATGCTCTTGGCCATGGTCATGATGTCCGGCTCCACGCCGCTGTGCTCGATGGCGAACATCTTGCCGGTGCGGCCGAAACCGCTTTGGACCTCATCGACGATCATCAGCATGCCGTGCTCGTCGCAGATCTCGCGAATCGCTTTCAGGAAGCTCGTCGGCGCAGGGTAGAAACCGCCCTCGCCGAGGACCGGTTCGAGGACGATCGCGGCAGTGTCCTTGGGATTGGCGTCGGTCTTGAGCGTCATCTTCAGGCCACGCAGTGCCTCGTCTTCACTGACGCCGTGGTAGGGCACCGGATAGGGCGCGCGGAACACGGTGCCCGGCATGGGACCGAAGTCGGTCTGGTAGGGATTGACCTTGCCATTCATGGCCATGGTCATGAAGGTCCGGCCGTGGTATCCACCGTCGAAACACACCACATTGGTCTTGCCGGTCGCGGCGCGCGCGATCTTGACCGCGTTCTCAAGCGCCTCGGCGCCGGAGTTGGCCAGCATGACCTTGGCATGGCCACGGACCGGTGTGATCTGGCTGAGCTTTTCCGCCACCTTCACGTAGCCTTCGTAGGGCATCACCGTCTGGCAGGTATGCATGAGCTTGTCGAGCTGGTCCTTGACCGCCTGTACGACCTTGGGGTGGCGATGGCCGATGTTGAGCACGCCAATGCCGCCGGCGAAGTCGACGAAGCGGTTGCCATCGGCATCCCACACCTGGGCGTTCTCGGCGCGGTCAGCGAAGGCCGTGGCGGGGCTAGCCGCGCCGTTGGCCACATAGCGCTGCTTGAGTTCGTTGAGTTGGGCGTTGTTCATGAATCCTGCCTCCTTGTGAGACGTTGCGGGCGATCAAAGGCCGCCGACACAGACATATTTTAGTTCAGTGTACTCGTCCAGGCCGTGTCGTGAACCCTCGCGACCCAGGCCCGACTCCTTGACGCCGCCGAAGGGTGCCAATTCCGTGGAGAGAATGCCTTCATTTACCGCCACCATGCCATATTCCAGTCCTTCCATGACATGCCAGATGCGCCGGTAGTCGCGGGCATAGAAATAGGCCGCCAGGCCGAATTCGGTGGCGTTGGCCATCGCGACGGCCTCTTCCTCGGTGTCGAAGCGAAAGACCGGGGCCAGGGGACCGAAGGTTTCCTCGGTGGCGACGCGCATCTCGGTAGTGACGTCGGCGATAATGGTGGGCTGGAAGAAGGTGCCGCCGAGAGCATGCGGTTCACCGCCGGCGATCAGACGGCCGCCCTTGGCCAGTGCATCGTGGATGTGCGCCTGAACCTTGTCGACGGCGGCCTGGTTGATCAGCGGCCCCTGGACCACGCCGTCGTCCAGGCCGTTGCCGACCTTGAGTTCGGCGACTCGCGCGGCCAGCTTGTCGAGGAACACCTCATAGACACCCGACTGCACCAGCAAACGGTTGGTGCACACGCAGGTCTGGCCGGAGTTGCGGTACTTGGAGGCGATGGCGCCTTCGACCGCGGCATCCAGATCGGCATCGTCGAAGACGATGAACGGCGCGTTGCCGCCCAGTTCCATGGAGGCCTTCTTGACGGTGCCGGCACACTGGGCGAGGAGCTTCTTGCCCACCGGCGTGGAGCCGGTGAAGGAGATCTTGCGCACCCGCGGGTCGGTCGTCAGCACTTCACCGATCTCGGCCGGCCGCGAGGCGGTTACCACATTGAGCACACCGGCGGGAAAGCCGACATCCTCGGCCAGCTTGGCCAGGGCTAACGCGGTGAGGGGCGTCGCCTCGGCGGGCTTGATGACCACCGGGCAACCCGCGGCGAGTGCTGGGGCGCACTTGCGAGTGATCATCGCCAGGGGGAAATTCCACGGGGTGATGGCGGCTACGACGCCGATGGGCTCGCGAAAGACCAGGATGCGCTTGTCGGCGCCGTGGCTGGGCAGGGTCTCGCCCGCCATGCGCTTGGCTTCCTCGGCGTAGAACTCCACGAACGAGGCGCCATAGGCCACTTCGCCACGCGATTCGGTCAATGGCTTGCCCTGCTCCAGCGTCATCAGCCTGGCGAGGGGTTCCTGATGGGCCATGATGGCGTCGAACCAGGCTCGCAGCAGGGACGCACGCGCCTTGGCAGTCAGCTTGCGCCAGGCGGGCCAGGCGGCCTCGGCAGCGGCAATCGCCTCACGCGCCGCATCGCCGTCGAGATCGGGCACCTCGGCGAGGACCTCGCCAGTGGCGGGATTGGTGACGGTAAAGCGGCGCTCACCCTCACGCCACTGGCCGGCAATATAGGCCTTGTCGATCAGTAGATCGGCTTGCGGTGTCATGTCCTCTCCTGAGACGGCTGATCATCATGTCGAACAAGTGTGCAGTATTTAAAACGCCACGCCAAGCATCGCCGTCTTCCCCGAGAGGACATTCGGCAGGAAGGCGAATTCATGATCTTGAACCATCGGCGTCGGCGCGGCTTTCGGCTACAATCAGTTGCCGAAATTTTTGGCATGCTTAGGTGTGCCCTTCGTCTTTCGTGAAACTCGAGGTGAGCCTTGGTCGATGCCCTGAATGCCTGGTGGGCCCAGCAGCTGGTGCTCTGCGACTGGGTCTTTGCGCCCGACCCGCTGTCGATACCCGCCGACGCGGCGGCCGCACGCCTGTCCGCTCTGGCCGTCAATGATCGGGGTGAACTGGGCTGGCGCCTGCTGGGTGCCATGGAGAGTGGCGGCAGCGGTGTCGATGCGGGCCACCTGCTGGATGGCCTTGAGCTGATTGCCCTGGCGGGAGCCGCCGGGTGGCTGTCGCCATCCCGGGCACGGCGCTGGACTCAGCGCCTGGCCGAGGAAATCACCGCACACTATGCCGATCTCGACGCCTGGCTGACGGCATTGCGTCAGTCGCGCAGTGCCCAGGGCTGGGTGCGCGGGGACGATGGCTTCTGTGAGGCCTGCGAAGCGCTTTCGGTGCTGGAGCACGACGGAGATGGGATCACCTGGGAGCGTCTGGAAAAGTGGCTGGCCATCCACGACGAGAAGCTGCCGCTCTGGCCCGATGCTCCAGGCGAGCGCGTCTGGCGCCTGCGCGCCGGTTTCGCGCCGGTGCTCGACGTACCGGGGTCGGTGATGGACTGGGCCGACCTGGAAGGATGGCTGGTCGAGGCCTGGCAGATCCGCGGACGCGACGACCTGATTCGCGCCCTGTTGTGGTTGGGGGCGCAGGGCGATCGGCAGGGATGGGATCTCGATGCCATACGCCTGCTGGCAATGAACGACGTTGAGCGACGCCAATGGCGCGATGGCTTGGAGGGCACCGAGCGGGATTACGGCCGTGTGCTGCTGGGCTTTGTCGATAAGGGCGAGCCGCTGGAATGGGCGGCCTGGGACTGGCTGCGGCTGATCGACCTGGCCTGGTCGGGGGCGTGTCTGGGCTGGCTCGAGGCCGACGAAGCCCAACAGTTCGCCTTGCATGGCGGCGATCTGATCGTGCGCCGTTACAGCGACTGGTCGGCGCTGACCCGGTCCTATCAGCGGGGCCGAAGTCTGTTCGAGGGACGTAACCGCCTCTCGGCGCTCGGCAAGGATTGGCGATTGTTGCTGCAGTCGCCGGTGAGCCCGTGGCGAACGCCGCTTCAGGGCTTGCTGGCGCCGGCATCCATCGAGGGATCGCGTCAGTTCATTCGTGACTGGCGGCGTGACCCACACCATTGGGTGCTGGCGCTGTCCGCGGTGCGCGAGCCGGAAGTCGCGACTCGTCAGGGTCCCCATGCCACCCCGCTCGCGGTCAGACGCGAGGATGCCCGAGAGTATCTGCGCGAGACCCTGGATCTGCATGCCGAGGAGGGCGTGCAGGCGCTGGCCCGCTATTGGCTGCCGGCCCAGGCCCACCATCTCAATCAGCTGGCCGCCGATGCGGTTCACGGTGCCTTGCCGCCGGCAGAGACGTCATTCGGGCGCCCCGACGCCGAGGCCCTGGCGAGCCGCGATGCGTTGCGTCAGGCGAGCCGTTATCCCGCGACCATCCACATGGCCGAGAAGTACGCGTTTTACCTCCAGATGGCCTTCGATAGCGAGGTCTTCGATAGTGAGGGCTTGACCGTGCTGTGCGAAGCGCTGCGCAGCTCCTTGTGCCGTTTCTACCCTGACGCCCGACGCTTGCTCGAGGCCTGGGCAAGCTGGGAGGCGCTGCTGCCCGAGGAAGGCCAGCCGTCGCTGGTCGACGAGATCCGTTGGCATCTGGACGATCCGGGAAGCGTGTTCCATTGGCTGGATTGGCAGGCGGTCGCCTGGCAGGAGCCCGGTCCGCGTCCGAGCCTCGCGCACTTCACGGCGATGTCGCTGGTCGGCCCTCTGAACAGCGCCGCCTGGAGCCTGCCGCATGCCGAGAGCGAGCGCGAGTGTGCGGCGATCCGGGAATGGGTCGATGGGCAGTATGGCCTGCACTCGGCCGATGAGCTGATCGATTTTCTGAACACCCTGCTTGAGGCCGGTGACCGACAGGAATACCAGATCAACTATGCCCCCTATACCTTGAATGCCGGTCGGCTTGCCTCGGAGATCAGCACGCTGGAATCGGGCGATTGCAGCGAAGAAGAGGGGCATCATCTGCTTCGGTTGAAGCGGGTTCGCGACAACGAGGACGGCTGCAACGATACCGACATGACGGCCTGGGATATCTCGCAGGCCGTGGATCTGGCCATTGCCGGCCGTCAACTCGGCTGGCTCGGTGCGTCGGATTTCGTTTCCCTGCTGGAACGTGCGCATGCCCTGGCCGCCGCTCACTACGGCGGCTGGGAGGCATTCGGCCGTGGCCTTTACGCGGGCTTCTCGTTCTTCATGGGCGAGACGCCGGAGCGGGAGGCCTTTCTCGCCGGCTTTCGGCAGGCGCTCGTCGCCTGGCTGACGGCAGCACCTCCCTTGGCCGGCCCTTGGGCAAGCCTCGATTATCCCGGGGCTAGACCCTGCCATTGGGCCCCCATGCACATCGATACCTTGCCAGGCGATACCCGCGCCCTGCATTGAGCACTCGCCTTGAGCCGGGTATGTGTTTTATAGTCTAGGCCTTATCGACAGGCTCCTTTGTCGGGAGTCTGCCCCACTGAAGTGAGTCGCCGACAGGCCGTTCTGGCAGTGATACCGGAAGTTCCTGCATCACTCCCACAACGACATCCACCAGATCGAGATACGCGAGCGATCGCGCTGACGGATAGGGTGCGGCTCAAGGAATGAGGTCGTCGCCAGATGAGCGCCCCCCGGTCGTGCAGAACCACGATGATTGCGGTTTCCGTTGCCTTTCTGGTCGGTTGTGCCAACGCCCCGCGGGAGACGGGTGCGACGCCGGCCCAGGACGATTATTTCGCTCGCCAGCTGCCGGGATTATTCGACAACCGGGACGCGATGATGTCCCCGGCCGACAATTCCGCCCGCAACTCGGAGCGCTTTCAAAATCCATCCCCCGCCGTGGTTCGCCAGGCGCTGCTCGACCAACATGAGCGCTGGGCAGGAACACCGTATCAACTCGGAGGTACGACGGGTCGAGGCGTTGATTGCTCTGCGCTGGTGCAGAACATTTTCAGCGAGAGCTTCCACTATGACCTTCCAAGGACCACGGGTGAACAGGTGGAACTGGGAGAAGTGGTGGAGCGTAGCCAGCTTCAGGCCGGAGACCTGGTGTTCTTCCA
>DATISN010000041.1:0-14093 GCA_035581765.1 Halomonas sp.
CCCTGGGAGACGGATCGCGCCTGTGCCCGCGCCGCCGCCGCCCATCTCGTCTGCGAGGTGCGCTGTTCGCTGGGCAGCTGGCAGCCCGGCGATGATCCGGACCGGTTCCTGCGAGTCTTTAGCGACGGTCGGGAGGAAGAAATCACCTGGCCCGATTCTGGCCGATGAGTCGGTACCAGCGCGACGCGCGCTGGAACGACAACGCCCCGCACGGCGCGTGCGGGGCGTGCGGGGCGTGCGGGGCGTTGTTCAGCCCTTCATAGCATCACGGTGCTAGGTAATCACCGTCACATCGTCGGCCTGAAGGCCTCTTTCGTTCTCGATGGTGTGGTAGCGGACCTTCTGGCCTTCGGCCAGGGTGCGATGGCCACGGCCGCGAATGGCGCGGAAGTGGACGAAGACATCTTCGCCGCTGTCGCGGGTGATGAAACCGTATCCCTTGTTGACATTGAACCACTTGACCTCGCCGATCTCGCGATCGTCGTCCTCGACCTCGGCCAGATTGACCAATTGCGGCGTGAGGGCATTGACCGCCAGGGTCGCGATCAACAGCAGGGCGAAAACCGCTGCGACCACGGCGAGATAGACCACCGCGACACCGCCGACCTCGAGGCTGGCGAAGAGCTCTCGAGACAACATGCCACCGGTGAGATGAACAAACAGCGCGATCAACAAAGGAGCCGGCACGGCCAGCAGCAAACTGATAAGACTACAACGCATTACGACCTTTCGATTCATGGAGCTGACAGACTCTCTGGTAGTTGTGAACGTAAGGAATGACCCCTCATGGAGGTGCCACGATGAACGGTGACACACAGCACGAGAATTCTACCATGGGCGACGAAAACGCGCCCGCCGTGCTCTCCCGCCGGCTGGAAGCATTGGAAAGCCGTATCGCCTATCAGGAGCACTGGCTCGACACCCTGGACGAAGCCGTGGTCAGCCAGCAGAAGCGGCTATCGACACTGGAGCGCATCAATAACGTGATGCAGGAGAAGTTGCGCGACCAGCAGCAGGCGCTGCAGGAGGCCGAGGTGCAGGGACCTCGGCCGCAAGATGAGGTCCCGCCACACTACTGATCGTGAGACGACAAGTCAGCCCTGAGCCGGAAAGTCAGCCCTGAGCCGAAAAATCAGCCGCGAGCCAAAAAGCCGGATCAAAGCTCGTCGAGATAGCGCTCGACGTCCAGCGCCGCCATGCACCCGCTGCCTGCCGAGGTGATCGCCTGGCGGTAGACATGATCCATCACGTCGCCGGCCGCGAAGACGCCGGGGACGCTAGTGGCCGTGGCGTTGCCGTCGAGCCCGGACTTGACCCGGATATAGCCGCCACGCATCTCCAGTTGCCCCTCGAAGATGCCGGTGTTGGGGCTGTGGCCGATCGCGATGAAGACGCCAGGTGCCGCGAGTTCCTTGGTGCTGCCGTCCTGCGTTGACTTGAGGCGCACGCCGGTCACCCCGGTATTGTCGCCCAGCACCTCGTCGAGGGTCTGGTGCCACTCCAGCACCACGTTGCCGCTCTTGGCCTTCTCGAACAGCTTGTCCTGCAGGATCTTCTCGGCGCGCAGACTGTCCCGGCGATGCACCAGGGTCACCTTGGAAGCGATGTTGGAAAGATACAGCGCCTCCTCCACGGCGGTGTTGCCGCCACCCACCACCACGACCTCCTGGTTGCGGTAGAAAAAACCGTCACAGGTCGCGCAGGCCGATACGCCCTGACCCATGAACGCCTGCTCGGAAGGCAGCCCCAGGTAGCGCGCGCTGGCGCCGGTGGCGATGATCAGCGCATCGCAGGTGTAGGTACCGCCGTCGCCCTTGAGGGTGAAGGGCGACCCGCGCAGCTCCACCTCGTTGATATGATCGAACAGCACCTCGGTGTCGAATCGCTCGGCATGGCGCTTCATTCGCTCCATCAACTCAGGGCCTTGCACGCCCGCATCGTCACCCGGCCAGTTGTCCACATCGGTGGTGGTGGTGAGCTGTCCCCCGGCCTGGATGCCGGTGATCAGCAGCGGCTGCAGGTTGGCCCGGGCCGCATAGACCGCCGCGGAGTAACCTGCGGGGCCGGAGCCGAGGATGATCAGGCGTTCGTGACGCGTTTCGCTCATGGGGTACCTCTATGTGGATGAAAGGAGGCGCGCGGGAGAAGGTGAACAGAGACAAGTGACGCGGCACGCGGGGGATGAGTCACGCGGCCTAACTCACGCTAGAGCACATCGTCGTCGCGACCCAGCATCACCTCTGCCGGCTGTTCCTCGTCCAGAGGAATCTCGATGCGTATCTGGATCGGCGCGCAACACCAATGACAATCCTCCCAGGTGACATGACTGCCCTGGGAAAGATCGATCAGCAGGTCGAAGGGGGCATCACAATAGGGGCAATGCACCGTTCTGGCATCGAGCTGTTCTTCGTTCACCTGACCCTCGCTCGCGACTCAATGCGCCATTGCCGAAATATGGCGTCCCGCTTCGCGCATTTCAAGGCTCGCGATGGCGGTGTCGCTTGAAATCGACCACTATCATGACCATGTCTGACGCATTACACCAGGCAGCTTCGATCACTCCCCGCGACGCGAAAGGAGGACAGCAATGAGTACCGAGTCCCTACCGGATACCCGGCAGACGCTGGAAGCCAGCGGCACGACCTACCACTATTACAGCCTGCCCAAGGCCGCCGAGGCGCTCGGCAATATCGACCGTCTGCCGATGACCCTGAAGATCCTGCTGGAAAACCAGCTGCGCTTCGCCGACGACGAGAGCGTTGCGCTGGAGGACATGCAGGCGCTGGTCGACTGGCAGCAGCAGGGCCGCTCCGACCGCGAGATCGGCTACCGTCCGGCCCGCGTGCTGATGCAGGACTTCACCGGCGTGCCTGCGGTCGTTGATCTGGCCTCCATGCGCGCCGCGGTGGAAAAGCTTGGCGAGAACCCGGCGCGAATCAATCCGCTGTCCCCGGTCGACCTGGTTATCGACCACTCGGTGATGGTCGATAACTACGGCAATGCCGCAGCGTTCAAGGACAACGTGGCCATCGAGATGGAGCGCAACCGCGAGCGCTACGAGTTCCTGCGCTGGGGCCAGGAGGCCTTCGACAACTTCCGCGTGGTCCCGCCCGGCACCGGCATCTGTCACCAGGTCAATCTCGAATACCTGGGCAAGACGGTGTGGATCAAGGAGCAGGACGGCAAGACCTTCGCCTATCCCGATACGCTGGTCGGCACCGACTCTCACACCACCATGATCAACGGCCTGGGCGTGCTCGGCTGGGGCGTGGGCGGCATCGAGGCCGAGGCCGCGATGCTCGGCCAGCCGGTGTCGATGCTGATTCCCGAGGTCATCGGCTTCAAGCTCACGGGCAAGATGCGCGAAGGCATCACCGCCACCGACCTGGTGCTGACGGTCACCCAGATGCTTCGCCAGAAAGGCGTGGTCGGCAAGTTCGTCGAGTTCTACGGCGACGGCCTCGATGACCTGCCGCTGGCTGATCGGGCCACCATCGCCAACATGGCTCCCGAATACGGCGCGACGTGCGGGTTCTTCCCGGCCGACGCCGAGACCCTCAATTACATGCGCCTCACCGGCCGCGACGATGCCCAGATTGCCCTGGTCGAAGCCTACTGCAAGGCCCAAGGACTGTGGCGTCAGCCCGGCGCGGAACCGGTCTTCAGTGACACCCTGCAACTCGACATGGGCGAGGTGGTCGCCAGCATGGCCGGCCCCAAGCGCCCCCAGGACCGCGTGGCGCTGACGGACATCAAGGCCACCTTCGAGCAGATCATGCACGATGAAGGCAGCCAGGCCGCCTCCACCGAAGAGGGCCGCTGGCTGTCGGAGGGCGGTCAGACGGCGGTGGGCATCGAACGCAGTTATGACGACGATGACACCTTGGACGTGGATGTCGACGGCACGCCCTTCAAGCTGCATCACGGCGCCGTGGTGATCGCCGCGATCACTTCCTGCACCAACACCTCCAACCCCAGCGTGATGATGGCCGCGGGCCTGCTGGCCCGCAAGGCGCGCGCGAAGGGCCTCACCACCAAGCCCTGGGTCAAGACCTCCCTGGCGCCGGGCTCCAAGGTGGTGACCGAGTACCTCAACGCGGGCGGCGTGCAGGACGATCTCGACGCCCTGGGCTTTAACCTGGTGGGCTATGGTTGCACCACCTGCATCGGCAACTCCGGGCCGCTGCACGAGCCGATCGAAAGCGCCATCGAGAAGAGAGACCTGACGGTCGCCTCGGTGCTCTCGGGCAACCGCAACTTCGAAGGCCGGGTCCACCCGCTGACCAAGACCAATTGGCTGGCCTCCCCGCCGCTGGTCGTCGCCTATGCCCTGGCCGGCAATGTGCGCTGCGACCTGACGACCGAGCCCCTGGGGACCGGCAGCGATGGCAAGCCCGTCTATCTGCAGGATATCTGGCCGTCGCAGGCCGAGATCGCCGAGGCCGTGGAGAAAGTCAATACCGAGATGTTCCGCAAGGAATATGCCGCAGTGTTCGATGGCGACGAGGTCTGGAAGGCCATCGATGTGCCCCAGAGCCAGGTCTATCAGTGGTCCAGGGAGTCCACTTATATCCAGCATCCGCCTTTCTTCGAGGGCATGGGCAAGACGCCGGATGCCATCGAGGACGTCAAGGACGCGCGCATCCTGGCCATGTTCGCCGACTCGGTGACCACCGACCACATCTCGCCGGCCGGCGCCATCAAGCCCGACAGTCCCGCCGGCCGCTACCTGCAGGAGCGCGGCGTCAGGCCGGTGGATTTCAACTCCTACGGCTCGCGGCGCGGCAACCACGAGATCATGATGCGCGGCACCTTCGCCAACGTGCGCATCAAGAACGAGATGCTCGATGGCGTCGTCGGCGGCGAGACCCGCCACGTGCCCAGCGGCAAGCAGATGCCCATCTACGATGCCGCCATGCAGTATCAGCAGGAAGGCACCCCGCTGGTGGTGGTCGCCGGCAAGGAATACGGCACCGGCTCCTCGCGGGACTGGGCCGCCAAGGGCACGCGTCTGCTGGGCGTGCGCGCCGTGCTGGCGGAATCCTACGAACGCATCCACCGCTCCAATCTGATCGGCATGGGGGTCGTGCCGCTGCAGTTCCCGGAAGGCGAGGACCGCAAGACTCTGGGCCTGACGGGCGAGGAGCGGATCTCCATCGAGGGACTCGGCGAGCTCTCGCCGGGCAGCCAGGTCAAGGTGACCATTGCCTCCGACAAGGGCGAGAAGACGCTCGAGGCGCTGTGCCGTATCGATACCGCCAACGAGCTGGAGTACTACCGTCACGGCGGCATCCTGCACTATGTGCTGCGCAGCATGATCGGCTCTGCATAAGTCTTCCACCGCCGAAGCGAAAGGCCCTGCCGGGAGACACCGGCAGGGCCTTCTTATGCACAGGCGTCGAGCGTTAATCAGCAGGAAACGCTCTTGGTTCGCCGTCAGCGTCTTAGAACGAGCGGCGCCGATAACGACGATACACCGGCGTCCAGCTGTGACGTTCGATGGCGGCACGCAGCTTGGTGCCATCCGTCTTCAGCGCCATGCCTTCCTGCTGGGCCTGGGCCGCCACATCGAAGGCGATCACCTTGCTCAGCTCGCGGATATTGCCCAGCGCCGGCAACAGTGCGCCCTCCCCATGCTTGACGATGGGCGCCTCTCGGGCCAGCGCTCGCGAGGCAGACATCAGCATGGCATCGGTAATCCGCCTGGCGCCGCTGGCCACCACGCCAAGCCCGATGCCGGGAAAGATATAGGAGTTATTGCACTGGGCGATGCGATAAGTGTGTCCATCATGCGCCACCGGCTGGAAAGGACTGCCCGTCGCCACCAGCGCCTGACCCTCGGTCCAGGCAAGCACGTCTGCCGGTACCGCTTCGGCGCGCGAGGTGGGGTTGGAAAGCGGCATGATCAGCGGACGCTCGCAACCGGCATGCATGGTGCGAACCACTTCCTCGGTGAAGATCCCGGGCATGCCGCAGACCCCGATCAACACCGTGGGCTCGATCTGGCGCACCACTTCCAGGAGTGCCTGGCCATCCCAATCGGCGACCTGCTCGGGGCCGTGAGCCAGACGCCGCTGAAAATCGTGCAGCCAGGTCTGCTCGGAGGTAACCAACCCTTCTCTATCTACCATGAAGATTCGGTTGCGCGCCTCTCTCTCGGTCAAGCCCTCGGCCTGCATGGCGACCACCACATGCTCGGCGATGCCGCAGCCGGCGGAGCCGGCCCCCACAAACACCACGCGCTGCTGGCCGATGCCTTCGTCTCGGGCCTGACAGGCCGCCATCAGGGTGCCTACCACCACCGAGGCGGTCCCCTGGACGTCGTCGTTGAAGCAGCACAGCTCGTCGCGATAGCGCTCCAGTAGCGGCAGGGCATTGGCTTGGGCGAAGTCCTCGAACTGCAGCAGCACCCCCGGCCAGCGACGCTTCACGGCGGCGATGAACTCGGCCATGAAGGCGTCATATTCCGTTTGGGAGACACGTTCATGATGCCAACCCATGTACATGGGGTCGTCGAGCAAGGTGGTGTTGTTGGTACCGACATCGAGGGTGATCGGCAGCGTGTAGGCCGGGCTGATGCCACCGCAAGCGGTGTAGAGCGCCAACTTGCCGATGGGGATGCCCATGCCCCCGATGCCTTGGTCACCGAGCCCCAAGATGCGTTCACCGTCGGTGACTACGATCACCTTGACATTGTCCTTGGTGGAGCTGCGCAGGATGTCGTCCATACGATCGCGATCCGGGTAACTGATGAACAGCCCCCGATGATTGCGGTAAATGTTAGAGAATTCCTCGCACGCCTTGCCCACCGTCGGCGTATAGATGATCGGCAGCATCTCCTCAAGGTGCTCGGTCACCAGGCGGTAGTAGAGCGTCTCGTTGTCATCCTGGATGGCGCGCAAGTAAATGTGCTTGTCCAGATCGTTCTGACACTGGCTGTACTGACGATAGGCCCGTTCCGACTGCTCCTCGATCGTCTCCACGTTTTGCGGCAGCAGCCCGATGAGGTTGAATTCGATGCGCTCCTCGCGGGAAAAGGCGCTGCCCTTGTTGAGCAGAGGCATCTCCAGCAATGGGGGGCCGGCGTAAGGAATGTAGAGGGGTCGCTTTTGTTCGATGGTCATCTCTCGTCTCGATGCGGTGACTGGAACGGGCCATTGACACTCTTTCAGGCGCCTGTCGCGTTTGATCGGCTGTCACGAGCGAGGCGGGTCTCGTAGTAGATCAGCGTATACGTCCGACAGGTGCCTAGGCGTCAACTCTAGCATGCTGAAAACCACAGCGCTCCGCTCAGCTGACCTTGGCCCGGGTCCTCTCGCTGGGAGGACGGTCGAAGAAGATTGGACGCAGCCGCACGCCGAGTAAATTGCCGGTGAATCCCGCCACCAACCATACCCAGCCGTGCAAGCTGCCCGAGGCAATACCGCTGAAATAGGCACCTATATTGCATCCGAAGGCGAGGCGGGCCCCGTAGCCCAGCATCAATCCGCCGAGCACCGCCGCCAGCAAGGAGCCGAGCGGGATACGCAGGGTCGGCGCGAAGCGCCCAGCCAGAGTCGCGGCCACCATGGCGCCGAGAATGATGCCCACGTTCATTACCGTGGTGATGTCGCTCCACACGCTGGCCTGCAGCGCCGCGGCATTGCTCGCACTCTGCCAGTAGCCCCATTGACTGACGTCGCCGCCGAGCAATTCGAAGCCCTTGGCGCCCCAAAGGGCAAATGCCGACGTGATACCCCAAGGGCGCCCGGCGAGCGCCAGGGTGGCGAAATTGAGCAGCGCCAGTGCCACCGCACCCAGCAGCAGTGGCCAGGGACCGGTAAGCCAGCGTCGGTCACTCAGGTAAAAGCGCGGCGCCTCCTCAAGCCGGCCATGACGGCGTTTCTCCAACATTATCGTAAAGAGGGCGATTGCCCCGAACAGCCCAAGGCTCACCACAATGCCCCCGACGGCACCGAACGTCTGCACTAATGACACGGGCTGGAAAGCCGGCAGCTCCATCCACCAGGAAAAGTGAGCGGTACCGATCAGTGAGCCGACGATGAAGAAGACAAGCGTGATGACCATGCGCGCATTACCGCCGCCCGCGGTGAACAGGGTGCCGGAAGCGCACCCGCCGCCGAGTTGCATGCCGATGCCGAACAGGAAGGCGCCCACCACCACCGAGACGCCGATTGGCGCCACGAACCCGGAAACGCTCTGCCCCCAAAGGCTTCCCGCTCCCAGCGCGGGAAAGAACAGCACCACGGCGATGGCGAGCATCACCATCTGAGCGCGCAGGCCACGCCCTCGCCGCTCGCTGATGAAGACTCGCCATGCGGCGGTGAAGCCGAAGGCGGCATGGTAAAGCGACACCCCGAGCGCCGCGCCGACCAGCATCAGAAGACCCAGACGCGTACCAAAGGCGAGCCCCACGATAAGTGCACCCGTCAGCATCGCCACTCCCAGCAGCAGGGATATGCGGCGAGGGCGCTGAGCATCGACTGCAGTTGCCATTGCAATTTCTCCTTCGTTCGATTAATTCAGCTTGGCAAGCCCGGCAGAAGCGCACCAGGCGGATGCCAGAACGAGACAAGGCGCCCGGAGGCGCCCCATAAGATCCCTTCCTCACTGGTTATACGAATCGACCCAACCCCGCCGCATGACGCAGACGCTCCATCAGCGGCGCGGCCTCGGTGCGGGCCCGCTCGGCCCCTTTCAGCAGCACCGACTCGATATGTCCCGGGTCCTCCATCAACGCCTGGTAGCGCTCGCGAGGCTCACGCAGCTGCTCGTTGAGCAATTCAAATACCCGATTCTTGGCCTCGCCCCAACCGATACCATTGGCGTACTCGGTGCGCAGCTCGGCTGTCTGGTCGGTCGTCGCGAAGGCCGAGTAGATCTGGAAGAGGGTGCAGGTCGCCGGGTCCTTGGGCTCGCCCGGCTCCAGCGAGTTGGTCTTGATCTTGCGCACCAGCTTCAGAAGCTTCTTCTCGGAGGCGAAAAGCGGGATGGTGTTGTTGTAACTCTTGGACATCTTGCGACCGTCGAGGCCATTGAGCACCTCGACCCTCTCGTCCACCACCGCTTCGGGCTGGGTGAAATACGCGCCCTTGTACAGGTGGTTGTAGCGCCCGGCGATGTCGCGGGCCATCTCGATATGCTGGATCTGGTCGCGACCGACCGGCACCTTGTGCGCGTTGAACAGCAGGATATCGGCCGCCATCAGTACCGGGTAGCCGAACAGCCCCATGGTGATGCCCTTGTCGGGGTCCTGATTGCCGGCAGACTCGTTTTCCGCCACTGCGGCCTTGTAGGCATGCGCCCGGTTCATCAGGCCCTTGGCACACACGCAGGAAAGCATCCAGGTCAGCTCGGGGATCTCGGGGACATCCGACTGGCGATAGAAGATGGCGTTGTCGGTATCCAGCCCCAGCGCCAGCCAGGTCGCAGCGATCTCCAGGCGCGATTCCTGCACCCGCTGCGGGTCCTGACACTTGATCAGCGCATGCAGGTCGGCAAGGAAGTAGTAGGACTGAACGCTGGGGTCCTGGCTCGCCGCGATGGCGGGCTTGATGGCCCCCACGTAATTGCCCAGGTGCGGGGTGCCGGTCGTGGTGATACCGGTGAGAACGCGTGTCTTGGTCATGAAGCGATGGGACTCTACTTGAGCGTTGGCGAATGGCCCCATCTTACCGTGCAGCCCCGGCCAAGGCGACCGGGGCCAGCCAACACCGGCATTTGGCGGTTATCCCGTCAGCGACGCGGGGTCCACGCGATCCAGGCCGAAGGCGTCGGCCACTGCCTGGTAGGTCACCTTGCCGTTGTGGACGTTGAGCCCCGCGGCGAAGTGGGGATCGGCGGCCAGGGCCTGCTTCCAGCCCTTGTCGGCCAGCGCAATGACGAAGGGCATCGTGGCGTTGGTCAACGCCAGCGTCGAGGTGCGCGCCACGGCGCCGGGCATGTTGGCCACGCAGTAATGCACGATGCCATCAACGAGATAGGTCGGCTCGGCATGCGTGGTGGCCTTGCTGGTCTCGAAACACCCGCCCTGGTCGATGGCCACGTCGACCAGCACGCTGCCGGGTTTCATGTCGGCGAGCATGGCACGGGTGATCAGCTTGGGCGCCGCGGCCCCGGGGATCAGCACGGCGCCGACGATCAGGTCGGAGTCACGTACCGCCTCGTCAATGGCGTCGGCGGTGGAAAACACCGTCTTCATACGCCCCTGATAGCGATCATCGAGGGTCTCGAGCCGCGGGATCGACCTGTCCAGCACCATCACCTCGGCGCCCAGGCCAAGCGCCATGCGGGCAGCATTCTCGCCGACAACGCCACCACCAATCACGGCGACCTTGGCAGGCGGCACACCGGGAACGCCAGGCAGCAACACACCCGCCCCGCCCTGGGCCTTCTCCAGGCTGTGGGCGCCCGCCTGCACGGCCATGCGGCCGGCCACGGTGCTCATCGGCGCGAGCAGCGGCAGACCGCCCTGACGGTCGGTGATGGTCTCGTAGGCAATGCAGGTAGCGCCGCTCTCCATCAGGCCGCGGGTGAGTGTCTCCTCGGCGGCCAGGTGCAGATAGGTGAACAGCGTCTGGCCGGACGTCAGGCGCGCGACTTCCTCCGCCTGGGGCTCCTTGACCTTGAGGATCAGCTCGGCGCCGCCCCAGACCTTCGCCACGTCGGCCTCGAGGACCGCGCCGGCGGCCGCGTAGTCGGCATCGGCAAAGCCGGCGCCTTCGCCGGCCCCGGCCTGGACGGTGACCTGGTGGCCGCGGCCGACCAGTTCACGTGCCCCGGTCGGGGTCAGGGCGACGCGGTATTCGTGATTCTTGATTTCCTTGGGTACGCCGATCTGCATGGCGGCCTCCTGCAAACTGTTTTGGGTGACTTTCCTCCCCATTACAGCACAGGCAGTGGATACATGAAGCACTGCTCAACAAGAACGGAATAAACCTGATAAATCACGCGCAATGTCCAAACATCCTGCTGTGAAAGGACGCCTTGACAGAAAGCCTGACTCATCTCGCCAGGCCTTCGCCGTCAGGGCTTCTCTCTCAAGGCTTCTCTCTCAAGGGTTCTCTCTCAAGGGTTCTTTCTCAGGGGTTCCCTCTCAGAGCTTCGCTCGACCACACCGCCAACAGGTATCGAACACCCCTTCCAGAGATTCGCCACAGCCGCGACAGGACCAGTCGGGAGTATCGCTTTCGCCGGCGAGGGCGGCGTTGATCAACGCCTCGGCACGCTCGCGATTATGGGGCGCCACCCACACCTCCGGCTCACAATCGCCCAACGGCAACTCGCCGGCACCGCCGGCGAGTGTCATGTTGCGCAGTTCGACCGGCATGCCCGTCGCGGCCAGCACATTGCGCAAGTGGCTGACCAGCAGCACATTGGAATGCGCGAAGACACGGACATAGGCAGGCGTCATGACGGGTTCAGTCTCGGAAGACCCGGACACCTAGCGCCTTCAGATAGGCGGTTTCCGGAATCGCCGGATGCACCGGATGATCCGGCCCCTGGTGGCCTTGATAGATGAGCTGGCCCTGGCGGTCCTGATGGCGAACCGCCCCGCGCACGACGTCGATCAGACGCTCCGGTGCCAGGTGCATGGAGCAGGAGGCTGAGAGCAACAGGCCGTCGCGACCGAGCAGCCGCATCGCCTCGCGATTGAGCTTGCTATAGGCGCGCTCGCCGCCGGGGATATCCTTGCGCTTGCGGATGAAGGCGGGCGGGTCGAGGATCACCACGTCGAACACCTCGCCCTCGGCTTTCAGCGCCGCGAGCACCTCGAAGGCATCGCCCTCGCCGACCGACACTCGCTCGTGAAGGCCGTTTAGGGTGGCATTCTCGGCGACGCGCTCGAGGGCGGCGCTCGACGAATCCACGCATAGCACCTCACTGGCGCCGTTGGCTGCCGCCTGCACGCCCCAGCCGCCCACGTAGCTGAACAGATCCAGCACCCGCTTGCCCTTTACCAGACCGTTGAGCCAGGCGCGGTTGGCCCGATGATCAAAGAACCAGCCGGTCTTCTGGCCGTCGAGTACCGGCGCGGTAAACCGCACGCCGTTCTCTTCCATCAACACCGGCTCGGCCAATTCGCCCTTCACCACCTCGATCGTCGACTCGAGGCCCTCCAGACGCCGCCCGCTGGTGTCGTTGCGCAGCACCACCACCCGCGGCGACAGCACCTTGTCCAGCGCGTCGAGAAGCTCGTCCACCACCGCCTGCATGCCGGCCGTGTTGAGCTGCAGGACCACCACATCGCCGTAGCGGTCGACGATCAGCCCCGGCAGCAGGTCGCCTTCGCCATGCACGAGACGATAGTAGGGCTTGTCGAAGAGCCGCTGACGCAGCGCCAGGGCCTGGTTGAGGCGGTGGACCAGCAGCGAACGGTCGAGGCCCTGCTGGGGGTCACGGGAGACCAGGCGGGCGCAGATGAGCGAATGTGGATTGACGTAGGCCACGCCCATCGCCTTGCCATTGGCGGCTTCGACCACTACCTGCTCGCCGGCCTCGATGTCCTTGATCGGCGTCACCGCCATGTCGATCTCGTTGGAGTACAGCCACAGGTGCCCGGCCTTGAGGCGACGGTCGGCGTTTTTCTTGAGGCGCAGGGAACGGGTCATGGTCATGAGGAAAATCTCGTGAAGGGTGAGTCGTTCGGTCGTCAGGTCTGGCAGCGAGCGCAGAACACGCTGGCCCGCTGGCCCAGGGTCACCAGGCGCAACTCGCCGCCGCAGCGCCGGCAGGCCTGGCCATGACGACCGTAGACGTTGAGTCGCTGCTTGAAGTAGCCCGGCTCGCCAGTGCCACCGACGAAGTCGCGCAGGGTCGTGCCGCCCTGGGTGATGGCCGCGGCCAGCACCTCGCGCACCGCCCCCGCCAGGCGATCGTAGCGCTGGCGGGAAATGCCGCCCGCCGGCCGGCACGGGTCGATGCCGGCCAGAAACAGCGCCTCGGCGGCGTAGATGTTGCCCACCCCCACCACCACGGCGTTATCCATAAGAAACGGCTTTACCGCCAGGCGCCGACGACGCGAGCGCGAGAACAGCCGCGCGCCATCGAAGGCCTCGGAAAGCGGCTCGGGGCCCAGCCGGGCCAGGCGAGGGTCGGAATCGGCACTCACCTGTAGCCAGTCGACGAAGCCGAAGCGGCGAGGATCGTGATAGCGCAGGATCCCGCCGTCATCGAGCACCAGGTCCACGTGATCATGCTTTCGAGGCAGCTCGCCGAGGCGCACCATGCGCAGGCTGCCGGACATGCCCAGGTGCCACAACAGCGTCGAAGCGCCGTCGCCCTGTGGGGGGGAGAGTGGCAGCAGCAGGTACTTGGCGCGGCGCGACAACGAGCCGATCCGCGCACCCACTAGCCGCTCGACCAGATCCGTGGGCACCGGCACGCGCAGACGCGACTCGCGCACGATGACCTCCACGATCTCGCGCCCTTCCACATGGGGAGCGATGCCGCGGCGTGTGGTCTCGACTTCGGGTAGTTCTGGCATGACGACCGGCACTCGAGGAAAGGATCGGAAACGCCTGAACCCGACCGCAGGGCCGGGTTCAGGGAGACAGGCATGTCACCTGCGGTGGAAGCGATCCGTGGTCGAGCAGCGACCTACTTGATCTTGGCTTCCTTGTACATCACGTGCTTGCGGATCGTCGGGTCGAATTTCTTCATCTCGAGCTTGTCCGGCGTGTTCCGCTTGTTCTTGTCGGTGGTGTAGAAATGACCGGTACCGGCACTGGACACCATTCTAATCTTGTCACGCATCAGTCTTGCCTCCCTGGATGGATCGCTTAGACGGCATCGCCGCGCTTGCGAATGTCACTCAGCACCGCCTCGATGCCTTTCTTGTCGATCACGCGCATGCCCTTTGCAGAGACACGCAGCTTGACGAAGCGATTCTCGGACTCTACCCAGAAACGATGACTGTGCAGGTTCGGCAAGAAACGACGGCGGGTCTTGCGCTGGGAGTGTGAAACGTTATTACCAGTCACCGGGCGCTTGCCGGTAACCTGACATACTTTGGACATTGGAGCCTCCAACCGCTTGGCCAGGTGTTCATACCTGAGTGTTCAAAACCTGTCGGGCAAACCGGGGAGATCCCG
>DATISN010000042.1:0-2969 GCA_035581765.1 Halomonas sp.
AAGTCCAGCGGCACGAAGTGATGGCTCACTTCGCCCGAGACGCCCCGCTCACGAAGCCCTTTCGCCAGGGCCCTGACCCGTTCGGCGCCGGTCGCGGTCATGGTGGTGACGACGAGACGATAGCCCGGATAGCGCTCCAGCAGGGCCTCGATCAATGGCCGGGCCGCCTGCACCTCGCCCACCGACGCGCAGTGCAGCCAGATGACGCGCTGACCCTCGTCGGTCGGCGGAATCCAGCCCAGCCGCTCCCGGCGCGGGTTTGCCGGGAGGTGCTCACGCCAGACACGCCAGAGGATCAGCGGTGCGAGCAGCCAGAGCGCGACCCCATAGAGGCGGCGCGCCCAGGGGCGGCGCTTGCGGGCGGCGAGCGGACGGGGCATCAGCGCTCGCGGTCGAGAATCGTGGAGATCATCGCCGTGGTGGAAACGCCATCCTCGAAGCCGAGCACCCGCACCTCGCCTCCCGCCCTGCGCACGGCCTCGCCGCCGGCGATCTGCTCGGGGCGATAGTCGCCGCCCTTGACCAATATATCCGGCAGCACCGCCTCGATCAGACGCTCGGGGGTGTCCTCGGCGAAGGGCACGACCCAGTCCACCGCGCCGAGCCCAGCCAGCACCTGCATGCGCCGCATCAAGGGGTTGATCGGGCGCCGGGGGCCCTTGAGACGCGTGATGGAGGCATCGTTGTTGACCGCCACGATCAAGCGGTCGCCGAGCTGTCGTGCGTGTTCTAGGTAGGCCACATGGCCGGCATGCAGGATATCGAAGCAGCCGTTGGTCATGACGACGCGCTCGCCACGCGCCTGCGCGGCCCGCACGGCCTCGATGAGCGGCGCTTCCTCGATAAGCCCGTACTCGGCCAGCTTGTCGCCGTGCAGGGCGGTATAGAGTTCGGCGATCGAGAGCGTCGCGGTGCCGGGCTTGGCCACCACCAGACCGGCCGCCAGGTTGGCCAGGGTCATCGCTTCGGGGAAGCCATGACCCGACGCCAGGGCCAGCCCGAGCACGCCGATCACGGTGTCGCCGGCGCCGGTGACATCAAAGACCTCGCGGGCACGGGTCGGCAGATGCAGCGGCTCATGCCCCTCGCGGATCAGCGTCATGCCCTTCTCGCTGCGGGTGATCAGCAGCGCCTCGAGGTCGAGCTCGGCGCGCAGCGTCTCGCCCTTGGCGGCGAGTTCGGCGTCGTTGCGGCAAGGCCCCATCACTGTCTCGAACTCGGTCAGGTTGGGGGTGATCACGCTGGCCCCGCGATACCGGCGAAAATCGCTGCCCTTGGGGTCCACCAATACGCGCTTGCCGCTGCGACGGACCAGATGAATCAGCTCCTCGACCCGGTTGAGGGTGCCCTTGCCGTAGTCGGAAAGAATCACCAGATCGCAGTCGGGCAAGGCGCGTTCGACCCGCGCCAGCAGCCCCGAGGTATCGACGTCACCGAGCCCTTCCTCGAAGTCCAGGCGGATCAGCTGCTGGTTGCGGCTCATCACCCTCAGCTTGGTGATGGTCGGAATGCCGGGGCTGCGCTCGAAGTGAGTACTCACTCCGGCGCTTTCCAGGCGACCGTCGAGGCGCACGGCGTTGTCGTCATCGCCGACCAGCCCGGCCAGTGCCGCGTGAGCCCCCAGCGAGGCGATGTTGAGGGCCACGTTGGCGGCGCCGCCCGGGCGGTCTTCGCATTCGTTGACGCGGACCACCGGGACCGGCGCTTCCGGCGAGATGCGCGAGGTGCCGCCATGCCAATAGCGGTCGAGCATGACGTCACCCACTACCAGCAGGCGCGAGTGTTCCAGTGCGGTGAGATCAAGCTTCATCGGCGCGGGACTCCGTATCCTGTGGGACTGGCGGTGGCGCAAGCAGGGCGTCGAGGCGTTCGATCACGTCCTCGGCCCGAATCAACGACATGGCGTCGGAGTGGCGAACCCGTTGGCCCCAGTTCAGCGCTTCGGGGTCCTTGTGCATGTAGGTACGCACGGCCTCGGGATAGCGATTGACCGCGAACGCTCGCCAGAGATAGGGCCCCGTCCGGTCAACATTCGAGGTGGCGTAGAGACCCAGCACCGGGGTACCGAGCGCATTCGCCATGTGCACGGGGCCGGTATCGGGCGCCACTAGCAGGCGCGCGCGCTGTATCAGCGCCAGCAGCCCCTTGAGCGAGGTGCCGCCGATGGCGTCGATCACCGTCTCGGGGCGGCACAGGGCCCGAATGCGCTCGCCAAGCTCGCGCTCCTGGGTACTGCTGCCGCCGGTCAGCAGCGTCTTGAGGCCGTGATGTACCCAGGCATGCTCGATCACCGACGCATAGCCCTCGGCGGACCAGTTGCGAAAATTGCGCAACCGCATGCTGCTGCACGGGTTGATCACCAGGTAGGGGGCCTCGCCACTCAGCGCTCTGGCTTCATCGAAGGCCACGGCGGGGATCGGCAACTGCCAATCCAGCGACAGGTCCTCGACCCCGAGCAGGCGGGCGAAGTCCAGGAAGGACTCCAGCACGTGCGCTCGGGGGTGGGGGTCGAGGTGGCGATGGGTGAACCAGTGCTGGGCGTCCTTGGCGCGGGCCTTGTCGTAACCGACCCGGACGTCCGACTTGAGCCCCAGCGACAGCAGGCTTGCTCGCAACGACTGCTGCATGTGCAAGAGGACATCGAAGCGAGTGTCGGCCAGCTCGCGCCACAGGGCACGCATGCCGGCCACCCCCGTGCGCTTGTCGTAGACGACGAACTCGACCCCGGAAAGGCCGGCCAGTAGACTGTGCTCGCCCTTGCCGATGATCCAGGTGATGCGAGCCTCGGGCCACTGGCGCTGCAGGGCGCGAACCGTCGGCACCAGGTTACACACATCACCCAGGGCGGAGAGTCGCAGCACACCGATGTGCCGGGGTCGAGCAGGCAGAGGATGCTTCATGCACTTGGCAACATGTCGAACGAATAGATCGTTCATTCTATATGAAGCGGACGCTTTATGTGACGCCCC
>DATISN010000043.1:0-23484 GCA_035581765.1 Halomonas sp.
TCCTGAAGGGCCCAGCGAGACCAGCTGGTTGATAGGCACGGTGTGGACGCGCCGCAAGGCGTTGAGCTAACGTGTACTAATGGCCCGTGAGGCTTGACCATATAACACCCAAGGGGTCTGTGATCCGCCCGCCGGACACGCCGAGACGCTCGCGCCAGCATGATTCACCGCTTTTCGCCTGACGACCATAGCGTGCGGGAACCACCTGATCCCTTGCCGAACTCAGCAGTGAAACCGCTCAGCGCCGATGGTAGTGTGGGGTCTCCCCATGCGAGAGTAGGTCATCGTCAGGCACCTATACCGACCCCCGAGCCATCAGGCTCGGGGGTCTGAGTGTGCGCGGAAGAAAATCGTAAACAACAGCAACAACTACAAACGCCAGCCTAGAGGCTGGCGTTTGTAGTTGAAACGGGAGCGTTTTTGTTGAACCGAGAAGTCAGCCACACAGTAACTCGAGAGTCTCCACCAGGCTGTCCATCTCATCATCGGTGCCGATGGTGATGCGCAGGTAGTCGCGCAAGACGTGTGTATTGAAATGGCGGACCAGGATGCCGCGTTCACGTAGTCCTACAAATAGCTGAGCCGCGTCGAATTGAGAATGGCTGATTAGGATGAAGTTGGCCTGAGACGGCAGTACCCCGAAACCCAGTTTTTCGAGGCGGTTCCGGGTGCGCTCGCGTGTCGTGATCACCGCCTCACGGCAGGCCTCGAAGTGTTCGGTGTCATCGAGGGAGGCAATGGCGACGGCGCTGGCGAGACTGTCGACGGGGTAGGAGTTGAAGGAATTCTTTACCCGCTCGAGGCCTTCGATCAATTCCTGAGACCCCACTGCATACCCCAGACGCAGGCCAGCGAGGCTGCGCGACTTAGAGAAGGTCCCGGTGACCAAGAGGTTTGGGTAACGAGCCACCAGCGGTACCGCACTCTCGCCACCAAAATCGACGTAAGCCTCGTCGACCAGCACGACCGACTCCTTGGTTCGTTCCAGCAGTCCGGCGATGGCATCACGCCCATGCCCGTGGCCGGTAGGGGCATTGGGGTTGGCGAAGATGATGCCGCCGGCATCGGCACCGAAGGCCTCAAGATCGACGCGCCATTGACCATCAAGGGAATGAGAGCGGCGCTCGATGTCATAGAGCTTGCAGTAGACGGGATAGAAACTGTAGGAGATGGAAGGCATCTCCAGCGGTCTGGCTTGACGGAAAAAGGCCTGAAAGGCGAGGGCCAGCACTTCATCGGAGCCATTGCCGACGAACACGTGTTTCCGTTCGACTCCTAGGTTTGCTGCCAGGGCATCGCGAAGGGCGCAGGATTCTGGGTCGGGATAAAGCCGAAGATGGTCAACGGGGTAATCCCGCAGGACGGTACCAACGCCGGATGCCGGCGGATAAGGGTTCTCGTTGGTATTCAGCTTTATCAGGCGTTCACGGGGCTGCTCGCCAGGCACATAGGGCGTGAGTCCGCGAACCGCGGGGCTCCAGAACTTGCTCATGGTTTCTCGCTAGTTGGCACTGGGATGATACAACCATGGTGACCTGTGCAACGCGGCCGCGCAAGCGACTGACGTGCTAGGATAATGGCTGTTGCACGTACGCGAATTCACTGGATCTGTTCATGACTGCGCAAATTCTCGCGACCCTGCTGCCGGTGTTTCTTATCTCCGGCTGCGGGACTCTTTACGGCCGCTTTCGTACGCCCGACATACGCGGTCTGAACACGCTCAACATGGAGCTTTTCGTGCCCATGCTGGTGTTCGCCGTTCTTGCCGACGGTCAAGCGCCGCTGGAAGAGTATGCCAAGCTGGCCCTGGGCGGCGTGGTGATCGTACTGGGCTCGGGCCTCGTGCTCTGGCCGGTCGTGAAATGGCTGAAGCTGAACCCGAAAACCTTCCTGCCGCCGATGATGTTCAACAACTCCGGCAACATGGGCATCCCGCTGCTACTACTTGCCTTCGGCGAGTCGGCGCTGCCCGCGGCGGTTGTGCTGTTCATTGTCGAGATGCTGCTGCACTTCTCGGTGGGGCTCTACATGCTCAGGCCTGGTACATCGCTTTGGCGCTTGCTGCGCATGCCCATCGTGCTGGCAAGCATCGCTGGCCTAACCGTCAACCTGAGTGGGCTTTCGCTTCCGGGCTGGTTGCTTGAAGCGTTGCACATGCTCGGCGGTGTCTGTATTCCCTTGCTGCTCTTCGCGCTCGGCGTGCGCATGCTGGATATCGACTTCGGCGACTGGAAGACCGGGCTGCTGGGCGCCTTGCTCTGCCCCCTGTCGGGTTTGGTGCTGGCGGCCCCGATGATATGGCTCTTGGATCTGAGCGGCCTGCAGGCGGCCTCTCTTTGGGTTTTCGCGGCACTTCCTCCGGCGGTGCTCAATTATCTGGTGGCCGAGCAATATCGTCAGGAGCCACATACCGTGGCGTCGTTGGTATTGATTGGCAATCTTGGTAGTCTGATAGTGATGCCGGTGGTACTAGGGCTGGTATTCGTCTACGTTCATTCTGGCGTGTGATCGCAGGGAACGCCCGGGAGCCCATGCTGTCCGCTGAAGGCGTGAGAGGGTATGCTATCAACCAGGCAGCCGTGTATTACGGCGTTTGGCCCATTGTTTAGGAGGAGCTACATGCAAATCAGAACGTTGCTGGCCGGGTCGGCCTTTATCGCCCTGTTGGCCGGTTGTGCTGCCGGACCCGGTGAGCAGGGCGCAGCCCCCGAGATGGCCGAGACACAAGCGACTTATCAGGGCACCTTGCCGTGCCGCAACTGCGATGGTATCGACATCAATGTCGAAATGACCGGCGATGATACATCGGCATCGGAAGAGCGTACCTTCACCTTGGATGCCACCTATCGTGCCCACCCGCAAGACCCGCCCGACGAGAACTACGCCGGCAACTGGGAAGTGCTGAGCGGCACGGCTGAAAACCCCGATGCGACCGTCTATGAGCTGACGCCTGATGGCGATGGTCAGATCTACTACTTCATGCGTATCGATGACGATACCCTGGAATTGATCGACCCACAGCGTCGACGCTTCCAGAACAACGACATGCTCCAGCTGCAGCGCCAGTAACGGCTTTCGGTGGCAAGCAAGGGCGGCCCTAGGGCCGCCCTAGTCGTTTCTGGTGCTGTTAGAATAGACGCCATATCCGTAACGAGAGCAGCGCATGGCCAAAGCGAAAAGCGCCTTCGTATGCACCGAATGCGGCGCCGAATTCCGCAAGTGGCAGGGGCAGTGCAACAGCTGTCAGCAGTGGAATACCCTGAGCGAGGTGCGCCTGGCGGCCTCGCGCCCCGGTGGAGCGGTGACTTCCAGTACCGCCCGTAGCGGCTATGCCGGCGACTTGTCGCGAGAGGTGATCGACCTGGGCAGTGTCGATCTCACCGAAGTGCCCCGGCTTTCCTCGACCTTCGAGGAGTTCGATCGCGTGCTGGGCGGCGGGCTGGTACCGGGTTCGGCAGTGCTGTTGGGGGGCAATCCCGGCGCCGGCAAGTCGACACTGCTGCTTCAGACAGCCTGCAAGCTGGCCCAGGCGCGTCGCGTCGTCTACGTCACCGGAGAAGAATCGCTCTCTCAGGTAGCAATGCGGGCGAACCGATTACAGCTGCCAACGCATGGCCTCAAGATGCTGGCCGAAACCAGTGTCGAAACCATCCTTGCCGTGGCCGAGCGTGAACGACCGGATATCCTGGTGATCGATTCGATCCAGACCATGCACCTGGAAGATATCGCCTCGGCTCCTGGGGGCGTGGCTCAGGTGCGGGAATCGGCCGCTGCGCTGACCCGCTTCGCCAAGCAGTCGAACACCGTGCTGCTGCTGGTGGGGCATGTCACCAAGGATGGCACCCTGGCAGGCCCCAAGGTACTCGAGCACATGATCGACGCCTCGCTGTTGCTCGAGGGTGGAGCCGATTCACGTTTTCGCACTCTGCGTGGCCAGAAGAACCGCTTCGGGGCGGTCAACGAGCTGGGTGTCTTCGCCATGCTCGAACAGGGCCTTCGCGAGGTGAAGAATCCCAGTGCCATCTTTCTCTCGCGCAACGAGGAGCAGAGCGCCGGCAGCCTGGTGATGGTGGTGTGGGAAGGCACCCGTCCGATCCTCGTGGAAGTGCAGGCACTGCTCGATGATTCCGCGCTGGGCAATCCGCGTCGCGTCGCCGTGGGGCTTGACCACAACCGGCTGGCCATGCTGCTGGCGGTGCTGCATCGCCATGGCGGGCTCTTCACCGGTGACCAGGATGTCTTTCTCAACGTGGTCGGCGGGGTCAAGGTGCTGGAAACCAGCGCCGACCTCGCTGTACTGCTGGCTGTCGTGTCCAGCCTGCAGAACCGCGCGTTGCCACGCGAGCTGGTCGTGTTCGGCGAAGTCGGACTCTCCGGCGAGATCCGCCCCGTGCCCAGCGGCCAGGAGCGCATCATCGAGGCCGCCAAGCACGGCTTCACGCGGGCGATCGTGCCTCGTGGCAATGCCCCGAAGCGCTCGCCCGTCGGCATGGAGGTCATCGCCGTGGACAAGCTTGCCGATGCCCTGGAGGCGCTGTGAGCGCGACCGACGATCGCAAGGCATGTTGTAGACTGACAGAAACGCCGTTGCCAAGGAGAACGACATGAGCGCCATCCGTCTGACTCAGTACAGCCAGGGAGCCGGCTGTGGCTGCGAGCTCGCGCCCGACGTACTCGACGGCATTTTGGCCAAGGCCGGGCCGGGCGCCAACCATGCCCGCCTCGTGGTCGGCAATCAGGATCGCGAGGACGCCGCGGTCTATGACCTCGGCGATGGTCGCGGGATGATCGCCACTACCGACTTCTTCATGCCCATCGTCGATGATCCTTTCGATTTTGGGCGCATCGCCGCCACCAATGCCATCAGTAACGTCTACGCCGTGGGCGGTAAGCCGCTGATGGCGCTTAGCATCCTGGGCTGGCCGCTGGAAAAGCTGAGTGCCGATATTGCCGGCGACGTGGTGGCCGGTGCCCAGGCGGTTTGCCGTGAGCTGGGCGTGGCGCTTGCCGGTGGCCATTCGATCGAATCGTCGGAGCCGATCTTCGGCTTGTCCGTCAACGGCCTGGTGGACCTGGTACATCTCAAGCGCAACAAGGGGGCGCAGGTCGGCGACATGCTGTTCCTGACCAAGCCGCTGGGCATTGGGCTTTTGACCACGGCGGAGAAGCAGGGGCTGATCCAGGCGGGCCATCAGGGCCTGGCTCGGGAGACGATGCTCGAGCCCAATGACATCGGCATCGAACTCGCCAGGGTGAAGGGAGTGCACGCGATGACTGACGTCACCGGTTTCGGGCTGGCCGGACATCTTGCCGAGATCTGCAAGGCCAGCGGCGTGGCCGCCCATATCGACTTCCGGCGCCTGCCGCGTCTGGCCGAGGCCGAAGCCTATCGACGTCAGGGTGTTATTCCTGGTGGCTCCCGACGCAATCTCGATGCCTTGGGGGCGATCTTGCCGCCGATGGACGAGGCGCACTGGCAATGGCTATGCGATCCCCAGACGTCAGGAGGCCTGTTGCTCTCGGTGCATCCTTCCTGGGAGGACGATGTCGAGCGTATCGGTCGCGAGCATGGTATCGACCTCGTGCCCTTCGGCGAGATCGTCAGGCCCAGCGGCCCGGCCCTGATCACGGTGCGCGGATGAGCCTGCCGCTGATCGAGCCGGACTTGGGGCTGCTACGGGAGGGTCGGGTGTTGATCGACGTTCGCGCCCCCGTCGAGTTCAGTCAGGGAGCCCTGCCGGGGGCGATCAACCTGCCGCTGATGGACGATGACGAGCGTCGTCAGGTCGGCATCGAATACAAGCATCATGGACAAGATGCGGCCATCGCGCTCGGTGAGCGGCTGGTCAGTGGCGCCATCAAGGAGCATCGGGTCGCCGCCTGGGTGGCGCTGCTCGACGCCCATCCCGACGCCGTCGTCTACTGCTTTCGGGGTGGGCTGCGCTCCCGGGTATCCCAGCAGTGGCTTGCGGAAGCAGGTATCACGCGCCCGCGAATTCGCGGCGGCTGGAAGGCCATGCGCCAGGCGCTCTGTGAGCGTATCGATGCTGCGGCGGAGCAGCCGTTGTTGGTGGTGAGCGGACTGACCGGTTGCGCCAAGACGGCATTGATCCTGCAGGTGGAAAATGGCCTGGACCTGGAAGGCTGTGCGCGCCACAAGGGCTCGGCCTTCGGTCGTCATCCGCTGCCCGCACCGTCGCAGATCGACTTCGAGCACGCCGTAGGGCGGCGACTGTTGGACCTGCAGGGGCCGTTGGTAGTGGAGGACGAATCCCGCCACATCGGCGCGGCCAATATTCCGCTGCGCTTCTGGGAGGGGATGGTCAAGGCCCCGCGAATTCGCATCGAGATGCCGCTGGACTGGCGCCTCGAGCAGATTCGCAAGGATTACATCGATGATCTCTGGGAAGTCTACCGGGCCCAGTACGGTGACTGGCTGGGCTGGGCGCTGATGCGCAAGCAACTCGCCACGGCCCTGGGCCGGCTGAGAAAGCGCCTGGGCAGCGCGCGCCTGGCGCGGCTTTCACGTCTGCAAACGCTGGCCTTTCGGGAACACGAGCGCGGCAATCGCCAGGCTCATGAGGCCTGGCTCGCGCCGCTGTTGACCGAGTACTACGACCCGCTTTATCGCCATCAACTGGAGAAGCACACCGAGCGCCGCTTTCTGCATGTGGGCGACTGGGAGGGCTGTCTCGAGGCGGCGCGACACTGGTCGCACGAGGCGAGACAGACCCTCGTGGCGGCATTGCCGGCCTGAATGCGTCAAACGAAGTATCAGGCCTCGGAACTGCGCAGCCACTGGCTCAGCACCCGGTCGAGCAGCGGGGCGAGGCGGTCGAAGCGTCGGGGGTCTTCGAGCATCGCCGCGGTGCCCTGAACATGCGGGCTGGTCGCGCTGCCCCCCGGTGGTGCCTGGAGGTCGATCAGTTGCACCACGCTGACGGCGGTCGCCTCCAGGTGGCAGAGCAGGCCTACCACGCGTCCCGCGTCCCAGGCGAAACCCTGGACCGGGCTTGCCGCGCTGCCGCCCAGGGGGCTTGCCTCATCCGGCAGGGCGAAGACTTCGCGATGCCACATGAAGGCATCGAAGCGATCCGGCAAGTCGAAGGGACTGCCGGCGGCCAGGTCGATACGCTGCCAGCCGCTTTCGGCGAAGGTGCCGTTGGCCACCGTGGCTCCCAGCGCCGAGGCGATCAGGCGCGCCCCGAAACCGATGCCGAGCACCGGCTTGGTACTGTCCAGCGCACGTTCGATGAGCTTGCGCTCTTGCCGAAGCCAGGGGAGGGCGGCGGTGTCATCGAGCGAGAGCGGCCCGTCGAGTACGACCAGGGCGTCGCAATCGGCCAGACGCGGCGTCAGCTCGCCGGCATCAAGATGAAACACCGTATGGCTGTGGCCCATGCTGGTGAGCCAGTCGGCGAGTCGGGCCGGCCCTTGATGAGGGCTATGCTGGAGTAGATGAAGGTGCATCGGTGACCTCGCCGTAGATGAGATGACAGGGGCGACATGACAAGGGAGCGCAAGGGTACATGAAGCCGGCGCTGCGTGAGCAGATATTGACCATCCTGGCGGAGATTCCCGCCGGGCGCGTCACCACCTACGGACGCATTGCCGCGATGACCGAGGGCGGCACACCTCGCCTGGTCGCGCGAGCCTTGCGCGATCTACCGGTTGGCCACGACCTGCCTTGGTTTCGGGTGATCACCGCCTCGCGCCGGCTTGCCGACCATGGCGGTGCCGACGAGCAGCGCCAGCGACTGGTCGCGGAAGGCGTGATCTTCGACGCGTTGGGTCGCGTGCCGGCCGAGCGGCTATGGCCCTGAGAACCAAAACCTATTTTGCTATTCCAACCGGGGAAGTACCTCATGATTCAGGATCGCCGTGACTTTTTTCAACGGCTGCGCCAGCTCGACGACCGCCGCCAGCAGGCCTTCATGGCTGCGCTCTGCGAGCGGCTGCTGCCAAACTATGTCTTTTACTGTCAGGCCCTCTGTGCCGAGGACAGCGGCGATGGTAAACCCATGGGGCTGAGGGCGATCCTCGATCTGGTCTGGGAGCGTCTGGCCGTCAAGGAGGCACGCATCGACTTCGATCGCCAGGCCGATAAGCTGGCCGAGCTGGAGCCCACGGGCGACGACAGTTTCGGTGCCCGCCGGGCGCTGGACGCGGTCGTGGCGCTCTCGGCGCTGCTCGACACCCTGCGCGGCGAGGCACCGGACGCCGTGTTCGAGGTCAGCCGTGCCTCAAAGGGCGGGGTGCGCGCCTTCATCGAGCTGACCGAAGGCGAGGACGATGCCGAGCGGCTTGGTGAACTGGTGCACCGACATCCGCTGATGGCGGACGAGCTCGAGTTCCAGGAGGCCGTGCTGGAGGTGGTGGAGGGGTCTTTTGATCGCGAGTCGCTCAAGGCGCTGCGCCGCCTGGGGCGCAACGAGGGTGTCAGCAACCTGGGACTTTCCGCCGACTGACCCTATAAACGCATCTCGATGCCGCGCTCGGCCATGTAGCGCTTGGCCTCGGGAATGGTGTACTCGCCGAAGTGGAAGATGCTGGCGGCGAGAACGGCATCGGCACCGCCCTTGGTGACTCCCTCGACCAGATGATCCAGGTTGCCGACACCGCCCGAGGCGATCACCGGCACGGTGACGGCCTCGCTGATCGCAAGTGTCACGCCCAGGTCGAAACCGACCTTGGTGCCGTCACGGTCCATGCTGGTCAGAAGCAGCTCGCCGGCGCCGTATTCGACCATCTTCTTTGCCCATTCCACGGCGTCCAGGCCGGTGGCCCGGCGTCCGCCATGGGTGAAGATCTCCCAGCGTGGTGGCTCGCCCTCGGCGGACACCTTCTTGGCATCGATGGCTACCACGATGCACTGGCTGCCGAAGCGCTCGGCCGCTTCATGGACGAAATCGGGGTTGGTCACCGCCGCTGTGTTGATCGAGACCTTGTCCGCGCCAGCATTGAGCATGGTGCGGATGTCGTCACAGCTGCGGATGCCGCCACCCACGGTCAGCGGAATGAACACCTCGCCGGCGATACGCTCGACCATCTCCACGGTGGTGTCGCGATCCTCGTGGCTGGCGGTGATGTCGAGGAAGGTGATCTCGTCGGCGCCCTGCTGGTTGTAGCGCTGGGCGATCTCCACCGGGTCACCGGCGTCGCGGATGCCGATGAAGTTGACGCCCTTGACCACGCGGCCGGCGTCGACGTCCAGGCAGGGGATGATGCGCTTGGCAAGTCCCATGGTTCAGCTCCCGGTCCGGTTGACGAGTTCATCGCATAGCCGCTGGCCTTGGGCCAGGTCCAGCGAGCCTTCATAGATGGCACGGCCGGTGATGGCGCCGAGAATGCCTGGCTCGCCGATGGCGATCAGCTCGCGCAGGTCATCGAGGTTGGTAACGCCGCCCGAGGCGATCACCGGCAAGCCGCCTTCGCGGGCAAGCTCGGCGGTGGCAGCGACGTTGACGCCCGACATCATGCCGTCGCGGGCGATATCGGTGTAAACGATGCTCGAGACGCCGTCATCGGCGAAGCGCTTGGCCAGGTCGGTGGCCTTCAGCGCGGAAACCTCGGCCCAGCCGTCGGTGGCCACATAGCCGTCGCGGGCATCCAGGCCGACGATCACGTGGCCGGGAAAGGCGCGGCACATCTCGCCGACGAACTCGGGCTCCTTGACGGCCTTGGTACCGATGATCACGTAGGAAACGCCTGCTGCGAGATAGTGCTCAATGGTCTCGGCAGAGCGAATCCCGCCACCGATCTGGATCGGCAGCTCGGGCCAGGCGCGGGCGATGGCGGTGACGGCCTCGCCATTGACCGGAGCGCCCTCGAAGGCGCCATTGAGATCGACCAGGTGCAGCCGGCGAGCACCTGCCTTCACCCAGCGGGCGGCCATGGCCACCGGATCATCGCCGTAGGTGGTGGCGTCGTCCATGCGGCCTTGCTTGAGACGCACGCACTGGCCGTCCTTGAGATCGATGGCGGGAATTACCAGCATGTCAGTGTCCTTGGTTGGCGCGGTCTCGGGCGCCTGTCATTGGCGATGTCTCGAGCGCCTGTAATTGGCGCGGCATCGGCGCCTGTAATTGGCGCGGCCTCGGCGCCTGTAATTGGCGAGGCTTCGGGCGCCTGTAGAAAGCTGCGCCGTTCAGGGCGCCCAGTTCACGAAGTTTTCCAGCAGGCGAAGGCCGGCCCGAGAGCTTTTTTCCGGGTGGAACTGGACCGCGAAGGTGGCGTCGCGGCCGATGGCCACGTGAGCCGTTATCCGGCCATAGTCGGTGGTGCCGAAGACCGTGGCATCATCGGCGGCATCGACATAATAGCTGTGGACGAAATAGAAGTGTTCGTCCTGGTCGATGCCGTCCCAGAGCGGATGGGCGTGATGCTGGTGTACCAGGTTCCAGCCCATGTGCGGCACCTTCAGGCGGTGGTCATGATCGTCGCGCATGTCGACCGGGAAGCGCTTCACGTCGCCGGCCAGGAAACCCAGACAGTCGATGCCACCATTTTCCTCGCTGCGGTCCAATAGCATCTGCTGGCCGACACAGATGCCCAGCAGCGGCTTGTCCTGGCGGGCGAGCTGGTCCTGGACCAGGCCGCGCAGGTCGGTGCGCTCCAGCTCGCCCATGCAATCGCGAATCGCCCCCTGGCCGGGCAGCACCAGGCGCGTGGCTCCGCGGATGCAGCGGGGGTCGCGGGTGATGATCACGTTCTCGTGGGTGACGTGCTCCAGTGCCTTGGCGACAGAATGCAGGTTGCCCATTCCGTAGTCGATGACGGCAATGGTCATGAAGCGCTCCTCGTGTGATCGTTCGGCGGGCTCAGAGGCAGCCCTTGGTAGACGGCATCTGCCCGGCCATGCGCGGGTCTTGGGTCACGGCCATGCGCAGCGCGCGGCCGAATGCCTTGAAGACGGTCTCGGCCTGGTGGTGGGCATTGTCGCCCTTCAGATTGTCGATATGCAGGGAAACCCGGGCATGATTGACGAAGCCTTGGAAGAACTCCCGAAACAGCTGGGTATCCAGCCGACCGACGGCGGCGCGGGTGAACTCGACATTCATGAACAGTCCCGGTCGCCCGGAAAAGTCTACCACGACCCGCGACAGGGCTTCGTCCAGCGGGACGTAGGCGTGCCCGTAACGATAGATGCCACGCTTGTCGCCGATCGCCTGGTCGAAGGCCTGGCCCAGGGTGATGCCCAGATCCTCGACGGTATGGTGATCGTCGATATGCAGGTCGCCTGCCGCCGTGATGTCCAGATCGATTAGCCCATGGCGGGCCACCTGATCGAGCATATGGTCGAGGAAGGGCACACCGGTATCGCATGTCAGTCGACCCTCTCCATCGAGATTGATTGTCACCGTGATCCGGGTTTCCTTGGTGTCACGGGTGATCGTCGCGATACGCTCGGACATGTCGGGGCTCCAGGGCTGTGGCGCTTGTCAGAGGTGACCGGTGCCTGCACCGGAATGAGCAACGCGGCGACGGACAGCTGTGCCTCGCGCCGCGAGCCTGCCATTATAGAGAATCGCCCGCCCCATCCGCTACAATGCGCCCCATTCAGTATTGGCCGGTACGCTTCACGGCCAGGAGGTCCACACATGCCGGTGACACTCCAGCAGTTCGACCGGAGCGCCTGGGAGGCCGATCCTCAGGCCAGGCTCGATCTCGCCCGCATCTATGCCGATGCCCCCAGTGAGCGACTACCACTGCCGGTGGATGATTTCATCCACGACCACCTGACCGCGGGGCATTTCTACTTCTGTGCCCGCTTCGGCGAGCATTTGCTCGGCGCCGTGGCGGTGCAGGACAGCGGTGACGCCTGGTGGCTTTCGCACTTGTGCGTTCGCAAGTCGACCCGGCGCAAAGGAGTCGGGTCGCGTCTGCTGGCCCTGGTCGGTGAATCAGCGAGTCTTCAGGGTCGCTGGATGCGGGTGTTTGCCTCGCAGCTGCCCATGGCCGATCAGGTGCTGCTCTCCCGGCTCGGTTATCGCATGACCCCGGCGGGTGACTATTTTGAACTCAACCTTCCAGGACAGGGAGATAGTGAATGAAACGGATTTTGCGGACGCTGCTGGCAGCGGTCGGCATTCTCGCGCTGGTGATGGTCGGGGCGGTGATCTACGTCACCACCTTCTTCGATCCCGAGGACCTAAAGCCCCGATTGATCGAAGTGGTCCGCGAGCAGAGCGGCTTGGAATTGACGCTGGAGGGTCCACTGAGCTGGTCGTTCTATCCGCGCCTTGGCGTCAGGGTGGAAAAGGCCGAGGCCTGGCTGCCGGATCAGGAAATCGAGGAAGAGGTGCATTTTGCCGCCTTCCGCCATGCCGAAGTCAGCCTGTCCTTTGCACCACTGCTGCGCGGCGAGATCGCCATCGACGGCTTGACGCTGGATGGCCTGCGGCTGAATCTGGAGCGCGACGCGCAGGGGCGTGGCAACTGGGAGGTGCTGGTCGAGCGGCTCTCCGAGCGCAGCGAGGCGGCGGAAGGGGCGCTGTCGCCGGCAAGCGCAGGTCCCAACCCTGATAACGACACCGATGAGGAACGGCTGGCCGTGGCGCTCAATATCGCCAGTGTCCAACTACGTGATGGCGAGGTTCACTTCCGCGATCGGCAGACGGAACAGGAGTGGCGGTTCAACAGCCTCGATATCAGTGGCAGCAACGTCAATCCCAATGGCCCCTTCCCACTCGAGGCATCGTTCAAGGCATCTTTGTTCGATGAGCTTGACGGGGATGAGCCGTCACGCGAACCGCAGCTCCAGAGCGATATCGCCTTCAAGAGCCGGGTGGGTCTAGGGCTTGCCGAGGAGCGCTACGTACTCGAGGACCTCACTCTGACGAGCGCCACTCGCCTTGGTGCCAGCGATGACGAGCAGCAGGCCAACCTTCAGAGCAGCGAGGTGGTCATCGATACCGCCGAGAACCGCTGGCAACTCGAGGCGGCCAAGCTCGATGCCAGCCTGCACCACCCGCGCCTGGGCGATAAGGCCATGCCGTTGTCGCTGAGCTTCGAGCTGGACGCCGACCTCGCGGAACAGGTGGCCCAGTTCCGCGAGCTGGAGTTGACCGGTGAGGATGGGCTGGAGCTCAGCGGCACCCTCAAGGTGACCGATCTGTTCGACGCGCTGTCCTACAGTGGCCAGATGAACCTGGCACCGCTGTCGCTGCGCCCCTGGCTGGACCGGCTCGATAGGCTGCCCAGCATGGCCAGCGATTCGGCGCTGAGCGACGTGGCGCTGACCACCCCCTATGAAGGGGATCTGCGACGACTCGAATTGACCGGACTGACCCTCGTGCTGGACGACAGCACCTTCACTGGTCGCCTGGGTGCCGGTTTCGATGGCGAGTCTCTGGATTTCGATCTGGAGGGCGACAGCCTCGACCTGGATACGTATCTGCCTCCCGTCATATCGAACGCTGATACGGCACAACTGCCTTTCCTTCCGGGTATCGAGCGGGCCTATGCGCAGGAATCAGAGGCGCTGGTGCCCGCCGAATGGTTGGCGGCGCTTGATCTGGAAGGAAAGCTGCGCCTCGCGGAGCTTCGATTGATGGATCTGGAGTTTCTGGATGTCGAGCTGGCGCTATCCGGCGGCGACGGCCGCCAGCGGCTGGTCGATTTCGCGTCGAGGTTCTATGAGGGCGAGCTGGCGGCCAGCGGCGAGCTGGACCTGCGTGAATCCCCACTGCGCTGGTCGCTTTCGCCGCGACTCTCGCGCGTCGGTCTCGAGCCGTTGTTCGAGGCGCTGGATGAACAATCTCCGCCGTTGCGCGGTCGCCTGTCGATGGAAGGCGATCTCGCCGCCCGAGGCAATGTCCTGGCTGAGCTCAAGCGCAGCCTGAGCGGCAATCTGGCGGCTCGCCTCGAGGAAGGCGCCATTCTCGAGACCAACGTTTCCCAGGTCCTGTGCAGCGCCGTCGCGACTCTCGAGGGTGAGGAGACCAACCGCGAGTGGAGCGACGATACCCGCTTCGATCGTGCCGAGGCCAGCTTCGTGATCCGTGACGGTAACGTGCGAAGCGACGATCTGGCCGTCACGATCCCCGGCATCGAAGTGGGAGGTGAAGGGCAGCTTGATATCGTCAGCGAGCAGTTCGACGTTCGGGCAACGGCGCGCTTCGTGAATACCGCCGATGCCGCCTGCGAGGTCAATCCACGCCTCGAGCGGGTGCCCTTTCCGGTGCGTTGCGAAGGCAACCTGAGCGGCGACAACAGCGAGTGGTGCCGCTTCGACCGTGGAGCGCTTCAGAACACTCTGGCTGAGTTCTTGCGTAACGAAGCCACGCAGCGTGCCGGCGAGGAAGCCGAACAGCGCCTCGAAGGCGCCCTGGAAGGGCTCGACGAGCGTATCGGCGAGGAGGCTGGCGGGGAGCTGCGCGATGCCCTGCGGGGTCTTTTCAACTGAGCGCGACCTTCATCCCGCGTCGGCCTTGGTCGGCGCTTTTTTTCGACCTGACCCTGGAGCACGCATGACGGAAATGCCGAGCCCGGTACTCGCACCCGACGTCTTCCAGCGTCGTCTGCTGGAGTGGTTCGACACTCACGGGCGTCATGATCTGCCCTGGCAGCAGGAGCGTACGCCCTACCGGGTCTGGGTCTCGGAAATCATGCTGCAACAGACCCAGGTCGCCACGGTGATTCCCTATTTCGAGCGTTTCATGGCCCGCTTTCCCGATGTGCCGGCGTTGGCGGATGCCTCGCAGGACGAGGTGCTGCATCGGTGGACCGGGCTTGGGTATTACGCGCGCGGACGTAACCTGCACAAGGCGGCGCGCGTGGTCGTCGACGCGCATGGCGGCGAGTTCCCCGTTCACAGCCTGGATGACATGGCCGCCTTGCCGGGTATCGGTCGCTCCACTGCCGGGGCGATCATCGCCCAGAGCACCGGCCGGCGAGCGACGATCCTCGATGGCAACGTCAAGCGCAGTTTGAGTCGCTTGCATGCCGTCGAAGGTTGGCCCGGGCGTCCGGCGGTGGAGCGGCGGCTCTGGGCCCTGGCCGAGCATTTCACGCCTCGCGAGCGACTGGTCGACTATACCCAGGCGATGATGGATTTCGGGGCAACGCTGTGCCGTCGTGGTCGCCCCGATTGCCCGCGCTGCCCCTTCAACGATGTCTGTCTCGCCCATGAGCGCGGCGAGGAGCGTTGTTTTCCCGAGCCCAAGCCTAAAAAGGCTCTCCCCACGCGCACGACCCTCATGCTGTTGCTGCGCGACGACGACGGTCGCGTGCTGCTCGAGCAGCGTCCTTCCTCGGGGCTCTGGGGCGGGCTATGGGGCTTGCCCCAGTTCGATGACGGCGAATCGCTGCGTGCCTGGCTGGATGTCCAAGCGCCGGATGCCGAGCTGTCCCCGGCCTGGTCGTCTTTCACCCATGTGTTCAGTCACTTTCGCCTGACCATCACGCCACAGCCGGCACGCATCGCCCGCGTCAACTCCGTCGGCGAAACCCAGCGCTGGTATGATCCACAACAGCCGGACAGCATTGGCCTGGCGGCGCCGGTGAAGGCGCTTTTGAGCTCGCTTGCGCCTTTCACGCTCACCGCCTCCGCTGGCCCCGGCCCCCTTCACTAGGAGTGCTCCACATGAGCCAGACCGTTTTCTGTCGCAAATACCAGCAGGAGCTCGATGCCCTGCCATTCCCCCCCCTGCCCGGCAAGAAGGGCCTGGAGATCCAGGCCAACGTATCGAAGCAAGCGTGGGAAGAATGGCAGGCCCTGCAGACTCGGCTGATCAACGAAAAGCATCTCAATATGCTGGAGCCTTCTTCTCGCGAGTACCTGATGGAGCAGATGGAACGCTTCCTGGACAATCGCGAGACCGACCAGGCCGAGGGCTATGTGCCGCGCGACAATTGACCTGACTTATGATCTTCACTCATCGCCAGACACAGCCATCTTTTTGAAACGAAAGGGGGGTTGACGAAAACGGCCCCCTGGGGTTTAATACGCACCGTTGGCAGCGGCCAGATAGCTCAGTTGGTAGAGCAGGGGATTGAAAATCCCCGTGTCGGCGGTTCGATTCCGTCTCTGGCCACCACAACTGCTGGGGTATAGCCAAGTGGTAAGGCACCGGTTTTTGGTATCGGCATTCCCAGGTTCGAATCCTGGTACCCCAGCCACGCCAACCCTTTTCCGATTCTGTCTCTCGTGCGAGTCGGTCCCGAGCCGGCATAGCTCAGTTGGTAGAGCAACTGACTTGTAATCAGTAGGTCCCGGGTTCGACTCCTGGTGCCGGCACCATCAAAACGTCGGGAAATACAACGAGATAGATATTACGAAAACCGCCTTTTCAGGCGGTTTTTTGTTTAGACGTACATGGCTGCGTACTATTTCACGTCGTCCCTCGCTATCCTTACGTCGTCTCAGGTCGTCCTCTCTCTGCCCGGGGCTTTCGTCCCTGGACGCATCAAGACGGAAAGCCATGACAGGGGTCGCCGTTCCTTCAAAAAATATTCAGGATCACCTGAAAATCTTCAAGATATGCCTGTTTTGTCATTTTGTGAGTGTAAATTTCATCCCGCTAGGTTTAACTCGATGCAACAGATACTCGAGATTCTGTAAATCATTGATTCTGTAATCAGAAACAATTCCATTTAGGGTGTCTCCACGCCAAATTGCTTGCCGAAAAAGTGGAGAGCGAAGGGCTAAGCCGAGCCGCTGATTTCTAGTGGCTTGAGTTGTCATTCATTACGGCGCGATGTAATAGCCCAATATGTTATTTTCTAGAATATACAGTAAAGAATAAACGTAGCCTTTTTTATTACGCTGCTAGCCGCCCATGTATAGTCTTTCGTGATGAGTTTGATTCGATCACTAAAATGCGCAATGATCAGCAAGAACCAGTATATTGCTCTGCCCCCTTACTTTCTGCAATGCAGCAAGTTTGCCAATTTTACCGCGAATCACGATAACTCCTTGTTTCTTGCACTCGAATCGACACACTATCTTGTATGCTCATGAGACATATTAATCATGAAAACCATAGTGGAAAGGAGTTTTCCCATGTTCAGAACAAGTTTTTTGCGCCCCCTGGTGCTAGTTCCAATGATGGCTCTGCTGACCCTTGGCGGCGCCGCGCTGGCCCAACCGTCGGATAACCCCGGCCGTGGTCACGGGGCTTCTCAGGGACAAGGGCAGGGCAATGGCAAGCACCAACGGCAGTCTCGCCCGGTGGAAGATGATCGCGGCTATCGCGAGGATAACCGCCACTTTGAAGACCGTGCGGATCGCGAGCGACGCGACTATCGAGATCGCCGCGACGGACCTGACATCGAGGAGCGCGAAATCCGCCGGATCTTCGAGCAGAGCTCCGATCGGCTATCCCGAGAAGAGATCGAGAGTCTGCCACCGGGTATCCGCAAGAACCTGGCCCGCGGCAAGCCATTGCCTCCTGGCATCGCCAAGCGCTTCGACGACCGCCTGGTGCAGGAACTGCCAAGCTACCCTGGCTATGAGTGGCGCCGTGCGGGGTCGGACGCCATCCTCGTGGACGCCACTAACGAGATCATCTACCGTGTGTTGACCGACATCCTACGCTGACACATGCCTTAGCCAGGCCCAGGCCCCGGCGCCGTTGCAGATGCCACGCCGCCGGGGCTTTTTACGTTTTCTCGTATTCGGTATCGGCCATTCCGGCGCATCATTTCGCTATGCACGATCACGTAAACCGGAATACGCAGGGCGCAAGCTCGCGGAGACGAAAGTTATGCTGTTTCCGTTGACTGAACAACTTCGAGGCGTTCGAGAACTTCCCTACGCACCTCCATTGGTCTGCAGCAGGCTGGCTATTAGCGATTTGCCAATGAAATACACGTCTTTCATTGGGGGTTATCCATCTTAGTTGGCACTGAGCTGAAGTATCGGTATTCGCCACCTCACGGATGGAACAATTAACAAGCTGGCAGGGGAGCCGGCTAGGGTTGAGTCTTGGGACACTATTTGTGTCCTGATGCTTTGTGACTTAATACTTCGTGTCAGCGCCTTTTTTGTTTGTGTCCTTGCGATACCGCCTTTTAATTTCAGATGGTTGAAAGGACTCGAGACACAAATGCATAACGCTTTTCACAGGGCGCGTAACACATCCCGTAAATCCATGACGATCTTCGCTCAAAGGGGACCACCCCTCCCGGAGTGGAAACACCCGCGGCGGCCAGCAGATGGAGCATTGCTCGAGTCACGCTATCCCGTACCGGGTCGAAGCCAAGCCGGGCAGATATTGCGGTTGCTCGAACGCTCTTGTGGTTGTGTGATCTTCCGATGATTGCCGAGGAGGCGCCTGCGTTGCCTGCCAGCTGCCAAGGGTGCGGTGTATCTCGGCTACGTATCGCTTCACCTCCTGGCAGGGGCGGTGCAGGGCCAGTGCTGCAACGGTGGTACCGCACCTACGTTGAAACCGGTGGTCTGCCGGAGCGGCCTCGTCATTTATCGATGGCGATACGGACGTTTTCAAACAACTATGAGATGAATTTCCGTTAGACGTTGTCGAAGCTGGACCCGCTACGCTGGTGGGGTAAACTGGGAAGCCTGTCGCCCGGCGGCACGCATACTTGAGAAGGAGAAGACGCCAGATGCGCTTTGTACCCCGTTTCACCGATGGCCAGGCATTTCCCGAAGCGCTTGGCAAGATTGTTTGTGTCGGCCGCAACTACGCCGATCATGCCCGTGAGTTGGATAATCCAGTTCCCAGCGAGCCGCTGCTTTTCATCAAGCCGGCGACCGCCGCGGTGCCCCTTGAATGCCCCATCGGTGCGCCATTCTCACGCGGCGAAGTGCATTACGAGACGGAACTGGCCCTGCTGGTCGGCAAGGAGCTGTCCGACGTGACGGCGGACGAGGCCGAGCGGGCGATCGTGGGTATCGGCCTGGCGCTGGATCTCACGCTGCGCGATGTCCAGTCGCGATTGAAGGAGAAGGGTCATCCGTGGGAGATCGCCAAGTCCTTCGACGGTGCCTGTCCGCTCTCGGCGTTTTTGCCTCTCGCCCAGGTGCCCAACTGGAGCGCGCTCTCCTTCACCCTCGAGGTCGACGGAGAGCCGCGCCAGAAAGGCGAGGGCGCTGATATGCTGTTTCCGGTATCGACGCTGGTCGCCGAGATGAGCCGCCATTTCACGCTCCAGCCTGGCGATGTCGTGCTGACCGGCACGCCTGCCGGGGTGGGGCCGCTGGAGCGCGGCTCGCGGCTACGTTTTACCCTGACAGGTGGTTTCGAGGTCAATACCCGCGTCGTGGATTGACCCTGGTGACTCAAGCTGGCTGCCCGAAATAGCTCCTCGAAATAGCTACTCGAAATAACTACTCGAGATAGGTGTAGCCCTCGAGGCCCGCGGACAGGTCATCGAGAAAGCGCTGCTGCTCCGCCTCGCTCAGCTGACTGGCGGCAAGCTGCTCGGCGAGGCGGGTGCGCAACACCTTGGCATCGAAATTGACGTAGCCGAGCACGTCGGTGACGCGGTCACCCTGCTGGCTATTGCCCAGCGCCCAATGGCCGGTCTCGTCCAGGGCGGCATCCACTGAATCGGTGTCGCCGAACAGGTTGTGCAGGTCGCCGAGGATCTCCTGGTAGGCACCGACCAGGAAGAAACCCAGCAGCTTTTCCTCATCCTCCTGCCACTCTGGCAGAGGCAGGGTCGTCTCGACGCCCTGACCGTCGACGTAGCCATCGATGCGGCCGTCGGAATCGCAGGTGATGTCCTGGATCACGGCACGGCGCGTGGGCTCGCGGTTAAGCCCCGAGAGCGGCAGTACCGGAAAGATCTGCTGGATACCCCACACGTCGGGAACCGACTGGAACAGCGAGAAGTTGACGAAAAGCTTGTCGGCGAGTTTCTCGGCCAGTTCGTCGGCGATCTCCCGGTGAGCGCGATTACGGGTGTCGAGTCGTCCGCGCAACTTCGCGCAGGCGGAGAAGTAAACGCCTTCGCCCTCGGCCCGGGCCAGGATATCGGCGATACCGATGACGAAGCGCTCGTGCAGCTCGCTCATCGCGTGTGCCAGGTCGTGCCAGGCTTCCACCAGGCCGCGCGGCTCGAGCATGGTTTGCAGCTCATCGTGCACCCGCCACAGCTCATTGACCTGCGGGTCGCCTTTCACCCGGCGCTCCGGGGCCTGCTCGCTCACTCGTTCCTCGCCGATTACATTGGTGATCAGCACCGCATGGTGGGCGGTGAGCGCGCGGCCCGACTCGCTGATCAGGTGGGGCGGAGGCAGCGCCAGCTCCTGGCAGGCCTGGGCGAAGGCGCTGACCACGTTGCGGGCATATTCGAGCATCGAGTAGTTGGCCGAGCAAAAACTGCGCGAGCGCGTGCCTTCGTAGTCGATCCCCAGGCCGCCGCCCACGTCCACGGTATCTACCGGCGCGCCCAGCGCCACCAGGCTCTGGTAGAAGCGGGCGCACTCGCGCAGGCCACGCTGGATGTCGCGGATGTTGGCGATCTGCGAACCCAGATGAAAGTGCACCATTTGCAGGCTGGCAAGGGCATCCGCCTCGCGCAGCTGCTCGACCACCAGCAGGATCTGACTGGCAGTGAGGCCGAACTTGGACTTTTCGCCACCGGTATTCTGCCACCTGCCGCGCCCCACCGAGGCGAGCCGGGCGCGAATGCCGATGCGTGGCGTGACGCCGAGTTGCGCGGCCTCGTCCAGAATCAGCGGCAGTTCCGAGAGCTTTTCCACCACCAGGTAGACCCGATGGCCGAGTTTCTCACCCATCAGCGCCAGGCGGATGTACTCACGGTCCTTGTAGCCGTTACAGACGATCAGCGAGGGCCCGTCGGCCGAAAGCGCCAGCACGGCGAGAAGTTCCGGCTTACTGCCGGCCTCCAGCCCCACTCGGCCGCGGCCGCGCTCCTGGGTCGACAGGATCTCTTCGACGACGCGGCGCTGCTGGTTGACCTTGATCGGATAGACGGCGGTGTAGCCACCGGTAAAGGCCTCCTCGTGCATGGCCGTATCGAAGGCCGCACACAGCTGCTCGACGCGGTCATGGAGGATGTCGGTGAAGCGCACCAGTACCGGCAGGCGCAGGCCCGCCTCGCGCAGCTGGGAGGCCAGGCCATCCAGCGGCAGCGATGGCCCTTCGACCTCGTTACCCAGCGGCCTCACCAGGGCGTGGCCCCCGTCGTCGACGTCGAAGTAGCCGCTGCCCCATTGATCGATGTTCCAGGTGCGTCGCGCGCGCAGCGATGGCTCGCCTTGGTTGCCGGTGGTCTGGCTCATGTTGCGTCCTCGGGCAGCGGCAGGGCGCCGTGTTGCAGTCGGGCGAGCAGGATGGTGCGAAACTGCTCGGGATCATGGGGGGTCAGGTCGTGGGCCGGGGGGTCGACGTAGACCACCAGCAGGCGCGACAGCCAGTAACGCAGTGCGGTCATGCGCAGCATCATCGGCCATGACTCGCGCTCGGCGTCGGTAAGCGGGCGGCGGGCCAGATACGCTCGGAGAACGGCGTCATGACGTTCGGCATCGAGCCGGCCGTCGGGCTCGGTGGCCCAATCGTTGATGACGATGGCCAGATCGAACAGCAGATCGCCGGTGCAGCCGTTGTAGAAGTCGATCAGCCCGCCCAGGCGGTCGCCATCGAACAGGGTGTTGTCGCGGAACAGATCGCCGTGCAAGGCGCCCTGGGGCAGCCCGGGCCCCGCGCCGAACACTCCCTGATAGGTTTCCACTTCATCCTTCATCAGGGCCTGGTCGTCCGGCGAGAGATAGCCCAGCACCTTGTGGTGCATCGGCAGCAACCAGTGCAGGTCGCGCGGGTTGGGGCGATGGCCGGTAAAGTGCTGCGAGACCTGGTGCATGCGTCCCAGGGTATCGCCCAGGGCGCGGCACTGCGTCAGGTTGGGAGCGTGCGGATGCTTGCCGGGAAGCCGAGGAAACAGCAGCGCCGGCTTGCCGGCGAGACGATGCAGGGCCACGCCGTCGCGGTCATGCAGCGGCCCGGGGACCGGCAGGCGATGTTCGTCAAGGTAGTCGAGCAGGTCGACGAAGAAGGGTAACTCATCGAACGCGCCCTGCTCGAAGAGCGTCAGGACGAGTTCGCGTCGGTCGGTGGTGACGAAGAAGGTAGTGTTCTCCGTGCCAGCGGCGACGCCTTCCATCGAGACCAATGAACCGGCATCGAAGTGGTCCAAAAGCGCCTCGACCTGGGTCTCGGTAAGCGGTGTGAATACGGCCATGTCTCTCTCGCCCGGGGTGCCAAGCCGACCATTGTAGCGACTTGCCGACATGATGCACGCGCTCGGCCCATGGTCCTGTCGCGGGAGACCGGACCAGGCGGGGCGACGCTGACGTGGGTGGGGTCAGAATTCCTTGAGGACCCACTGGGGAACGGCAAGGCGGTCGCCATCCTGGCGTTCGAAGTTACCGTCACCGTCGTGGTCCACCAGGTAATAGGAAGGGCCGCGGGAGGGCCTGATCTCGATCGCGTAGAGCTCGCCGTTGACCCGATATTCGCGGATGATCCGGTCGTCTTCCTGGCGGATGGTGATGTCCGGCGTGACATCGGTGGAGGATTGCGCCAGCGCTGCCGACGAGGCCGTAAGCCCCAGCGATAGCGCCATGGCGAGAATCGGCGCGAGAGCCGCCGGGGCAAGGTGAGAATACCGCTTCATGATGACCTCCTGCGCCGCTGGGCGGCGTCGATTTCCCTACGCGGGATGTCTGCAGTGTATGACGTTGTAGCCCGATGGCCCACTCCAGGACGGTAAAAGACTGGCGCTGCGGGTATCATGGGGTCTCTTCGTTCCCGATTCCCTGTTCAAGATCAACGGATGCCGATTCATGGCCGATACCCCCATCGTTCTCGTCGACGGTTCCTCCTACCTTTATCGCGCCTTCCATGCCCTGCCGCCCCTGGCCACCTCGAAGGGGCAGCCCACGGGGGCCATCAAGGGGGTGATCAACATGCTCAAGCGATTGATCAAGGATTACCCCGACAGCCCCATGGCGGTGGTCTTCGATGCCAAGGGAAAGACCTTCCGCGATGCGCTCTTCGAGCAGTACAAGGCGCATCGGCCGCCGATGCCCGATGACCTGCGCTCCCAGGTAACGCCGCTGCATGACTGTGTGCGGGCGCTGGGGCTGCCGCTGCTGTGCGTCGAGGGCGTGGAGGCCGACGACGTCATCGGCACCCTGGCGCGGCAGGCGACCGAGGCGGGCCGCGATGCGGTGATTTCCACCGGTGACAAGGACATGGCGCAGCTGGTCAACGCCCATATCACCCTGGTCAATACCATGAAGGACGAAAGACTCGACGCCTCGGGCGTCGAGGCAAAGTTCGGCCTGCCACCCTCGCTGATCATCGACTTTTTAGCGCTGATGGGCGACAAGGTCGACAACATCCCCGGCGTGCCGGGTGTCGGCGAGAAGACGGCGCTGGGGCTGCTCAAAGGCATGCAGGGCGGTCTCGAGACCCTCTATGGCGATCTGGAGAGGATCAAGACGCTCGAGATCCGCGGCGCCAAGACCCTGGCAAAGAAGCTCGAGGA
>DATISN010000044.1:0-2611 GCA_035581765.1 Halomonas sp.
GACGACCACCCGGCGTTGTCTCAGCGTGTCGGCCGACAAGCGGCTTGGAAGATCATGCGGCAGGTCGCGCGGCGTATCGGGCAGACCTTTCGGGGGGAGGACAGCGTGGCACGTCTGGGGGCGGCACGCTGGGGCGTGTTGATCGAGCATCCGGTGTCGCCCCAGAGCCTGCAAGTAGCCGCCCTGCGTTGTCAGGAAGTGATGGATGCCCCCTTCGAGGCCGCCGGGCGGCCGCTGCTGCTGACCACCTCCATCGGTATCGCCCGCTATCCCGAGGATGGCGAGAACGACGAGGAGGTGATGGCCTGCGCCGAACGGGCGCTGGGCCTCGCCACGCGCTCCGGCCCGGGGGGGTACGATTTCTTCGACACCCGCCTGCGACCGGGGCTCGAAGCGGAACAGGACTTTCGCCGCGAGCTTCAGGAGGCCTTGCTGGCGCCGAGTCAGCATTTCCACGTGGTCTACCAGCCGGTGGTCGAACCGCGCAGCGGGCAGTGGCAGACCCTCGAGGCGCTGGTGCGCTGGGAGCATCCCCGGCGCGGCCTGCTCTATCCCCGCGATTTCCTGCCTGACGCCGCCGCCATGGGCCAGCTGATCCGCCTGGATCGCTGGGTGCTGGAGCGGGTGATCCTTCAGCATCGCCAGTGGCACGAAGACGGCTCTTTGCTGGCCACGAAAGGCGTGTCGGTCAACCTCGCCGCGACGATGCTCGACCAGCGCGTGTTCGACGGGCGTCCGCTGGATCAGTTCCTGCGCGCCCAGGGGCAGGACCTGTCCTGGCTCTCACTGGAATTCGAGGTGTCGGCCCTGATCGCCCGCGGCCCGGCACACCGGCATCTGCTGGAGCGGCTGAAGCAACTGAGCATCACGCTCGTGGTCGACGATGTCGGTACTCAGCCCATCGATCTCGTTCAGCTGGCCATGCTGCCGTTTCATCGTGCCAAGGTGGGGCGCGGCCTGGTCGCCGGGATCGGCAAGCAACGCCATGTCGAACAGACGCTGGCCGCACTGCGCGAATGCCTCGCTGCCCTGGAGATCGAGGCAACGCTGGTCGGTGTCGAGACGAGTCACCAACGCGATATGGCGCTGGCGATGGGCTATGACCTGATGCAGGGAAATCTCTTTTCCCTGCCGCTGGCCGAGGGCGAGCTGAGCGACTGGGCGCAGGCGAATCCTGGCGGTTGACACCCGCCAGGATCTTGCAAAGGCACGAGCAGAAAAAACCTGGGCGACGAGCCGGCGGGAACGCGTCAGGCAGAGGCGTTGAGGCGGCCGGGCTGATTGCCGGCTTTTCCGCGGGGATCGTAGAGGGTCTTCTCGGCGACCTCGTGGATGAAATCGAGCATGCGTTGATTGTGTGACAGGCGCAGGGACAGCAGCTGGCCGGCGAGCGCGTTGAGGCGGGCGGTACGCTCGGTCAGGGCCTGCATGGCGTTCCAGGCGTCCAGACAGCCGGCATCCCGGGCGGCATCGCCGGCGCCCGGGAGATCGTTCGCGTAGCCAAGGCGACCCTGTACCTTGCGACGCAGGATTTCCACGCGCTCCAGCTCACCGAGCAGCGCCTGCTTGTCGGCGGCGATCTGCTCCAGCCGGCGCCCGTCGATATCGCCGGCCGTGAGCAACTCCATCTCTTCCTCGAGCAACCGATTCAGGCTGGCCAGTCGTGTCTGCTGGTCACCGAGTAGTTGCGCCAGGCTCATGCCTCGCCGTCTCCCAGCATGTCGCGCACGCTGTCGATCAGACCATCGGCGATGCGGTCGGCACGAATCTCCAGACGGCCCTCGCGGATGGCGTCGCGAATCTCGTCGACGCGAGCGCTGTCGATGTCCTGGCTGGCATCCGCCGCACCATGGCTCAGGTGGGTCGTGGACGCGGGAGCGCTGTCCGGATGTCCGGTCGGCGCCGCCGGGGCCTTTTGCGCCGGTTGGCGCGGCGATGCCTGGCCCGTTTGAATCAGGGGATTCTGGTTATCGATCTTCAAGGTGGCTGCCTCGTGGCCGGTGCTTTCACCGACTATCGGCGGAATGATGCGAAACTTTAGTGTCGCGAGGGCACATAGCGAAAAGACTGGCCAAGGGGTGGTCAGAAGTCAACGGCCAGCCGGGCATCGCCGATCACCCGCGCGGTTACCAGCTCACGGTTGGCAAAGCGCACCCGAATGCTTTCCCCCTGTCCACCTGCGGCCAGCGCCTCGCCCTCGCGGGTCACGCGAAAGCCGGCGCCTGTGGCTTCGACCATTACCTGCTGGCCGCGCTCGACCAGGGCCCGCGCCTGCAACTGGTGTTCCCGCAGGGGGATGCCGGCGGCCAAGGCGCGTTGCGCCACCTGGCCGATGATGGCGTCGGTGTCGAGCAGGGTGCGCTGCGGGAGCCGGCTCAGATCGCCGCGGCGCAGCTCGAGCATCTCGGCGGTGATCTCGCTGCCCGGCGTCACCGGGCGAGTCAGCACCGGGTAGTCGCCGATCACGCCCACCTCGGCCTGCATGTAGCGCACATGGCGGCCTTGCGGTCCGCAGCGTACCCCGACCGAGACATTGCCGAGCACCGCCTGGGAGGCGCGGGTCAGGAAAGGCTCGGGCGCCTCGCAGGTCGCCAGGTGAGCGGACGGCGGG
>DATISN010000045.1:0-29820 GCA_035581765.1 Halomonas sp.
CGGCACGACCTCGCTGCTGGAGCGCCTGGTGCATGACCTGCGCTCGCGCGCCGAGCAGGCCGAATGGCGCCTCGAACAGCTTCTGGAATCGGCGCGTCACAACGAGGCCCAGTATCGGCGTACCCGCGAGCTGGTGCTGGCGCTGCTCGAGGCGGAGAACAACGACGCCTTGGGCCAGGCGCTGGCCACCCAGCTCAGCGAACGCTTCCATACGCCGTCCATTGCGCTTTGGTGCCCGGCCAGCCTCACCGATGACGAGCCCCGACCGCCCCAGCCGCCCCGGCATGTGCTCGACGATCACGCCGGCCAGCGTCTCTCGGCCCTGCTCGACAGCCGCGTCAGCCGCTGCACGCGCTTGACGCCCACCGACTGGAAGCGACTGCTGCCCCACGCACCGGCTCCGCGCACGGCCGGCTCCTGCGTGCTGACCCGCCTGACGCTCGGCGAGCCACTGGGCTTTCTGGTGCTGGCGAGTCACGACCCCGATCACTTCCGCGCCAGCATGGACACCCTGTTCACGGAATATGTCGGCGACGTGGTGTCGCGCCTGCTGGTCGGCCTGGCGCGCCATCCGCATGAGTGAGCGCGCCCCACCCCGAACGCCGCTGGACGGTGAACGCCAGGCGTTCCTGGCCGCCCTGGCGCGCACCGCCAGCCCCGCGACGGTGAGCGCGTATGGACGCGACCTGGACGCCCTGGCCGCATTCCTCAACGAGCGCGAGATCGACACCTGGGCACGCCTCGATGTCGGCCTGCTGCGCCGCTTTCTTGGTGCCGAGCGCAGCCGGGGGCTTGCGCCGCGCAGCCTCGCCCGCCGCCGCGCGGCGATCTCGCGCTTCGCCGCCCACCTCGTCCAGGCCGGCCTGCTCAACCATAACCCCGTGGCCCTTGTGCGGGCGCCGCGCCAGCCCAGGCATCTTCCCAAGCCGTTGGATGTCGACCAGCTGGCGGGCTTTCTCGACACGCCCCACGACGGCTCGCCCTTGGCGCTGCGCGACCAGGCGATGCTCGAGCTGTTCTACTCCAGCGGACTGCGCCTCGCCGAACTCGCCGCTCTGGACCTCGGCCATCTGCAGCCAGAGCGCGTCCGCGTGCTCGGCAAGGGCGGCAAGCCCCGTCAGGTACCGGTGGGACGACGGGCGCGACAGGCGCTGGAGGCCTGGCTCGCCGTGCGCGACCGGCTGACCGGCAGCGGCGAGGCGGCGTTGTTCGTCGGGGTTCGGGGCGCTCGGCTGGGGCATCGCGCCATCCAGAAACGCCTTGATGAGCTCGCCCGACGCCGCGGGCTCGCCGAGTCGCTGCACCCCCACCGGCTGCGCCACTCCTTCGCGAGCCATCTGCTGGAATCGAGCCAGGACCTGCGCGCGGTGCAGGAGCTGCTCGGCCACGCTGATCTTTCGACCACCCAGGTCTATACCCACCTCGACTGGCAACACCTGGCGGCCAGCTACGACGCCGCGCATCCCCGCGCCCATCGACGCACGGGCGAATCGGGCACGTCCGATGCAGCGAAGCCCCTCGACGAACCCGACCGATCCGGCGATCGGTCATGACAACCGCCACGCTTAAAGCCATCACCTTCGATCTGGACGATACGCTGTGGGACAACCGTGGCGTGATGGAGCGCACCGAAACCGGCCATTACGCCTGGCTCGATGCGGCGCTCGCCGAGTGGCTGGAACGCGCTGGCGGCACGCCGTCAGCGCGATTCGCCGAACGCTTTCCGCTGGCCGCCTATCAGGAACGTCGGCTGGCGCTGGCTCGGCGACATCCCGAACGTCGCAGCGACTTTACCTGGCTGCGCGAACACGCCCTCGCCTCGCTGCTGCGAGACTTCGCGCTGTCCGAGCATGACGCGGCGCACTGGGCCGGCCTCGGCATGCAGCGCTTCCTCGAGCTTCGTCATGAGGTGACGCCCCATGCCGAGGTGGAGGCCATGCTTGAGACACTGGCGCTGCGCTATCGCCTGGCGAGCATCACCAACGGCAATGTGGATATCGCCCGCCTGGGCTGGCAGCGCCACTTTCCCATCGCCATCGCGGCAGGCGAGCTATGCACACCCAAGCCCGACCCGCGCCCCTTCCTGGCGGCACTATCGCGCCTGCAGACGCAGCCATCAGAAACCTTGCATGTGGGGGATTCGTGGCAGGAAGACGCCCTGCCGGCGTGGCGGCTGGGCATGCCGGTGGCCTGGATCGCCAGTGCCGATACCGGCCTGCCGGCGGGCATTCACCGGCTGTCGCATATCAGGGAGTTGCCCGAGTTATTGGCCTGGCTGGACAATCGCTAGCCGTCGGCGACCTCGTCGAGAAGCCACTGGTTCAGGCGCGCATGGGCCTCTTCGATGCCCTGTTTCTTCAGGGCGGAAAACAGCTGCATCGACACCAGATCGTCCCATTCACGCAGGCGGTTACGCACCTGCTGCAGCGCACTCTTGGCCGCCCCGCTCTTCAGCTTGTCGGCCTTAGTCAGCAGGATGTGCACCGGCATGCCCTTGTGGTCGGCCCAGCCGAGCAGGGTCTGGTCGAACTCCGTCAGCGGGTGGCGCACGTCCATCACCAGTACCAGGCCACGCAAGGAGTTTCGCCGCTGCAGGTAATCGGAAAGATGACGCTGCCACTCCAACTTGACCGACTCCGGCACCTTGGCATAGCCGTAACCGGGCAGGTCGACCAGGCGCCGCTCACTGGCATTCTCCAGCGTGAAGAAGTTGATCAACTGGGTACGGCCTGGCGTCTTGGAAATTCTCGCCAGGGCGCGCTGATGGGTCAACGCATTGATGGCACTGGATTTTCCGGCGTTGGAGCGTCCGGCGAAGGCGACCTCGGCGCCATCATCGGGCGGACAGCCGGCCAGGGTCGGGGCACTGGTGAGAAAACTTGCGGTCTGGTAATTGAGTGAAGCGTTTAGCGAAGAGCTGTGTGGCGGCATGCGGGCGGGTCCTGACGATGGTCGAGGGTGGCAGGGCCGCGGCTTGCATTCCCGCGGCCGGGGTGATTCGTTATACTGCGGTATCTTCTGTCTGCGACCCGGGACACACTAGTGTATCACCGCGTCTTCGATGACCGCGAACCATGGCATCATCGAGGCCGCAGACACGCCCGGCTTGGCCCGACTTCGCAAGGTGGGCGGCACACAGGGTAGAAACCGGTCAACAACATAACGGCATAGTGGATCAGCGATGAGAAAGTTACTGGCAAGCCTGGCAATCACCATGGGCGCCGTCGGCGCCGCCCACGCGGATTTGGCCGCCGACGCGGATGCCGCGGCCGGCAGCGAGAAGGCACAGACCTGTGTCGCCTGTCATGGCGAGCAGGGCATCAGCCCCTCGGCGGCCTTCCCCCACCTAGCCGGCCAGCAGGCCTCGTACCTGGCCAAGCAGATCATGGACATTCGTGACGGCGACCGCGTCGTGCCGCAGATGGAGGGCATCGTGGACGACTTCTCCGACCAGGATGCCTGGGACGTGGCCGTCCACTACGCCGATCAGGAGGCGAATCTGGGCCAGGCGGACCCCGACGAGATGCTCGTCCAGCGCGGCCGCGAACTCTACCGTGCCGGCGACACGTCCAAGGGCATTCCGGCCTGTGCCGCCTGCCATACGCCGACGGGCGTCGGCATCGACACCGCGGTCTACCCCGGCCTCTCCGGACAGACCGCCGATTACACCGTCTCCACCCTGCAGGATTTCGCCGCCGGCGATCGGGCCAATGATCCGGCCAACGTCATGCGCGACATCGCCTCCAAGATGAGCGATGACGACATGGAAGCCGTGGCCAATTACGTGCTCGGCCTCCATTGACGCCATCGCCGGCGGTCGTGATGTCCGCCATCAGGGCGGCCCGACGGCCGCCCTTGTCGTTTCTGGACGACAGGGGGAACCCTTGACGCACTAAACGCTCAAAGCCAGCGGGTTTTTCGCTTCGCTTGCTGTCATATCCTTCTTGGGAGAATCATACGATGTACAAGTCGCTGTTGATCGCCATCGCCGGCCTGGGTCTGTCGACCCTCGCCTCCGCCGCCACCCTGGTGGAGGGCGAGCACTACACGGTCCTCGATGAACCGGTGGAAACCCGGGTCGCCGATGACCGCATCGAAGTGACCGAGGCCTTCTGGTATGGCTGTCCGCACTGCTACAACCTGGAAGATCCCCTCAACGCCTGGGTCGACGAACAGCCCGAGGACGTCGCCTTCCAACGCATGCCCGCCACCATGGGCGGCGACTGGAACCAGCATGCCCTGGCGTTCTACGCCGCGCAGGAGCTCGAGATCCTCGATGCCGTCCATGATGACTTCTTTCACGCCATCCACGAAGAAGGACAGAGCCTCACCAAGGCTGACGACATCGCGGCTTTCTTCAGTGATTACGGCGTCAGCGAAGACGAGGCCCAGGAGGCGCTGAGCTCCTTCGGCGTCAAGAGCCAGGTCAATCGGGCCCATTCCCGCATGCGCGCCATGCAGCTCAGGGGCGTGCCGGCCCTGATCGTGGATGGCCGCTACGTAATCACGCCGGAACAGGCCGGCAGCCTCGACAACATGCCGCAGATCGCCGGCGCCCTGGTGGAGCAGGTCCGTGAGGAGCGAGCCGACTGAGATGGCGCATCGTCTGGCCAATGCTCGGACGCCAGTCCTCAAGGACGGCCATCTGAAGCTGCTCACCTTCAATCTGCAGGTGGGCATCCAGACCTCGGCGTATCACCATTACCTGACGCGCAGCTGGCAACATCTGCTGCCGCACCCCAAGCGGCAGCACCGCCTGGACATGATGGGCGAGGTGATGAGCCGCTTTGACGTCGTCGGCCTGCAGGAAGTCGACGGAGGCAGTTTCCGGTCGGGGCACGTCAACCAGGTCGAATACCTGGCCACCCAGGCCGGCTTTCCTCATCATTTCCAGCAGTTGAATCGCAACCTGGGGCGCATCGCCCAGCACAGCAATGGCTTGCTGTCGCGACTGGCGCCCGCACACGTCATGGAGCACCGACTGCCGGGCACCTTGCCCGGCCGCGGCGCCATCCATGCCCGCTTCGGCGAGGGACCCGATGCCCTGCACCTCTTCGTGGCCCACCTGGCGCTGAGCCATCGCGGTCGGATGCGCCAGCTCGATTACCTCAGCGAGCTCATTCACCCCTTGCGCCATGTGGTGGTCATGGGTGATTTGAACTGCACGCCCGAACAACTCCATGGCCACGACCGATTCTGTGCCTCGCTGCCACTGCACCCGGTGCGCCAGAGGCTCAGCTATCCCTCCTGGCAGCCCAGTCGGGCGCTGGATCATATCCTGCTCTCCGATTCGCTGGAGGCGGACGAGGTGCGCGTGCTCGACAACCTCTTTTCCGACCATCTGCCGATTGCCGTGGACGTGCGACTTCCCGAGGCCTGCCTGGCTAGCTGCCTCGCATGACGCCGGCCCTCATGCATGGCAAGCCGCATCGCGACCCTGCCGATCTCGCGCCTTAGCGCCATGACCCCATAGATAACGTCAAACGGACCGCCCACTCCCCTGCGAAGGTATGGCACCATGGCGGCCCGTTACACCCGAACATCCACAGCGAGATCCTTTCCATGGCCGACTCACGCGAACTGCCGGGTTTGATCGTCTGGCTGGACAGCGCTTCGGAACGGCTCGGCAAGGGCCTTTCCTGGCTGGTGCTGGCAATGATGCTGATCCAGTTCCTGATCGTGGTGCTGCGCTATGTGTTCAGCTTCAACAGCACCCCCATGCAGGAATCGGTGATGTACCTGCATGCGATGGTGTTCATGCTCGCCGCGGCCTGGACCCTCAAGCACGACGGTCATGTGCGGGTGGATATCTTCTATCGCGCCATGTCGCCGCGCCGCAAGGCACTGGTCGACCTGCTCGGTACCCTCTTCCTGCTGCTGCCGGTGATGGTCTTCGTCATCCTCACCAGCCTGGGATACGTGGGCAAGTCATGGCGAATCTTCGAGGGCTCGCCCGATTCGGGGGGGATTCAAGGGGTCTTCCTGCTCAAGACGCTGATCCCCCTGTTTGGTGGCCTGATGATCCTGCAGGGCCTGGTGGAAGCCACTCGCCACGTCCTGGTCCTTACCGGGCGTAGCCCACCGCCCACGGATGACGACCACACCCACCTCGAGGAGCGCCTCTGATGCTGGAGTTCATGCCCCTGGTGCTCTTCGCCTGCATCTGCATCGTGTTGATGTTTGGCTATCCGGTTGCCCTGTCCTTGGCCGGTACCGCGCTGGCGTTCGCCGGTCTGGGCCTGGGCCTCGAGTCCCTGGGCATCGATGCCAACTTCGATGGGGGTTATCTCGGCGCCTTCCCCAATCGTCTCTACGGCATCATGACCAACCAGACGCTGCTGGCGGTGCCGCTGTTCGTGCTGATGGGGGTGCTGCTGGAGAAGTCCAGGGTCGCCGAGAACCTGCTCGATGCCATGGCGTTGCTGTTCGGTTCCCTGCGTGGGGGCCTGGGCATCTCGGTCACCCTGGTGGGCATGCTGCTGGCCGCCTCTACCGGCATCGTCGGCGCCACCGTGGTCACCATGGGCCTGATGTCATTGCCGACCATGCTCAAGCGTGGCTACAGCATGCCCCTGGCCACCGGCACCATCTGTGCCACCGGCACCCTGGGCCAGATCATTCCCCCCTCCATCGCCCTGGTGCTGTTGGGTGACGTGCTGTCCTCCGCCTATCAGCAGGCCCAACTTTCCATGGGCATCTTCAGCCCCAAGACGGTGTCGGTGGGCGACCTGTTCATGGGGGCACTGATCCCCGGGCTGATCCTGGTAGCGCTCTATATCGTCTATGTCGCCCTGGTCGCCTGGCTGCGTCCAGCCTCGGCGCCCGCTGCCGACCGACAGGAGCTGATGGACGAGCTGGGTCATCAAGGCGGTCTGGGGCTCCTGTTGCTCAAGGGGCTGGTCCCGCCGATCGTGCTGATCGTGATCGTGCTCGGCTCGATCCTCGGCGGCTTCGCCACCCCCACCGAGGCAGCGGGTGTCGGTGCCTTCGGCGCGCTTATCCTGTCGCTGGCCTATCGTCGCCTGGACATCGCCACGCTCAAGGACGTCCTGCAATCGACGGTGCAAGTCACCACCATGGTGTTCCTGATCCTGATCGGGGCGGCACTGTTCTCGCTGGTGTTCCGCGCCTACGGCGGCGAGGAGCTGGTCACCGCGCTATTCGAGGGCATGCCCGGCGGGGTCGTGGGCGCCACGCTGATCGTGATGCTGGTGATCTTCCTGCTCGGCTTCATTCTCGATTTCATCGAAATCACCTTCGTCGTCGTGCCCATCGTCGGCCCGATCCTGCTGGCCATGGGACTGGATCCGATCTGGCTGGGCATCATGATCGCCATCAACTTGCAGACGTCGTTCCTGACTCCGCCCTTCGGCTTCGCACTCTTCTACCTGCGCGGCGTGGCGCCGGAGTCGGTGCCCACCTCGGCGATCTACAAGGGGGTCGTACCTTTCATCGCCCTGCAACTGTGCATGTTGCTCGCGCTTGCCTGGTTTCCGCGGCTTGCCACCTGGCTGCCGGCACAGTTCTGATCGGCTTGCGTGAGCTCACCGTTGCTGAGTACCGCCAGCCAGAAACACGGGCCACCTTCGGGTGGCCCTTTTTTGTTGGCGTTTTATTGACTCGCCGTCCGGCCAGCGTCCTGTCGTCGGCCTAGCGACACAGCGGCGCCAGCCACAGGTCGGCCAGCCACAGTACCAGCGCATAACGCGCGCCCTTGGAGAAACCGATCAGCAAAGTCGCTCGCCACCAGGGCAGCCGCAGGACACCGGCCAGCACCGTCAGCGGATCGCCGATCACGGGGACCCAGGCACCCAGCAGGCTCCATTCACCAAAGCGCCGATACCAGCGCTCGGCCCGCTGCAGTCCTGCCCGGGAAACCGGAAACCAGCGACGGTCCTGGAAACGCCGCGCATAACGCCCCAGCCCGACATTGATCAGGCTGCCCAGGGTGTTACCCGTGGTGGCCACCCACCACAGCGTCACCACGGACGGATCCATGCACCATTGCCGCGCCAGCCAGACCTCCGAGCCGCCAGGCAGCAGGGTGGCACTGGCCAGGGAGACCAGAAAGAGCGTCAGCATGGCGTTGACCACCGCTTGTGCAGTAGGCTGTTGGCGTTTGTAAACCTCAATGAAACGAGCGTGATGACCGCCTCCCGACCCATCCCCAATACCCTGACCATCGCCGGCTCCGACCCCAGTGGCGGCGCGGGCATCCAGGCCGATCTCAAGACCTTCTCGGCACTGGGCGCCTATGGTACCAGCGTGATCACCGCCCTGACGGCTCAGAACACTCGCGGCGTCAGCGGCGTGCATGCGGTGCCCGCCGAGTTCATTGCCGCCCAACTGGAAGCGGTGCTGGGCGATATTCGCCTCGATGCGGTCAAGATCGGCATGGTGGCAAGTCTGGAGGTCGCCGAGGTGATCCGCGCGGCGCTGGCAAACCGCGCTATACCCTGGAGCGTGCTGGACCCGGTCATGGTGGCCAAGAGCGGCGATATCCTCGTCGACGACGCAGGCATCAAGGCGGTGCGCGAGGTGCTCGTGCCGCTGGCCGACCTGATCACCCCCAACCTGCCGGAAGCCGCAGTGCTGCTGGATCGCCCGATACCCCACGACCGTGCCGGCATGCAGGCGCTGGTGCCGGGCCTGCGCGCCCTGGGCGCCCGGGCGGTGCTGCTCAAGGGCGGCCACCTGGCAGGGGATGCCTGCCCGGACCTGCTGATCACCGAAGACGACATCCACTGGCTCGAGGGTCCGCGTATCGCGACGACCCGCCTGCATGGCACCGGCTGCACGCTGTCCTCGGCGATCACCGCTCGGCTCGCCCAGGGCGACAGTCTCGTCGACGCCGTGGCGACGGCCAAGACCTGGCTCACTCGTGCCCTCGCCGAGGGCCACCGGCTTGATGTCGGTCAGGGGCAGGGGCCGGTCCATCACTTCCACGCCTGGTGGTAGGCGGTTCGGCTCGCTCCGGGCAGCTTTTACAGAACCTAGACACGAAATACGGGTCTGTAAAATACCATGCCATCATCGTGAGAGAGTCATCATGCGTTATTTCCTCGCCTGGGCCGCTGCCCCCTGGCTGGTCCTGCTCACCCTTCTGCCCGCCGCCGCCGACAACGTAACGGTCAAGGATGTCAGCTTTCCCGTCTCGTTCGAGACGCATGACCAGACCTTCACCCTGATCGGCCATGGTCTCTTCGAATACATGATCTGGGACGCCTATGCCGGCGCCTATTACCAGGCCGAAGCGACCCCGGAGCCGGCGCCGCTCAGCGACGTCCCAAGGCATCTGGAGCTGGCCTACTTCCACGGAATCGACGCCGAAGATTTCGCGGAAGCGACACGCGATACCGTGCGCGACAATCTCGACCCGACCGGCTACGCCCGCCTCGAAGCCGCGCTGGAGGACTTCAACGGCCACTATCGCGATGTCGTGCCCGGCGACCGCTACGCCCTGAGCTGGGATGGCGAGCAGCTGCGCCTGGCGCTCAATGACGAGACGCTCTATCAGGGCGATGATCTGGCGCTGGCCAATGCGCTCTTCGGGATCTGGCTCGGCGAGAAGCCGCTGGGCGAATCGTTTCGCGATGCCTTGTTAGGCAAGTAGGCCGAACCGGTGAACCGAGCCGGCAAAAACCATGATCGTGCTACCCTGTCTCGCCTCGAGTCGCGCGCCAGGAGAGTCCAGCATGAAAGCCCTGATCCAGCGGGTACGCCACGCCAGCGTGACGGTGAACGAACAAGAAGTGGGCGCCATCCACCACGGCCTGCTGGCGCTGGTAGGCATTGAAAAAGGTGACGATGAGGCCGCTGCCGACAAGCTGCTGCATCGGCTATTGCACTATCGCGTGTTCGCCGACGACGCCGGCAGGATGAACCTGAACCTGCAGCAGGCCGAAGGTGGGCTGCTGCTTGTTTCCCAGTTCACGCTCGTCGCCGATACCCGCAAGGGACTGAGGCCCGGCTTCTCGAGTGCCGCCTCGCCCTCCGAGGGAAAGCGAGTGTTCCACTACCTGCTCGAGCGCGCCCGAACCGCCTGGCCGAACGTCGCGACCGGTGAATATGGCGCCGACATGCAGGTCGCGCTGGTCAACGACGGCCCGGTCACCTTCCTGCTGGAAAGCTGAACGGGGCGGGAAGGCCTGGCGGGAGGGCTTGGCGTAAGGGCTTGGAGTAAGGGCCTGGCGAGAGCGCTTGGGGAAAGGGCTCAGGCCTGCAGTTCGGCCTCCATGATCTCCAGCGCCTCCTCGGCGGCCAGCCACTCCTGCTCGAGTTGTTCCAGGCGCGACTTGAGCTCACCCTGACGCGCCAGCCGCTCGGTCAGTTCGCTCTTGCGCGCAGCGTCGGTATAGAGCTCGGCCTCGGCCAGCGCTGCTTCCACGGCGACGAGATCGGCCTGCACCTTTTCCATGGCCTTTTCGGTGCGATCGCGATCGCGCTTGAGCGGACGCAGCTTCTCGCGCAACTCGGCAGCGGCGCGCCGTGTTGCCTTGCGATCTTCCTTGGGAGCGGCGCCATCCGCCTGGCGCTCGGCCTTGTCGGCCCGGGCCTCGCGACGCTCGCCTTCCAGGCGCGACTTGAGCCAAGCACGGTAATCCTCCAGATCGCCATCGAACGGCTCGATGCGATGATCGGCGACCCGCCAGAACTCGTCCACGGTGGCGCGCAGCAGGTGCCGGTCGTGGGAGACGAGGATCACCGTGCCCTCGAAGCTCGCCAGCGCCTCGGTCAGCGCCTCGCGCATCTCCAGGTCCAGGTGGTTGGTGGGCTCGTCGAGCAGCAGCAGGTTGGGCTTCTGCCAGGCCACCAGGGACAGCGCCAGGCGCGCCTTCTCGCCGCCGGAGAAGCGCCCCACCTCGGCGAAGACGTCATCGCCATGAAAGCCGAAGCCGCCCAGGAACTTGCGAATGTCCAGGTCCGCCGCGGTCGGCGAGAGACGCTGCACATGCTGGAAGGGCGTCGCGGCCAGGTCCAGGCCCTCCAACTGGTGCTGGGCGAAGTAGCCAATGGCCAGATGCTCGCCGGGCACGCGCTTGCCGAACAACAGCGGCAGATCGCCGGTCAGCGACTTGATCAGCGTGGACTTGCCGGCGCCGTTGGCGCCCAGCAGGCCGATGCGGCTTCCCGGCTGCAGCGACAGCTTGATGCCGTCGAGCTGGACCGTCTCGCTGCCGTCTTCGCCACGGTATCCCAGTCGCGCTCGGTCGAGTATCAACAGCGGATGGGAGGTCTTGTCGGCGGCGGGAATCGTGAAGTGAAAGGGTGAATCGGCATGGGCCAGGGCGATGTCGCCCATCCGCTCCAGGGTCTTCAGACGACTCTGCGCCGCGCGCGCCTTGGTGGCCTGATAGCGGAAGCGGGCCACGAACCGCTCGATCTCCTCCTTGCGGGCCTGCTGCTTGGCCGCCTCGGCCTGCTGCAGGGCCAGCTTCTCGGCGCGGGTGCGCTCGAAGAGGGAATAGTTGCCACGGTAGAGGACCAGGCGCTGACGCTCGAAATGCACGATGTGGTCACAGACGGCATCGAGGAAGTCGCGGTCGTGGGAGATCAGCAGCAGCGTGCCGGGGTAGCGAACGAGCCATTGCTCGAGCCATAGCAAGGCGTCCAGGTCCAGGTGGTTGGTGGGCTCGTCGAGGAGCAACAGGTCCGAAGGCACGAACAGCGTGCGCGCCAGGTTGACGCGCATCCGCCATCCGCCCGAGAAGGCCGCCAGGGGGCGCTGGAGATCCTGCTGGGTGAAGCCCAGCCCCACCAGCAGCTGGGCTGCCTTGGCCGGGGCGCTGTAACCCTCCAGGGCCTCGATGGTACCGTGCAGCTCAGCCTCGCGATGGTTGTGGCCCTGCTCTCGCGCTGCCTCAAGGGCCGCTTCGGTGCGACGCAGCTCATGGTGGCCGTCCAGCACGTAATCGACGATGGAGCGGTCCAGTGCCTCCACTTCCTGCGCCATATGGGCGATGCGCTGGCCGCCACTCATTTCCACCTCGCCCTTGTCCGGTGCCAGCTCACCGAGCAGCAACTTGAACAGGCTCGACTTGCCGGCACCGTTGGCGCCGACGATCCCTGCCTTGTGGCCGGCATGCAGGGTCAGCTCGGCATCCTCGAGCAGGCGCTGAGGGCCGCGTTGCAGGGAAACTTGACGCAGTGCGATCATGCAGGCTCCACTCGGCGATTGATAAAGCTGCCGCCCCAGGAGCGACGACAGTACAGCGATAATGGATGATTCTACCGAATTGCAGGCGGTTCTGCGGGCCCGCCTTGAGACCAGGCCATTATGGGACTTCGCCCTGGCCCTGTACGGCAGAGAAGGCATCGAACACGCCTGTCTGACGCTTCAGGACGAGGCCGAGGTGGATGTCTGCGAGTTGCTGTGGCATTGCTGGCTGTACCACGGTGGGGTGATGCTCCAGGCCGAACCGGCAGGGCTTGCCGAGGTGCGACACTGGCAGGCCGAGATCACCCGGCCCCTGCGTCAGCTGCGCAGGACGCTCAAGGGCGAAGCAACGCGGCGGCCAGCCATCGCCAAGCTTCGTCAGACACTCAAGCATGCCGAGCTCGAGGCCGAACGCGACACCCTGGCGCGACTCGAGCAGCTGACATTCAACGCTGCCCTGACGTGGCTGCCAATGCCACGGCCTACGCTGGCAAGCCACCTATTCAGCGTCCTTAACCTGCAGAAAAAACTCCATCTTCAGGCACTGCATAGCCTGGCAAGCGCGCTTGACCCCTCCTGGCGCCCACGCTAGCCTGAAACGAGATATGCAGGATTTTCGCCTGTGTTTCGACTGGCCATATCGCAAGATATCGTCCAGTACTCATCGCAAGGAGAATACAAGAATGATGTCACACAAGCTTTTGACCACGGCCAGTATCGGCGCGCTGTTGTTCGGCATGTCCGCCGCAGCCCAGGCCGCGGAGTGGAAATACGCCCACGAGGAATACGAGGACGACGTCCAGGACGTCTTCGCCTACGCCTTCAAGGAACATGTCGAGGACAACTCCGATCACACCGTCACGGTCTACCGCTTCGGCCAGCTCGGCGAGTCCGACGACATCATGGAGCAGACCCAGAACGGCATCCTGCAGTTCGTCAACCAGTCGCCCGGCTTTACCGGCGCCCTGATACCCGAAGCGCAGATTTTCTTCATTCCCTATCTGCTGCCCACCGACCAAGACACCGTTCTCGAGTTCTTCGACGAGAGCAAGGCCATCAACGAGATGTTCCCCGAGCTCTATGCCGAGCAAGGACTTGAACTGCTCAAGATGTACCCGGAAGGCGAGATGGTCATCACCACCGATGAGCCGATCAGCTCACCGGAGGATCTCAACAACAAGAAGATCCGCACCATGACCAACCCGCTGCTGTCCGAGACCTACGACGCCTTCGGTGCGACCCCGACGCCGCTGCCCTGGGGCGAGGTCTACGGTGGCCTGCAGACCGGCGTGATCGACGGCCAGGAAAACCCGATCTTCTGGATCGAGTCCGGCGGTCTCTACGAGGTCTCCCCGCACCTCACCTTCACTGGCCATGGCTGGTTCACCACCGCCATGATGGCCAACCAGGACTTCTACGACGGCCTGTCCGACGAGGACAAGGAACTCGTGCAGGAGGCCACCGCGGCGGCCTACGCGCACACCATCGAGCACATCAAGGGACTCGCCGACGAGGCGCTGGAGAAGATCCAGGAAGCCTCCGACGAGGTCACCGTGACACGGCTCGACGAGGACCAGATCGACGTCTTCCGCGAGCGCGCCCCGCAGGTCGAGGAGGAGTTCCTCGAGATGACCGGTGACCGCGGCGAGGAGCTGCTGGAGCAGTTCAAGGCCGACCTGGAAGCCGTACAGGAAAACTGATCGCGGTCGACACCGCGTCTTTGAGGGGGCAGCCGTGGCTGCCCCCTCATCGTTACCGACCGAGATACCGTGCATCCAACGTTGATCCTCGCCGCCTGAACGAGGGTTAGGCTGAGGGTGAATACGGACCGCCACGGCGCAACATCTGATCAGGAGTGCCCGCCATGACCGAAGAAGACTCCGAACGCAATTATCGCTCCGGCATGCCGGGGATACTGGGCAAGATCGATACCGTCATTAGCAATGCCGAGGCGGTGATACTGGCGCTCGGCGTGCTGCTGATGGCCCTTAACACCGTCACCAACGTGGTCGGCCGCTTCGTGTTCGGCTCGAGCCTGTTCTTCACGGAGGAGGTCAATCGTATCCTGATCGTGATGATCACCTTCGCCGGGATCGGCTACGCCGCCCGCCACGGGCGTCACATCCGCATGTCGGCGATTTACGACGCCCTGCCGGTGGGCGGCAGGCGTGTGTTGATGATCGTTATCGCACTGGTTACCTCTCTGGTGATGTACTTCCTCTGCTATTACTCGGTGACCTACATCACCGACCTCTACAGCAAGGGGCGCGTGTTGCCATCGACGGGAGTGCCTGTCTACCTGATCTACGTCTGGGTCCCCGTCGGCTTCGCCGTCACCGGCACCCAGTATCTGCTCACCGCCATCAAGAACGTCACGTCCCATGATGTCTACCTGTCGACCGTGGTGGTCGACGGCTACAAGGACACGGAAACGGAAGTCTGACGCAGGGCTCGCTCCACAGGGGAATACACGATGACGACAATCATGGTAGTAACGATGATCGCCCTGCTATTGATGGGCTTTCCGATGATGATCCCGCTGGTGACGGCGGCAATCATCGGCTTCTATATGAACTTCAACGGCCTCGCCCAGATGGATACCCTGATCCAGCAGATGATGGCCGGTATCCGTCCGGCGTCGCTGATCGCCGTGCCGATGTTCATCCTCGCCGCGGATGTCATGACCCGAGGACAGTCGGCCGAACGCCTGATCAATATGGTCATGGCCTTCATCGGTCACGTGAAAGGCGGATTGGCGGTCAGCACCGCGGCCTCCTGTACGTTGTTCGGCGCCGTTTCCGGCTCCACCCAGGCCACGGTGGTCGCCGTCGGCTCACCGCTGCGTCCACGCATGCTCAAGGCCGGATATTCGGACTCTTTCACCCTGGCACTGATCATCAATGCCAGCGATATCGCCTTTCTGATCCCGCCGAGCATCGGCATGATCATCTATGGCGTGATCTCCGGCACCTCCATCGGCGAGTTGTTCATCGCCGGCATCGGTCCGGGGTTGCTGATCCTGGTGATGTTCTCGGCCTATTCGATGCTTTACGCCGTGATCCGCGACGTGCCTACCGAACCCCGATCTTCCTGGGGGGAGCGCCTCACCGCTGTGCGCATGGCACTCTGGCCGCTGGGCTTTCCGGTGATCATCGTGGGTGGTATCTACGGTGGCATCTTCAGTCCCACCGAGGCCGCGGCGGCCTGCGTGCTCTACGCCGTCTTCCTGGAATTCGTGGTCTTCCGATCGCTGAAGATGCATCAAATCTATGCGATCGCCAAGTCCACCGGCCTGATCACCGCCGTGGTGTTCATCCTGGTCGCGGTGGGCAATGGCTTTTCCTGGATCATCTCCTTCGCCCAGATCCCCAACGAGCTCTTGGCCGCCGCAGGCATCAACGACGCCGGCCCGACGGGGGTGCTCATCGCCATCTGCGTGGCCTTCTTCGTGGCCTGCATGTTCGTCGACCCCATCGTGGTGATCCTGGTGCTGACCCCGATCTTCGCGCCGGCCATTGAAGCAACGGGTCTCGATCCGGTGCTGGTCGGTATCCTGATCACCCTGCAGGTGGCCATCGGGTCGGCGACGCCCCCCTTCGGTTGCGATATCTTCACGGCCATCGCGATTTTCAAGCGGCCCTACTGGGAAGTGATCAAGGGCACTCCGCCGTTCATCTTCATGCTGATCCTGGCCGCGGCGCTGCTGATCATGTTCCCGCAGATTGCGCTGTTCCTGCGCGACGTGGCGTTCCGTTGAGAGCCGCTACCCGGACCCAAGGAGTGACGTGACGATGTTCAATCGAATCCTGGTGCCGGTAGACGGCTCCAAAGGTGCCCTCAAGGCGCTCGAGAAAGCGGTAGGTCTGCAGCTGCTGACCGGTGCCGAGTTGTTTATTCTTTGTGTGTTCAAGCATCACAGCCTGCTCGAGGCGTCGCTGTCCATGGTCAGGCCCGAGCGGCTCGACCTGCCCGACGATGCACTCAAGGAATACGCCACCGAGATTGCCGTGCACGCCAAGACGCACGCCGTCGAGCTGGGGGTGCCGCCCGAGCGGGTGCGCGCTTTCGTCAAGGGCGGCCGGCCCTCTCGCACCATCGTGCGCTTCGCCCGCAAGCGCGAGTGCGATCTGGTGGTGATCGGCGCCCAAGGCACGAATGGCGACAAGAGTCTGATGCTGGGCAGCGTGGCTCAGCGTGTGGCCGGTTCGGCGCATTGCCCCACGCTCGTCGTCTAGCGGGCACTAATCTCCCGCGAATTTCGCCCCGGGTGCGCTACCTCGCGGAACCGGCAGGTGCTTGATAGAGTCATATTGCTCACCATCGATATATTTCATTCTCGGGCGCTGCAGCGCCAGACCATAAGGTTTGTTCATGAAACGACTGCTGACCACCGCCTCGCTTACCGCCCTGCTGGGGGCCGCCCCGCTGGCATTGGCTGACCTGGAAACCGATGAGGAACGCCTTGGCTACAGCCTGGGGGTCACCCTCGGCCAGAGCATCCAGCAGGATGTCGACAATCTGGATGTCGATGCCTTCACCCAGGCCATTCGCGACGTCTTTGCCGACGACGAGCTGGAGATGAGCGACGAGGAAATGGCCCAGGCCCTGATGCGTTTTCAGGAGGAGGCCGCCACCACTCGCGAGGCCGAAACCGAGGCGCAGTCTGCCTCCAATCGTGAGGCGGGCGAGGCTTACCTCGCCGAGAACGCCGAACGCGACGATGTCGAGACCACCGATTCCGGCTTGCAGTATCGGGAGCTGGAAGCGGGTGATGGTGCCACTCCAGAAGCCGACTCCAGCGTGGAAGTCCATTACGAAGGCGCGCTGACCGACGGCACCGTCTTCGACAGCTCCTACGAGCGCGGTGAGCCGGTGAGTTTCCGGGTCGATCAGGTGATCGAAGGTTGGCAGGAAGCCCTGCAGATGATGAGCGTGGGCGATACCTGGGAAATCGTCATCCCCGCCGAGCTGGCCTATGGCGCCCAGGGTCAGGGACCGATCGGCCCCCATGAGACGCTGGTCTTCAAGGTCGAACTGCTCGGCGTGGACGACAACTGATCCGCTCCGTGCGCCTTCTGCAAACCTCGGTCGCCAGCCTCGCGCTCGTGGGGCTGGCGCTGCCATCTGGGGCCCAGGAATCGCCACCCGACTTGCCAGGTCTGGCGATCGATGCCGAGGATGTCAGCGTTGTCGGCGTGTCCTCCGGTGGTTACATGGCTACGCAGTTGGCGGTGGCCTGGCCGGAGCGCTTCGTGGGGCTGGGCACACTTGGCACGGGCCCCTGGGCCTGTGCCCAAGGGGCGTTGAGCCTGGCTCTCGGACAATGCATGGGCGATCGCCTCGGCTCGCCAGATCTCGACGAGCTGTCGCAGCGCCTGGAAGCGTATCGACGTCGTGACCTCGTGGGTGACGACCGTGAGCTCGCCGCCCTTCGGGTCTTCATCTGGCATGGTGAGGAAGACGAGACCGTCCTGCCAGCGCTTGGCGAGACGCTTGCCGCACAGTTCGAGGACTGGCTGGCCGACCCCGAGGACCAGTTGCACCTGCTGATCAGCGAGGATGCCGGTCATGGCTGGCCCGTCGCGGCGCGCGGCAATACGCCTGTGACGTCACTGGCCGATTGCCGCGAGGGGGGTGGCACCTACCTGCTGGGCTGCGACCTGGACATCGCGGGCCGCATGTTGACCTGGCTGCATGGCGACCTGGCTCGCCCGACGAGCGGAGAACCCGAGGGCCAACTGTTGCGTTTCGACCAGACGGCGTTCGACACCAAGGGATTGGCCGACAGCGGTTACAGTTTCATTCCCGAAGCATGCCAGGAGGGCGGCTGCGGCCTGACCGTGACGCTGCACGGCTGCGGAATGGGCGCCGAGCAGATCGACGAGGCCTTCGTGCGTTACAGCGGATTGAACGAGTGGGCGGCGGCGAATCGCCGCGTCGTGCTTTATCCCCAGGCCCAAACCAGCCTGCCCAATCCTCAGGGATGCTGGGACTGGTGGGGCTTCGCGGAGAGCACCTGGCAACTCAACCCGCTCCATGACAGCCGTGAAGGCACTCAGGTGAGCGGTCTGATGGCGATGATAGACCGACTCCAGCAGGCGCCGAATCGCTGACCCCCAGTGCCGACCATGGCCCGGTTGTGAGAGGCTAGCCTTCAAGCTCGCTCTGAAGTGCCGACTGCAGGGCATTGGGCACGGGAGAGTAGAGGACTCGCTGGCGTATCTCGCCCTCGTTATCCACCAGATACAGCGACGAACTGTGATCGATGGTGTATTCCATGGCCGAATCCGGGGTTTCCACCTTGCGCCATAGCACGCCGTAGCGCTCGGCGATGTCTTCGAGTTGCTGCTGGCTGCCCGTGGCACCGACGATGCCATCGCCGAAATAGGCGGTGTACTCCTCCAGCCGTTCCAGGGTATCGCGCTCGGGGTCCACGGACACCATCACCGGCACTACGCGCTCGCGCTGCGCCTCGTCGAGCCCCGCCAGTGCCTGACGCACCACCGACAGGGTCATCGGGCAGACGTCCGGGCAATAGGTATAGCCGAAGAACAGCACCGCCAGTTGATCGTCGTCGAGCTGGCTCAGCGAGAAATCGCCCTGCGTCGAGGGCAGCGCCACCTCGCCCCCCGGCGGGCCATCGTCCCGCCCGGCGACCTGCTGCAGATACCAGGCGCCTCCGCCGAACCCGACAAGAAACAGGATCATGCCCAGGCCAAGCCACAGTCCCTTGCGCTTCTTCATACTCTGCCTCATCCGCCTCGCTCCACATTGAAATCGAACCACGTGCCCAGCCGCCCTCGCGGCGTATCGACCACGACATTGGCTCGCCATGCCATCCCCGCCTGGGTGCATAACCCGATTTGGCACTGGCCACGCAAGGCCCCATCATCCGGCGTCAGAGGAAAGCGATGCAACCCCATGTCCATGTCTCGCCCCTCGAACTCGACGACGGCTGACCGGGACGCCAGCCCCTCGAGCCTCACTGTCAAGGGCAGCACCTGAAGGGCTTGCACGGGTCCTTGGCCACCGAGGTCGAAACTCAGGTCGGCCATCCCGCCGAGCGTTGTCGTGCAGGCGCCTTGCCTCAGGTCGCAGGCACGCGCCGGAGCAAACCAGCGGACCTCTCCCTCATCGCTAAGGTGGTAGCGGATCAGGTACCAGACCGCCACGACGATGACAACCAGGGTGGCCAGCATCAGGCAGCGCAGCAATGGGGAGCGGGCACCGGCATCGCTCGAGCATGGCGGGGGCATGGCGGCGAAAGTGGCACTCCACTGAAGGCGGGATAACGGTAAGCTTACCAGTATTTGGCTGCGGCGGAGTGCGCGGGGATGTCGCAGGCCACCATCAGAGAGAGGCATGGCATGCAAGACGTGGCGAGTGCGCTTGGGCCGCTGTTCCTGTTGATCCTGCTTGGCGCACTGCTCGGTTGGTCCCGCCAGCCCGGCGGCGACTTCTGGCCGAGAATGGAAAGGCTGATCTACTTCCTGCTGTTCCCCGCGATGTTGGTCGCCACCCTTGCCAGCGCCGACGTGAGCCAAGTGCCGGTGGCCCGACTGGCCCTGGCGCTACTCGGCTCGATGGCGCTCTTCGCCGGTCTGCTGTGGGGGTTGCGCCGCCACCTGAGGCTCGAGGCGGCGGCCTTCACTTCGGTCTTCCAGGGCGCTCTGCGCTTCAATACCTATGTCGGCGTCGCCGGCGCCGCCGCGCTGCACGGCAGTGCCGGGGCGACGGTGGCGGCGGTGGCCGTGGCGCTGATGATACCGGTCGTCAATGTGCTGTGCGTGACCAGCTTCATCGTCGCCGGCACCCTGGGGTCGTCGAGCCTCGCCAGGAGTTTCACCGCGCTGGCGCGCAATCCGTTGATCCTCGCCTGCCTGGTGGGGATCGGCCTCAACCTGAGCGGTATCGGCCTGCCCGGCTGGAGTGGCGAGGCCTTGGCACTGCTCGGACGCGCCGCGCTGCCGTTGGGGCTGGTAGCGGTGGGAGTGGCGTTGCGTCCCGCCGCCCTGATGCGCCTGGATCGTGGCGTCTGGACCGCCAACCTGATCAAGCTGGTGCTGGTTCCGGCCACGGTGCTCGCGCTTGCCCTGCTGCTGAATCTCGATCCGGTGAGCCGCGACGTGGCGGTATTGTTCGCCGCCCTGCCCACCGCCACCTCGGCCTATATCCTGTCCCGACAACTGGGCGGAGACGCCGAATTGATGGCGGCGCTGATCACCGGCCAGACCCTGCTCGCCATGGCGACGCTGCCCTTGTGGTTGCGGCTGATCGGGTAATGCTGGGCAATCTTCAATTACCATTCTATTAAACAAAAAGCATTCGTATTTGCATTGACATCATGAATGAGAATGACTACCCTATGGAGGTGGCGTTGATGAGCCGCCGCAGACCCGGCAGGGTCCTGCCAGTCACCTGCCAGGGTATCTCCCACTCATTGCTAGTCGAGATGGCTAGACACGGTCCTTATGCCGCTTCCTTGGGAAGCGGCTTTTTTATGTGCGCGTCTGTGTTTGAGCTTCTGTGTGGGCTTTTGGGTCAGCCGCTCAGCCACGTCGTCCGAGATGCCGGGTCAGCATCTCACCGAGCGCCTCGACGGCGGGCCAGGACGCCGCAGGCACACGGCGACCGTAATGCAGCTGGGCCTCACAGCCTTGCAGCGCAGGCAGCCCTTCGGCCGCACCCAGTTCGCGCATGGCCGGCGTCAACCTGTCCCGCTCCAGGATGCTCACCGCCAACCCGGATTCCACGGCCGTTTCCACCGCATGGAGGCTGGTGCTGGTGAAGACCGCATGCCAGCGGCGACCGATGGCGGCGAGCGCTTCCACGCCGAGGTAGCGATAGGGACAGTCCACCGGATGAAGGGCCAGCGGCAAGGGCTGCTCCGGCGTCATCCGTAACTCACGCGCCCCGGCCCACACCGGCGTGGTCCGCCACAGGGGTTCGCCTCCCAGCAGCGGGTGGGGCCGGTCCAGCGCCACGATCAACGACAGTTCGCCGCGTTCCAGTCGCCGCGCCAGATCCCCACTGGTCGACGTGACGGCTTCCAGCACCACATCGGGATGGCGCGCCAGATAATCGGGCAACAGGCGTCCGACGATGCGGGTGGCGTAATCCTCGGGCATGCCGAAGCGCACCCGCCCCCGCAGCCCCCGCCCGCTGATGCGCGCCACCATCCCGTCGTGTTGACGCAATAGTTCACGCGCCTCGCCCAACAGCGTCTCACCGATCGGTGTGGGGGTCATGCCCCTGGCCCCCCGGATCAGCAGCTGCGCATCGAGCCGGGCCTCCAGGCGCTTGATCTGCATGCTCAGGGCGCTGACCGTGCGGTGGCGCTCTTCTGCAGCCGCCGCCAGGGTACCCAGGCGGGCTACCAGCACGAAGCTGCGAAGGGCCTCGAGATCCAGGGTCGCCGTCGAGAGTTCAGCCATATTGAAGGCTCAGTGAAAATAGTGTCGATTCCCTGAAGACTCTAGACGGACCAGACTGGCGGCACAAGTCACCGGCCCGTCAGAGAGTCGCCATGTCCACCATCAGCCGTCATTTCCCCTGTCTGCTCCCTCACCCCAACCTGTTGCCATTGGGTAGCCTGGCCGTGGCCCTCGGATTCGTGGTCTGCTGGAGCAGCGGCTTCGTCGGAAGTCGCCTGGGCGTCGAGCTCGACACCCCGGTACTCGCGCTCTACGCCTGGCGCTTCGCACTGGCCACCCTGCTGGTGGGAGCCTGGTGGCGCCTGCGCGCCCAACGACAGGGACGACAGGGCATTGCGCCTCGCGACCTGGCCGCCGATGCACTGGTGGGCAGCCTGACAGTGGGCGGCTATCTGCTGGCCATGCTGATGGCCATCGAGCAGGGGGTCAGTGCCGGGCTGGCCTCGCTGATCGGCGCCCTGCAACCGCTGGCCGCAATCACCCTGGCCGGATGGTGGCTGGGTGAGCGCTCAAGGCCGCTGCAGTGGCTGGGCATGCTGGTCGCCACCCTGGGTGCCGGCCTGAGCGTGCTGGATGACATGCAGGGCGTCGGCGGCGCGCCGGCCTGGAGCTACGGATTGCCGATACTGGCCGTCGTGGCCGTGACCCTGGGCAGCGTCATGGCGGCACGCCGGCCGACCACGCTACCCCTGGAGGCACGCCTGACCGCCCAGCTGGGCGCGGCTACGGTCGTGTTCTTCGCCGCCGCCTGGGGGCTGGACGAAGGCCGCGTGGCCCCGCCACCGCTGACGACGGATAGCGTGATGGCGCTGGTGTGGTTGATCGTGCTGGCGACCTTCGGCGGCTACGGCTTCTTCAATGCCAGCCTGGAGCGCTTCGGTGTCGGCCGCAGTGCCGCCCTTATTGCCCTGACCCCGGCCGCTACCCTGGGCTGGACGGCGCTGATGTTCGGCGAACTGCCGGGCTGGCTGGGGGCCATCGGCATGGCGCTGGGCTTGCTGGGGGCCATCGGCGCCCTGTTGGCCGGCCGGTGCACGACGCGGCACGGGCCCGGCGCCGCCAGGCTCTCGCGTGGCGTCAGGCCGTACGCCGGTAGATCAGGTCCCAGACGCCGTGCCCCAGCCGCTCGCCACGCGCTTCGAACTTGGTGAGCGGCCGGAAATCAGGGCGCGGCACGCAGGGGAACGTGGCCGGCTCGGCGGTGTTGGCATAGCCGGGGGCGGCGGCCAGGACCTCCGCCATCCACTCGGCATAGGCCTCCCAGTCGGTGGCCATGTGCAGCGTCCCGCCGGGCTTCAGGCGCGAGCGGATCAGCTTGACGAAGGCCGGCTGGACGATGCGCCGCTTGTGGTGCTTCTTCTTCGGCCAGGGGTCGGGGAAGAACAGTTGCAAGGTGTCCAGGCTCGCCTCGGGCAGGCACTGCTCGAGTACCGCCAGCGCATCCTCGCGATAGACGCGCAGGTTGGTCAGGCCACGCTTGTCGGCTTCATCGAGCAGTTTGCCCACACCGGGCGCATGGACTTCGATACCGATGAAGTCGGTCTGCGGATGGCGCTCGGCCTGTTCGACCAGCGAGGCGCCCATGCCGAAACCGATCTCGACCACGCGCGGCGCCCGGCGACCGAACAACGCATCGAGATCCTGGCGGCCCTCTGCCAGGGTCAGGCCCAGCCGCGGCCACACCTCTTCCAGTCCACGCGACTGGGCCTGGGTCATGCGCCCGGCCCGCAGCACATAGCTCTTGATGCCGCGGCGATGCAAAGGGGCGTCCGGCCCCTCGGGGCCGGCGCTGGCAGGGTCATGCGGATGCAGGTCGGTCATGGTATCTCGTGACAGAAAGGCGGTTCGGGGGCTCAGGCGTTGATGCGACCGGCTAAGGGCGAGGAAGGCTCGGCGCTCTGGCGACGCGGCATGCGCCCGGCCAGGAAGGCCTCGCGGCCGGCCTCGACGGCCTTCTTCATGGCCCCGGCCATCAGTACCGGCTGGCGGGCATGGGCGATGGCGGAATTCATCAGCACGGCATCGCAGCCCAGCTCCATGGCCAGGGCGGCCTCAGAGGCGGTGCCGATGCCGGCATCCACCAGTACCGGCACCTCGGCCCGTTCGACGATCAGGCGAATGTTGTACGGGTTCTGGATGCCGTGGCCCGAGCCGATCAGCGAGCCAAGCGGCATGATGGCGCAGCACCCCAGGCGCTCGAGCTCGCGGGCGACGATCGGGTCGTCACTGGTGTAGACCATCACATCGAAGCCGTCGGCGATCAGCGTTTCGGCCGCCGCCAGAGTCTCGACCACGTTGGGGTAGAGCGTCGCGTCGTCGCCCAGCACCTCGAGCTTGACCAGGTTATGGCCGTCGAGCAGTTCGCGGGCCAGCTTGCAGGTCCGCACGGCGTCCTTGGCTGTGTAGCAGCCGGCGGTATTGGGCAGCAGGGTGAAACGCTCCGGCGGCACGGCGTCGAGCAGGTTGGGCTCGCCGGCGTCCTGCCCCAGATTGGTGCGCCGGACCGCAAAGGTCACGATCTCGGCGCCACTGGCGGCGATGGCCTCGGCCGTCTCGTCATAGTCACGGTACTTGCCGGTGCCGACCAAAAGGCGCGAGGCGAACTCGCGCCCGGCGATGCGCAGTGGCGAATCCTGGAAAAAATCACTCATGTGGGGCTCCTGTGGGCCGACGGCTAGCCGCCGCCGATGGCGTGCACGACCTCGACCCGGTCGCCCTCGGTCAGTCGGATGCCGCCGTGCTCGCTCTTGGGCACGATCTCTTCATTGACCTCCACGGCGATGCGCCGACCGGCAAGCCCGAGCGACTCGATCAGCTCGGCAACCGTCGCGTCGGACTCCAGGGCGCGGGTCTCGCCATTGAGTAGAATCTGCATGGCGTCCTCTCTCGATACGCTTGCGCTCGACTGGGCAACCTTCACGGGTGCTGCGCAATCGTCGTTTCCATGGCGCCCTATTGTAGCCGACTCGGGACTGGCGGGGTACGGTAGGCAGCGATTTGCCCGCAAGGAGAAGACGGCATGCAAGACAGAGGTTGGTGGCTGGGCACGGCACTGTCCGGCGCCCTGGTGGTAATGGCCGGGGCCTTCGGCGCCCATGGCCTGGAGGGGCAACTCGAGCCGCGGTTCGCGGCGGCCTTCGAGACCGGCGTGCGTTATCAGGCCTGGCATACCCTGGCGATGCTGGCAGTGCTGGCATGGCGCGCCTCCCTGCCGCTCGCCGGGCAAACCCTCGCGCTGGGGCTGTGGGCGGCCGGCATGCTGCTCTTTTCCGGCTCGCTTTACGCCATGGCGCTTTCGGGAATCGGCGGGCTGGGCATCGTCACCCCCGTCGGGGGCGTGCTGTTGATCGCCGGCTGGCTGGGACTGGCGATCAGCATCATGCGCGCCCGCGCCTAGTCGACATCCGGCAGGGCGTAGGTCGCGGTCACGAAGGCTACCGGCGCTTCGTCGCCGGCGGAAAAGAGTTGCACCTCGCCGACCGCCAGGCGTCGGCCCAGCTTGACCACACGAGCGTTGGCGATCAGGTCACGGTCGCCACGGGCGCGACGCAGGAAGTGGCAATTGAGATTCGAGGTCACCGCCATCGGCTCCGGGCCGATCTGGGCCAGTATCGCCACGTACAGGCAGACGTCGGCCAATCCCATCATCGTCGGACCGGAGACGCTGGCGCCGGGACGCAGATGCTCGTCCTCGATGGCCAGGCTCATGGTGGCGCGCATGTGATCGACACCCTCGATCGTGCCGTCACGCTGGGGGAAAACGTCGTCGAGAAAGTCCTCGATGGCGGCGGCGGTCATCACGGTCATGGCTTGGCTCCGGCAGGCGGGGTGGTCTCCAGACAACCCGCCCACGATAGCCCAGACGGCGCGAATCGCCCAGCCATCCCGACACCGTCTTGATGATTGCCAACATCATCAATCCCAGTACTATCAATGCCAGCACCTGAAACGACAACGCCCCCGCGGTCGAAACCGCGGGGGCGTCATCTACTCTTTCACCGAAAGACTCTCTCACCTAACGATTCTCACACCGAAACCGGTCGAGAGCGTGCGGCGAGGCTTACTTCGCCTTGTGCACGGCACGCCAGTGGTGCAGCAACGGCTCGGTGTAACCGGAAGGCTGAACGCGGCCCTTGAAGATCAGGTCGCTGGCCGCCTGGAAGGCGGTGGAAGCCGAGAAATCGGCGCTCATCGGCACATAGGCCGGGTCGCCGGCATTCTGCTCGTCGACCACCTTGGCCATGCGCTCCAGGGTCTCCTGGATGCGCCCGGCGTCGACCACCCCATGGTGCAGCCAGTTGGCCAACAGCTGGCTGGCGATACGCAGCGTCGCGCGGTCTTCCATCAGGCCGACGTTATGGATATCCGGCACCTTGGAACAGCCCACGCCATGTTCCACCCAGCGCACCACGTAACCGAGAATGCCCTGGCAGTTGTTGTCGAGTTCCTGCTGGATCTCGTCATCGCCCCAGTTGGGATTCTCGGCCACCGGCACGGTCAGCAGGTCGTCAAGGAGCTTTTCACGAAGGTCGGGCTCGCCCTGGCCTTCCAGTTCACGCTGCACCTCGGTGACATCCACCTGGTGGTAGTGCAGGGCGTGCAGGGTAGCGGCGGTGGGCGACGGAACCCAGGCGGTGTTGGCACCGGCCTTGGGGTGGCCGATCTTCTGCTCGAGCATCGCCGCCATCAGGTCCGGCATGGCCCACATGCCCTTGCCGATCTGGGCGCGGCCGCGCAGGCCGCAGGCCAGGCCGACCTGCACGTTGTTGCGCTCGTAGGCCCCGATCCAGGCCGAGCTCTTCATGTCGCCCTTGCGGATCATCGGACCGGCTTCCATGGCGGTGTGCATCTCGTCGCCGGTGCGGTCGAGGAAGCCGGTGTTGATGAACACCACCCGCGAGGTCGCCTCGTTGATACACGCCTTGAGGTTCACCGAGGTGCGGCGCTCCTCGTCCATGATGCCCATCTTCAGGGTATCGCGGGCAAGGCCGAGGATGTCCTCGACGCGGCCGAACAGGGTGTTGGAGAACGCCACTTCCTTCGGGCCGTGCATCTTCGGCTTGACGATGTAGACCGAGCCGCTGCGCGAGTTGCGCGGCTCGTCGGCGCCCTTGTTGAGGTCGTGAATGGCGATCAGCGAGGTCATCACGGCGTCGAGGATGCCTTCCGGCAGTTCGTTGCCCTCGCCATCGAGCACCGCCGGCGTGGTCATCAGGTGGCCGACGTTACGCACGAACATCAGCGAGCGCCCCGGCAGGGTCACGGTGCCGCCATTGGTGTTGGTCCAGGTGCGATCGGGGTGGAGGCGGCGGGTGATAGTCTTGCCGCCCTTCTCCACCTGTTCTTCCAGGTCGCCCTTCATCAGCCCCAGCCAGTTGGCATAGACATTGACCTTGTCCTCGGCGTCAACCGCCGTCACGGAGTCTTCGCAGTCCATGATCGCGGTCAGTGCGGCCTCGACGACCAGATCCTTGACGCCGGCCGGATCGGTCTTGCCGATCGGGTGGCTCGGGTCGATCTGGATTTCCAGATGCAAGCCGTGATGGGACAGCAGGATCGCCTCGGGGCTGGCGGCGTCGCCGTTGAAGCCCACCAGCTTGCCCGGGTCCTTGAGGCCGGTGTCGCGGCCGCCTTCCAGGGTGACGACCAGATGGCCATCACGCAGGGCGTAGTTGACGGCGTCGCGATGCGAGCCGGTCGCCAGCGGTGCGGCACGGTCCAGCACGCTGCGCGCATAGGCGATGACCTTCTCGCCGCGCTTGGGATTGAAGCTGGTGCCTTTCTCGGCGCCATCCGCGTCGGAGATCGCATCGGTGCCATACAGCGCATCGTAGAGGCTGCCCCAACGGGCGTTGCCGGCGTTCAGGGCGTAGCGGGCATTGTTGACCGGCACCACCAGCTGCGGACCGGCCTGGACGGCCACCTCACGATCGACGTTGGCAGTCGTCACGCTGACCTTGGACGGCGATGCGACTAGGTAGCCGACCTCGCCCAGAAACGCGCGATAGGCGCCCATGTCGCGCACCGGACCGGGATTCTCGCGATGCCAGGTGTCGAGTTTCTCCTGCAGGCGATCACGCTCGGCGAGCAGTTCGCGGTTCGTCGGGGTCAGATCATGAAAGAGGGCATCCACGCCAGACCAGAAGGCCTCGGGGTCGACGCCAGTGCCGGGAAGGGCGCGCTCGTTGATGAAGCGGTCCAACTCGGCGGCCACCTGTAGACGGTGGCGAGTGACACGTTCGGTCATGGATGAATCTCCTAATGATAAGTAGCCGGACGATAACGAGGCCGGCCAGGGAAAAGTGACAGCATGGGGATAGATTTTGTGGAAAATACTTCCATTTGTAAACCCATCGACCCTCGATGTCACGTTGAACTCGACCAAATGCACAAGCCACCCAGGCATCGACCACTGGCTTCGAACGGAATTCAGTGACTCCCCTAGCGGCATGACGCTAGCATGGCCCAGCGTTGCGGAGGATGCGATGAGCGATTTTACCCCACTGCAGGCCCTGGGCCCGGTTCGCCTGGTCGAGCTGACCGAGCGGGTGGCCGGCCGGGGCCACCTCGAGCATTACCTGACCCATTATGGACTGGCACCGCTGCTGGTCGACCATGTCGGGCTTTATGCCGGTTACGTGGACGCCCCGCCGTTTCGCCTCTGGACGCAGGTGTGGAGCCCGGCCGCTCCGATCGGAACCGCCTTCGTCGTACACGGCTATTTCGATCATCTGGGCCTGTATCGCCACCTTCTGGAACGCCTGCTCGACCGTGGCTGGCGGGTGGTGCTCTGGGATCTGCCCGGCCATGGCCTGTCCAGCGGGACACGTGCCTCGATCAACGACTTCGAAGAGTACGGCCACTGTCTGCGCGCCCTGCAGCAGCAGCTCGATCTGCAGGACCTGGCCCCGCGCCCCTGGCTCGGCATCGGCCAGAGCACCGGGGCGGCGATACTCGCCACCGACGCCCTCGCCCGTGGTGATGACCAGCACTGGGCCGGTCTCGCGCTGCTGGCGCCGCTGGTGCGTCCCTGGGGATGGAATCAATCGAGCTGGCTGCATCGCCTGGTGGAGCCCTTCGTGCGCTCGATCCCGCGCAAGTTTCGCGACAACTCGACCGACGCCGAATTCGCCGCCTTCCTCCGTGAAGGCGACCCGCTCCAGGCGCAGCGCCTGGAAATGGAATGGGTCAGCGCCATGCGCCGCTGGATGCCCCAGCTGCTCGCACTGACCCCAAGCACCGTCCCGACGCTGATCCTGCAGGGTGAACAGGACCTGACGGTCGACTGGGAGTGGAATCTCGCCGTGCTCCAGGACAAGTTCCCCAATGCCGAGATCCAGCGCCACCCCGAGGCTCGCCACCATCTGGTCAACGAAGCCGAGCCGATCCGCAGGACCTTGTTCGAGACCCTCGACCGCTTCGTTGCTACGCTGGAACCTGACGCCACGCTTCCGACCGGCGCCCCCCCGGAGAGCAGACGCCGATGAACGCTCGTGTCGTTCACCTTCTGAAAACCCTGATGATCGCCCTTCTGACGGTCCTGCTGGTGGGTGGCTGCGCCGGTTCGCCCGAGCGCCCCGAAACCCTGCGCCAGGCCCTGTTCGGCCTCGGTGCCGTGGCCGCCGAGCGCGTTCTCGCGTCACCCTCGCTCCCCTCGCCCATCACCGGCCAGGTGCTGTTGCTGGCGACCCCGAAGGTCGACCCCACCCTCGGCATTGATCAGGAACGGCTGCGCGAGAGCCTGACCCGGGCGCTGCTGGGCGCCGCCGATGGCCCTCAGATACTCAACTGGAGCGACGCCATGAGCGGAGGCGGAGGCGACAACCAGTGGCGTTTGGATAGCCGGCTGGACGCCGACGGCCCACGCCTGACCCTTTCCGACCGCGACCTGTTGCCCTATCGGCTGACCCTGGCCCTGCGCCGTCCCGGCAGCGAGACCGCACTGTGGACTACCGACATCAGCGGGGCCCTGGATGCCAGCGCGCTTTAACAACGACAGCAACGACAGCAACGGCGCGTTTCACCCTTCACCACCCGTCAACGCTTGAGCAGGCGATCCAGCTGGCGATAGCCGATCGCCTCGATCAACTGATCGCGCTCGGGACGCGGCAAGCCGGCCAGATCGGCCAGGGTCAGGGCCACCCGCAGCACGCGATGGTAGGCCCGCGCCGATAACTTGAGCCGCTCCAGCACCCCGGCCAGCCAGGTGCGGTCGCTCGACGAGAGCGC
>DATISN010000046.1:0-11371 GCA_035581765.1 Halomonas sp.
CGCATCGTTCGGCGACCACCGCCCCGTGGCCGTTGGCATCGAAGCCGCACACCAGCACCCGGTCATGGCCGGTGAGATCGGCGACCCCGGCTACCAATGACTCGAGCAGGTCGTCGGGGTGATCGGCGGCGGCCAGGCGCATCAACCAGGCATTCAGGGTGGCCAGCAGCCGCCGCTTGCCTTGTCGGATCAGCGGCTCGATCTCGACCAGCACCCGCTCGCCGATGCGTCGGGCATCAATCTGCAGACTGCGTGTCTGGCCCGCCACCCGGGGTTTGATCGACAGGGCGCCGGGGAGGCGTGGACGGCCCTGCAGCTCGCGACGCAGGCGTCGGGACAGGTTTCGGCCCAGCACGTGCCCCGGCCCCTCGGCCAGCGCCGCATCGACCGATATGCCCAGTATTTCCGGCAAGTTGGCACTGACCTGCAGCACCCGCGAGGCCTCGGCATCGAGAATCAGCACACAGCCGCTGGGCTGGGTCGCGCTCACCGGATGACGGGCGTCGAGTAACGCGGTGGGCATAACGGAATGTCTCCGGAAAGGGCAGGACAACGGCACGGATACCCATGGCCGGGCAAACTTTTCTTCAAGAACCCATGTCGACGGCCGATGTTCAGGCTATGCCTTACCGTGAAGCGTCCCTGCCATTCGCCAGTCCTTGAGCCGCTCCTCGCGCCGGCGTCATGCCTGGCGACACGCCTGAAGAGCCCTACGATGCCGGAACCGCACAGGATCGATACCACCCAGCTATTGCACGAGCTGGAGCAGGCCAACACCCGGCTGTTGCAGTCGGAAAAGCTCGCCGCCATCGGCCAGCTGGCTGCCGGCGTGGCCCACGAGATCAACAATCCCATCGGTTACGTCGCGTCGAATCTTCGCACACTGGCCGGTTATGTCGAGGTCCAGTTGAGAATTATCGACGCCGTTGACACCGCCGGGGGGCTGGACGAACTCCAGGCCCTGAAGCGCCGGCTCGAGTACGATCACATCCGCGGCGATGTCCTGTCGCTGCTCGACGAGTCGGCGGAGGGCATCGAGCGCGTCACCACCATCATCCGGGCACTCCGGGATTTTTCGCACATCGAGGAGCAGACCTTTCGCCCGGCCGACCTTCACGCGGGGCTCGATGCCACGCTGAACCTGGTCAACAACGAGCTGAAGTACAAGGCCAGGGTCGTCAAGCATTACGGCGAGCTGCCCTCGATCGACTGCCTGGCCTCGCAGATCAATCAGGTCGCGCTCAACCTGCTGACCAATGCCGTCCACGCCATCGACAAGGGCGGCACCATCACGCTGCGCACCGGCCACCAGGACGCTGTGGTCTGGTTCGAGGTGGAAGACGACGGCCACGGCATCACCGCCGAGCACCTGCCCCGCCTGTTCGAGCCCTTCTTCACCACCAAGGCGGTTGGCGAAGGCACCGGGCTGGGACTGGCGCTGTCGTTTCGCATCATCGAGAAGCATGGCGGCCATATCGAAATCGACAGCGAACCCGGCCGTGGCAGCCGCTTTCGCGTCTGGCTGCCCGTCGTCCCTCCCGCCGCCTCCCCGGAGGCATCGGCACCCGCATGACCGCTACCCCACCCGACGAGAACCAAGACGCGACCTGCATCCTGCTGGTGGACGACGAACCGAACGTCCTGCGCGCCCTGCGCCGCGTCTTGCGCGACGAGCCGTATCGCGTGATCTGCGCCGACGACGGCGAACAGGCGCTGGCCGTGCTGCGCGAGACGGCGGTCGACATGATCGTCTCCGATGCGCGGATGCCCGGCATGGACGGCATCGAGCTTTTGAGCCGCGTCCAGCAGGCCCAGCCCGATACCCTGCGCCTGCTGCTCACCGGCCAGGCCGACATGACCGCGACGATCCGCGCCATCAACGAAGGCCAGATCTATCGCTACATCGCCAAGCCCTGGGACGATGACGAACTGCGCCTGACCCTGCGCCACGCCCTCGCGCATCACCGGGCAGTGGTCGAGCATCGCCGCCTCGAGGCGCTGACCCAGGCCCAGAACCGCGAGCTGACCACGCTCAACGCGACCCTGGAGAAACGGGTAGAGGCCCGCACCGAGGAACTGCAGGAGGTCGCCGACATGCTCGACCTGGCCTACGGCGAGCTGAAGATGAGCTACGTGACCGCCACCCAGGTCTTCTCGCGACTGATCCACCTGCGCCTGCCGGCCAAGCTGCAGACCAACACCCAGGTCAGCGATCTGGTCAAGGCCTTCGCCGAGACGCACGGCCTCGACGAGACGCTCAAGCGCAACCTGCTGATGGCCGCGGCCCTCTACAACCTGGGCAAGCTGACCTGGGACGACCACCTGCTGACCACGCCCTCCGAGCGTCTGTTCGCCGCCGACCGCGAGGCCTACAAGCGCTATCCGGTCACCGGCGAGGCGCTATTGATGGCGCTGGAGCATCTCGAGGACACCGCCCGGATCATCCGCCACCATCGCGAGCGCTGGAACGGCAGCGGCTTTCCCGACCGCCTGAAGGAAACGGCGATTCCCTATGGCGCTCGCCTGCTGGGCCTGGCGGTGGACTTCATCGAGTTGCAGCGTGGCATGATGCTGCAGCGGCGCACCCCTCGCGACGATGCGCTCACGCTGCTGCGCAAGCTCGGCGGCAGGGTATATGATCCGCAACTCTGCGAGGCCTTCGTCACCCTGTGCATCGAGCAGGCGCCGGATCTCGGCGCGGCCGGCGCGGGGGTGATGTCGCTGGGCACGCGCCACCTCGAGCCGGGCATGATCCTGGTGCGCGATCTGCACTCCGATACCGGCATGCTGCTGCTCAACGAGGGCAAGCCGCTCAGCCGTGCCCTGATCGAGCGCCTGATACGCTTCGAGGAGACCGAGGACACCCGCTACACCCTGCTGGTGCGCCATCCGGACGGAGACGCCGAATGAGGAATTCATGATCCATCGTCATCTGTTCAAATGTCTGCAACGCCAGCTCGACAAGTCGCTCGACGGCTTCAACCGGAGCCGCCAGTCGACCTATCAGCAACAGCTGCTGCATCATCAGCGGCTGTTTCGCATCGTCGGCGAGACGGCGCTGATCGGCGGCTGGTACGTGGACATGGCGGTCGGCCTGCCGATCTGGTCCGATGAGGTCTGCGCGATTCACGACCAGCCGGTGGGCTACCGGCCGACCCTCGAGGAGGCCATCGCCTACTACGCGCCCGATTCGCGAGAGCGGCTCGCCGCGCGCTTCGCGGCCTGCTGCCGCGACGGCATCAGCTTCGACGAGGAGTTCGAGGTCGTGACCGCCAAGGGACGCCGCCTCTGGGTCAGGGTGATCGGCCAGGCGGTCCGCGACGAGCGGGGGGGGATCCTTCAGGTCCAGGGCTCGACCCAGAACATTACGGCGCGCAAGGCGACAGAACAGCAATTGCATCTTCTCGAACGCAGCCTGGCCTACAGCGTCAACGGCATCGTGATCTGTGACGCGCGCCATCCCGACCTGGCGATGGTCTATGTCAATCCGGCGTTCGAGCGCATCACCGGCTACCCGCGCGCCGAGGTGCTGGGCCGCAACTGCCGCTTCCTGCAGGGCGAGCAGACCGACCCGGTCGCCCGCCAGGCGCTGCGCGACGGCATCGTCGCCCAGCGCGAGCTGCATGTGGTGCTTCGCAACTACCGACGCGACGGCACCACCTTCTGGAACGATCTGTACATTTCGCCGGTACGCGACGATAACGGCGAGGTGACGCATTTCATCGGCGTGCAGAACGACATCTCCGCCCAGCGCGAATACGAATCCCGCCTGGCCTTCAACGCCAGCCACGACGCACTGACCGGGCTTCCCAATCGCTCCCTGCTCGAGGATCGCCTGACCCAGAGTTACCGCATCGCCCAGCGTTATCGACGCGTGGTGGCGGTGCTGTTCGTCGACCTGGACGACTTCAAGCCGATCAACGACACCCTGGGCCACGAGGTCGGCGACCGCCTGCTGGTCGAGGTCGCCCGCCGGCTCGAGCGCCAGCTGCGGCCGGGCGATACGGTGGCCCGCTTCGGGGGCGACGAGTTCGTGGTGGTGCTGTCGGACCTGGACAACGGCGAAGACGTGCTGCCGGTGATCGAGCGCCTGCTGGCCAGCATCGCCGCGCCCTTCCATGCCGAGGGCAACAAGCTGTTCATCACCGCGAGCATCGGCGCCGCGCTCAGCGAGGCACGAACGATACCGCCCCTGGCGCTGATCCAGCAGGCCGACCTGGCCATGTACAAGGCCAAGCGCCAGGGCCGCAATACTTATCAATGGTTTACCCACGATCTCAACCAGGCGGTCAGCGAGCGCGTGGCGCTGCGCAACGACCTGCACCGGGCCATCGAGGAGCAGCAGTTCGAGCTGCATTACCAGCCGCAGGTCCACGGCCCCAGCGGCCGGGTCATCGGCTTCGAGGCGCTGCTGCGCTGGCATCACCCGTCACGCGGCCTCGTCTCGCCGGTCGAGTTCATCAAGCTGGCCGAGGACACCGGCCAGATCATTCCCATCAGCGACTGGGTGATGGCCACCGCCTGCCGCGACAACCAGCGCCTGAACGCCCTGGGCCTGGGGCGCTTCACCATGGCCGTCAATGTCTCGGCGATCCAGTTCCAGCGCCCGGGGTTCGTTGCCGGCGTGCAGCAGATGCTGGCCACCAGCGGCATGCCCTTCGAGCTGCTCGAGCTGGAGCTGACCGAGGGCATCCTGCTCGACAATGCCGAGAGCGCCATGGAGACCCTGCAATCGCTGCGCCAGCAGGGCATCGGCCTGGCCATCGATGACTTCGGCACCGGTTTCTCGAGCCTGAGCTACCTGAAGCATCTGCCGATCGGCAAGATCAAGGTCGACCGCTCGTTCATCAAGGACGTGATCAGCGATTACCGGGATGCCGCCATCGTGCAGGGCATCATCGCCATGGCGACCCGCCTGCAGCTGCAGGTGGTGGCCGAAGGCGTCGAGACCGAGGCGCAGTTCGCCTACTTGAGCAAGCAGCGCTGCGACACCTTTCAGGGCTACTATTTCGCTCCCCCGATGCCGCTCGATGACCTGATCCCCTTCGTGACGCAGTACCACCAGGCCAGGACCCTCGACGAGGCGCGCCGCGACAGCGACCAGGGCGGGCCGACGCTGCTGTTGCTCGACGATGAACCCAACATCCTGCGCGCCCTGGCGCGCACCCTGCGCCGCGACGATTACCGGCTGCTCACCGCGCAGAGCGCCAGCGAGGCCTTCGCCCAGCTGGCGACCCACGACGTACAGGTGATCATCAGCGACCAGCGCATGCCGCAACTGAACGGGACCGAATTCCTGCGCCAGGCCAAGGAGCTTTATCCCGAGGCGATCCAGATCGTGCTCTCCGGCTACACCGACCTCAAGACCGTGACCGAGGCGATCAACGAGGGGGCCATCTTCAAGTTCCTGACCAAGCCGTGGGACGACGACGATCTGCGACTCGTCGTGCAGCAGGCCTTTCGCCGCCACGCCATGCAGCAGGTCAAGCGACTCCACCGCGATCCCGGCTGATCGCTGATGGACCGCTGGATACAGCCGACACGCCAGGCCTGCGACGCTAAAGTTTTCCCCGCCGCAGGCCGATAGCCCAATCACGCCCCGTTGTGCCCGCCTGATACATCGCTGGGTGACAGGCTCTCCACGCTAGGTAGCGTCAGCGCGGCAAGACGGTCGATGAGGCAAGCACCGTTTAGGAAAAGCAATTCCAGACGACCCATTGAAAAAGAACCATCCGAGAGGAAACTTGCCATGTCGTCATCGCTCACCGAGCTTAACGGCGCCTATCCCGCGCCTTCGACCCATGGCTTGACGCCAAGACAGCGCGCCGAACGGGTGGTCGCCGAGCTGCCCTTCGCCCCATCGGACGAGCTATCAGGCCTGCAAACCCCAATGGAACCGGGCGCGCTCGTCGAACCGATCCAGCGCATCAACAATGTGATGCGTCACTACGGGGTGCAGTTCGAGCTGGGGGAGTATGAACCGCGCGTGGTGACGCGCATCATCGACCGCGACTCCGGTGACATCATCCGCCAGATTCCCTCTGAAGAGGTCCTGCGGATCGCCGAGCGCATCGATGAACTGCAAGGGCGGCTGGTCGATCTGCAGGTGTGATCACACCTGCATGTTCATCACGTCCTTGTAGGCCGTGACCAGGCGGTTACGCACCTGCGTGCCCATCTGGAACGCCACGCTGGCCTTCTGCATATCGACCATCAGGTCGTTGAGTTCGACGCCGGGGTCGCCCGCCTGAAAGGCCTCGGCCTTGGCGGCGGACGCCTTCTGCAGGCTGTTGATGCGCTGGATCGACGCCTGCAGCTCGCCGGCGAAGCCGCCGCCGCCCACCGTGGTGGAAACCTGCTGGCCCTTGGCGGGCTGGCCGGCGGCCTGCGTCGCCAGGCTCTGCATCTGGTTGAGGGCCGACTGGATCGCGGGTGAACTCATGCCCATGCCTCGTGATTGAAGGAGTGTCGCCAAGGCTATCAGGCCGGCCGGGCGTGCCATCCGGCCAAATGGCCGGCAAAACGCCAGTTATTCCGCTCTTTGGGCTCGACCGCGCCACGGATAATGGCGTCCATCAGAGTTCCGCCCGCTCGGGCGGCTAACCACGATGGACGGATGCAGTTGATGCCCTCTTCATTCAAGACGGCGGCCCCCTGCGGCGGGCACGCCGCCTCGGCACGGAGGCCCGCATGAGCAACGGGGCCACGGCCACCAAGGAACAGGAATCCCCCTCGTCGGCGGCCTTCGGGCGCATGCTGGCGCAACTGCGTGGCAATCCCATGGTGGCCCTGCTGATCGCCGGTGCGGCCTCGATCGCCATCGTCGCCGCCCTGCTGATGTGGGCCAGCAGCCCCGACTACCGCGTGCTGTTCAGTAACCTCAGCGAGGCCGATGGCGGCCGCATCATCAGCGAGCTGGATACCCGCGGCGTGCCCTACCAGTTCAGCGAGGGCGGCCAGGCGCTGCTGGTGCCGAGCGACCAGGTCCATCAACTGCGTCTGCAGCTCGCCGAACAGGGCCTGCCCGAGGGCGGCAATGTCGGCTTCGAGATCATGGACAACCAGGCCTTCGGCGTCAGCGAGTTTGCCGAACAGGTCAACTTCCAGCGCGGCCTGGAGGGCGAGCTGTCGAGCTCCATCGAGTCTCTCGGCCCCGTCGCGCGCGCCCGGGTGCACCTTTCCATGGCCAAGCCGTCGGTCTTCGTGCGCGAACGCGAACCGGCCAAGGCCTCGGTGATCCTCACCCTGCATGGCGGCCGCACGCTGGGGGAGGGCCAGGTCAACGCCGTGGTACACATGGTGTCGAGCAGCGTGCCGGAGCTGGCCGCCGCCAACGTCACCGTGGTCGACCAGAATGGCCGCCTGCTGTCGCTGCCCGACGGTAACGGGCGCGACCTCGACGGCTCGCAGCTCGACTACATCGCCGAAGTGGAGCGCTCGTACCGCCAGCGCATCGAAACCCTGCTGATGCCGATCCTGGGCAGCGACAACGTGCGCGCCCAGGTGTCCGCCCAGATCGATTTTTCCCGCCGCGAGGAAACCGCCGAGCGCTACGGCCCCAACCAGCCGCCCAATGAGTCGGCGGTGCGCAGCCGTCAGTCGAGTTTCAGCTACAACGGCAACGACGACCTCGCCAGCGGCATTCCCGGCGCCCTGAGCAACACCCCGCCAGGAGTCGCGGCCTCGCCGATCGAACTGCCCGAAGGCGCTCAGGATGGCGACGAGGAGGACGCCGACGCCAACGACGACGCCGACGAGGCCCAGCAGAATGCCCAGCAGGCCACCAACCGCCTGAACCGCGACGACGTGGTCAACTACGAAGTCGACCGCAGCGTCTCCCATGTCGAATACCAGCGCGGCCAGGTCGAGCGGCTGTCCACCGCGGTGGTCGTGAACTTTCGCGGCCAGCAGGACGAGGACGGCGAGTGGCAGCGGGTGGCGCTGAGCCCGGAGGAGTTGAACCAGATCGAACGGCTGGTGCGCCAGGCCATGGGCTTCTCCGAGGCGCGTGGCGACCAGCTCGAGGTGGTCAACACGCCCTTCACTGAACGCGACGCCGACGAGCGCGACCTCGAATGGTGGCAGGACCCCGACATTCAGCAGCTGGCCTTCACGCTGGGCCGTTATCTGCTGGTGGGCCTCGCCATCCTGCTGCTCTACCTGCTGATCCTGCGTCCGCTGATCAAGCGCCATACCCAGGCACCCGCGGCACCGGCCGCCCTGCCCGCCGGCTTCCAGGCCAGGGTCGGCGAGCCCGATGACCCTGCAGAGGACGACGAGGCGTCCGACGAGACCACCTACGACAAGCCGCAACGCCGTCACAAGTCGTCGGCCTACGAGCAGAACCTTTCCGACCTTCGCGAGATGGCCCAGGAAGATCCCCGCATGGTGGGCCTCATCGTGCGCAGCTGGATGAACAAAGAATGACGACGGTCACTCCCATCAGCGGCGTGCGCCGCAGCGCCATCCTGTTGCTGGCCCTGGACGAGGACAGCGCGGCCGAGGTGTTCAAGTTCCTCTCGGCCAAGGAAATCCAGAAGATCAGCATGGAGATGTCGCGCCTCGATCAGGTTTCCCACGAGGAGATGAAACAGGTGCTCGACGCCTTCCATCGCGAGACGGAGGAGTTCATCGCCCTGGACCTCAACTCCAGCGAGCACATCCGCTCGGTACTGACCAAGGCGCTGGGCAGCGAGCGCGCCTCGAGCCTGATCGAGGACATCCTGGAAAGCTCGGGCACCAACTCGGGCATCGACGCGCTCAACCTGATGGAAGCGCCCATGGTGGCCGAGCTGATCCGCGACGAGCATCCGCAGATCATCGCCACGGTGCTGATTCACCTGGAACGCCACCAGGCGGCGGCGGTGCTGGAAACCTTCGACGAGAAGCTGCGCAACGACGTGGTGCTGCGTGTCGCCACCTTCAGCGGCGTGCAGCCGGCCGCCCTGCAGGAGCTCACCGAGGTGCTGACCAGCATGCTCGACGGCCAGAACCTCAAGCGCAGCAAGATGGGCGGGGTCAGGACCGCGGCCGAGATCCTCAACCTGATGAACACCAGCCTCGAGGAGGCCGCCATCGAGACAGTGCGCGCCCACAGCGAGGATCTGGCCCAGAAGATCATCGACGAGATGTTCCTGTTCGAGAATCTCGTCGACCTGGACGATCGCAGCATCCAGATGCTGCTCAAGGAGATCGACACCAACGTGCTGGTCGTGGCCCTCAAGGGCGCGCCGGACACCCTCATGGACAAGTTCCTGCGCAACATGTCCCAGCGGGCCGCCGACCTCATCCGCGAGGACATGGAAGCCCGCGGGCCGATCCGCATCTCCCAGGTGGAAGCCGAGCAGAAGGCGATCCTGCAGATCGTGAGGCGCCTGGCGGAAACCGGCGAGATCGTGCTGGGCGGGGGAGACGACGCCTATGTCTAATCCCAACACCACGTCTAATCCCGATCAGGACATCCTGCACGAGCGCGACGTGCCCTGGCGGCGCTGGCAGATGGACGCGCTGGCACCCTTGCGTCGCCAGGCCACCGCCCCGCCAGGCGATGCCCAGGCACGCGAGACGGCCCGTCGCCAGGAGCAACGACGCCAGGCCGAGATCGACACCCTGCGTGAAAAGGCCCGCCAGACGGCACGTGACGAGGGCCACCGCGAAGGCGTCGAGGCCGGCCGCGCCGAGGGGTACGCCAAGGGGCTCGAGGAAGGCCGCGAAGAAGCCCGCCGGGAGCTCGACGAGCAGCTCAAGCAAACCCTGGCGCCGCTGCAGCCCCTCGCGGAGCAGTTCCAGCAGGCGCTGGCCCGGCTCGACGAGCAGGTCGCCGCGGAACTCGTCGAGCTGGCGCTGGCCACCGGTCGCCAGCTGGCCGGCGAGGCGCTGAAGAGCCGCCCGCGCCAGGTGCTGGAGATCGTGCGCGCGCTGCTGCACACCGAACCGGCCATGAACGGCAAGCCGCGGCTGTGGCTGCACCCGCTCGACCACAAGCTTGTGACGCAGCACCTGAGCCAGGAGCTCGAGGCGGCCGGCTGGGTGTTGCAACCCGACGCGCAGATCCACCGAGGCGGCTGCCGGGTCAGCGGCGCCAGCGGCGAGCGGGACGCCACCTGGGAGACGCGATGGGACGCGGTTCGTGCCCAGATACGCCGACGCAAGCCCGCCGACAACGACACGCCCTCAGAGGGAGAGTCCGCGTCATGACCGAGACCGCCCGCGTCGATTCGCACACCAATCCGCATGCCGAGCGCTGGCAGCAGTCGCTTGCCAGCGTGCGCGGCCGGGTGGAGGGGATACGCCCCTGGCGCACCAGCGGGCGGGTCATGCGCGCCACCGGCATGGTGATCGAGGCGGTGGGGCTGCAGGTGCCGCTGGGGGGCGGCTGCCGCATCGAGCTCCCCTGCCCCTACGGCAGCGATGACCCGCCCTTCGCCGAGGCCGAGGTCGTCGGCTTCGCCGGCGAGAAGCTTTTCCTGATGCCGCTGGCCGAGATCACCGGCCTGCTGCCCGGGGCGCGGGTCTTTCCGCTCGGCGAGGACGCCGCCGGCAGTGCCCGCCGCTTCCCGCTGGGCGAACGCCTGCTGGGACGCGTGGTGGACGGCAACGGCGACCCCCTGGACGGGCTCGGATCCCTCGACGACGCGCCGCGGGCATCGCTGGCGGTGCGCCCGCTCAATCCGCTCTCGCGGGCGCCCATCGACAGCCAGATCGACGTCGGCATCCGCGCCATCAACGCCCTGCTGTGCGTCGGTCGCGGCCAGCGAATGGGCCTGTTCGCCGGCTCCGGCGTCGGCAAGTCGGTGCTGCTCGGCATGATGGCGCGCTACACCCGGGCAGACGTGATAGTAGTCGGGCTGATCGGCGAGCGGGGCCGCGAGGTGCAGGACTTCATCGACAACATCCTCGGCAAGGAAGGCCTCGCGCGCGCCGTGGTGGTCGCCGCGCCCGCCGACACCTCGCCGCTGCAGCGCCTCCAGGGGGCTTCCTATGCCACCCGGCTGGCCGAGGGCTTTCGCGACGAGGGTCGCAACGTGCTGCTGATCATGGATTCGCTGACGCGCTTCGCCATGGCCCAGCGCGAGATCGCACTCGCCATCGGCGAGCCGCCCGCCACCAAGGGCTATCCGCCCTCGGTGTTCGCCAAGCTGCCGCGGCTGGTCGAGCGCGCCGGCAATGCCGAGAAGGGCGGCGGCTCGATCACCGCCTTCTATACGGTGCTCACCGAGGGCGACGACCAGCAGGACCCGATCGCCGACTCGGCGCGGGCGATCCTCGACGGACACATCGTGCTGTCGCGCACCATGGCCGAAGCCGGCCACTATCCGGCCATCGATATCGAAGCCTCGATCAGCCGCGCCATGACCGCCATCATCGACGA
>DATISN010000047.1:0-8272 GCA_035581765.1 Halomonas sp.
GACAACCAACCCTGCCAGAACCAAGGAGGCCAACATGCCGACCCATACCCCGCACACGCCCATCCGCCGCACCAAGATCGTCGCCACCCTGGGCCCGGCGAGCGACCGCGAAGGCGTGCTTGAGGCGATGCTGAAAGCCGGTGTCGACGTGGTGCGCCTCAATTTTTCACACGGTTCGGCGGATGACCATCGCCAGCGCCTGGCGCGGGTACGCGAGATCGCCGACCGCCTGGGCCGCAGCGTCGCCGCCCTGGGCGACCTGCAAGGCCCCAAGATTCGCGTTGCACGCTTTCAAAACGGCGCGGTGGAACTGGCGGAAGGCCAGGCCTTCGTGCTCGACATGGCGATGGACGGCGACGCCGGCACCCACGAGCGAGTCGGGTGCGATTACAAGACACTGGCGGACGACGTGGCAGCCGGCGACCGCCTGCTGCTCGATGACGGTCGCCTGGTGCTCGACGTCAACCGCGTGGCGGGCAAGGAAATCCACACCACCGTGGCCGTGGGCGGCAAGCTCTCCAACAACAAGGGCATCAACAAGCAGGGCGGCGGCCTGTCGGCGCCGGCACTGACCGACAAGGACAAGGCGGACCTCAAGACGGCGGTGGAGATCGGCGTCGACTATCTGGCCGTTTCCTTTCCCCGCAGCGCCGCCGACATGCAGGAGGCCCGCGACCTGCTCGGCAAGGCCGGTGCCGAGATCGGCCTGGTCGCCAAGCTCGAGCGCGCCGAGGCCGTGGCCAACAACGCCACCCTGAACGGCATCATAGAGGCCAGCGAAGCGGTCATGGTGGCACGCGGCGATCTGGGGGTGGAGATCGGTGACGCCCAGCTGATCGGCACCCAGAAGCGCATCATCAAGCAGGCTCGCACGCTGAACCGCGCGGTGATCACCGCCACGCAGATGATGGAATCGATGATCGAGTCGCCGCTGCCCACCCGCGCCGAGGTGTTCGACGTGGCCAATGCCGTGCTCGACGGCACCGATGCGGTCATGCTCTCCGCGGAAACCGCGGCCGGCGACTTCCCGGTGGAGACCATCGAGGCCATCAATCGCGTCTGTCTCGGCGCCGAGCGCGAGCGTATCATCCAGGAGTCCGGCCACCGCATTCATGAGGGCTTCAGCCAGATCGACGAGACGATCGCCCTGTCGGCCATGTACGCCGCCAATCACCTTTCGGGCGTCGGTGCCATCGCCTGCATGACCGCCTCGGGCTATACGCCGCTGATCGCGTCAAGGATCAGTTCCGGGCTGCCCATCGTCGGCCTCGCGCACAACCCGATCGCCCAACGTCGCATGGCGCTGTATCGCGGCGTGGTGTCGTTACCCTTCGACACCAGCGACATGGCCGCGAACGACCTCAACGATCATGCCCTGGCGCGGCTGGTCCGCCACGGCATCGTCAGGCCCGGCGAGCACGTCATCCTGACCCGCGGCGACCACATGAACGCCCATGGCGGGACCAACACCCTGAAGATTCTGGATGTGAGCCACGACCATGAATGACATCCGGCCGCGGCGTGACGTCCGTCGCACCCTGCCGGCGCGCAAGCGCATCGCGCTGATCGCCCATGACGGCAAGAAGGATGAGATGCTCGAATGGGCCGAACGCTGGCAGGATACCCTCGCTGATCACATCCTGATCGGCACCGGCACCACAGCGAGCCGTATTTCGCGCCAGCTTGGCCTGACGGTCGAGGGGCTGATGAGCGGGCCATTGGGCGGCGATCAACAGATCGGCGCGCGCATCGCCGAACAGCGCCTCGACCTGCTGGTCTTCTTCTGGGACCCCTTCGCGCCGCAGCCCCACGACCCCGACGTCAAGGCGCTGTTGCGCCTGGCTGCGCTGTGGAATATTCCGGTAGCCTGCAACGCGGCCAGTGCCGACTTTCTGATCACCTCCCCCTGCCTGGCACAGGATTACGAGATGACCATTCCCGACGCCGGCGCCTGGGTATCCGCCCGCATCAGCTGAAACCGTGTCAGTCGCATCTTCACCGTCTGGCCATTGCCAGGCGGTGACCCCAGCGATCCCCATGCCAGGCACCCGCTAACCAGAGCGGTACGCTGATCAGCATATAGCTCAGTGCCAGCCAGGTGCGCTCCTTCTCAAGCAGGTGCAGCGTTTCGAGGCCAAAGAGCGAGAAAGTCGTGAAGCCACCGCAGAAGCCAGCCATGAGAAACGGTTGCCAGCGAGCCACGCTGCTGGTGAGCCGCCGGCTCGCATAAGCGGCAAAGGCCGCGATCAACCAGGACCCGAGGATATTGACCATCAGTGTTGCCCAGGGAAACGTGCTACCAACCAGCCACAGTGAGATCAGGTAGCGCAACGAAGCACCCACAGCACTACCCAATCCTACGCTTGCATAACTGATCCAGGCGACACTCATGCTCCCCCCCTGGCTAACCACCATCCCACGCTCATGGCGGTCAGCCCGCCCCCCAAGGTCATGAGGACATTCACCAGTGACGCTAGTCGACGCGCCTGCTGCCAGAGATCTAACGTCTGCAGGCTGAACGAGGAGACCGTCGTATAGCCACCCAACAGCCCGACCGCCAGCAACGCCCAGCCAGGATTCGGACCCTCGGGACCCCCAAGCCCCACCGCACCCGCCAGCAGCCCCATCAATAACGCTCCGCTGAGATTGACCGCCAGGGTGCCCCAGGGGAAACCGGCGCCGAGCCGTCCCGTCACGCCATTCCCCACCGCCAGGCGACTCATGCCGCCCAGCGCACCGCCGGCGGCCACCATCAGCAGACTCATTGGCTCAACGTTCATGCGCCCTCATTATTCTTGCTTGCCCACGCCCTATCCTGCCGGCCTATGCCGCACAAGGTAACGCGTCATGATTTTCATGAAACAGAGTCGCAAGTATGTCATGCCAGGCCGGCTGTACGGCCATGCAGAGTCGTGATCGCCCCCTAAAATCCGTATCATGCCGATACTCGACGCATCCTGACACGCTATACCCACACGCCAAGAGACGGAGGTCACCGCGTGAATCCGAAGCGAACTCTACCCCTGATAATAGGGTGGCTGCTGCTGGCTCTGATGGCATTCGCCATACCCGTTCAGGCACAGCAGGCGCAGAGCGGAGAAGAGCCACCGGCCTATTCCACCCTCGCCGACCTGCTCGAGAACGAGCAGACCCGCCAGCAACTGATCGACCAGCTACGTAGCCTGGCCGACGACCCGGCAAGTGCCGACACCGCCGCTGACGACCCTGACCCTATCCGGCTCGAGCTCTCGCTGCCGCGCCAGCTGGCCCAGGCCACCAGCCGCATTGCCGGCGATGTCGGCGACCAGCTAGAGAGCCTTGCCGGCGTTGTCGCGTCGCTGGTGACCGGTGGCCTTGCGGATCAGGACAGCGTCTTCGACATGGCCGCCTTCACCACGGCTGCCATTAACCTCGGCCTGGTAATCGTATCGACATTCCTGCTGTTTGCGGTCGTGCGGCGACTGGCCAAGCCGTTGTTTACCCGAAGCAGCCAGTGGTCACTCAACGGCAGCGGGCTCACGCCGGTCCTGCGTCTGGTCATCTGTGTCGCCGTCGCGGCGCTCATCGACGTCATGGTCGTGGCGCTTTCCTATATCGGCGGCAACCTCGCTGCCACCTTCGCCATCGGTGAAACCGGCGAACTGACGACCCAGGCTTCGCTGTTTCTCAACGCCTTTCTGGTGATCGAGCTGATCAAGGCCGCCATCCGCATGCTCTTCTCGTCACGCTACGAGGGGTTGCGCCTGCTGCCGATCAATGCCGAGGAAGCCTCTTACTGGAACCGTTTTCTCGCCCGGCTGATCGGCCTGGTCGGCTACGGGCTGATGGCTGTCGTGCCGCTGATCAGCGCCAATGTCTCAGCGACCCTGGCCCAGAGCATCGGCACGCTGATCATGTTCGCTGCTTTCATCTACGCGGTCATCGTCGTGCTCAGGAATCGTAAACGGTTGCGTGATGCCCTCAATGTCAGGGCGCGACAGACCACCATGACGGCCAGCCGCGTCTCGCTGCAGATGTTCGCACGCACCTGGCATCTTTTTGCCCTGGCCTACTTCCTGATGGTGTTGGTACTGACGCTGACGCGCCCCGTGGATGCCCTCCCCTTCGTGCTCTTCGCGACCCTCAAGACGCTGGCCGCGGTGATCATCGGCATGCTCGTCTCCCGCCTGCTGACCCAGACCATTGGCCGCCGCATCCAGCTCTCCGATGACCTGCGCCGCAAGCTGCCTCTGCTTGAGCCGCGCCTTAACAGCTACGTGCCCAATGCCCTGCGGGTCATTCGCACCCTGATCCTGATTGCCGTTGTGATGATCGTCTTCAACGCCTGGGGCGCCTTCAACCTGGCCGGCTGGTACGCCTCGGAGGCGGGTCGCGGCCTGGTCGGCAAGCTGGTCAGCGTGGCGGTGATCCTGGTGGTCGCGATTGGCATGTGGCTGGGTCTTGCCAGCCTCATCGAACACAAGCTCAATCCCGAGACCGGCAAGGGCGAACCCTCGTCGCGGGCCAAGACGCTGCTGTCGCTGTTCCGCAATGCCCTGGCCATCGCCCTGATCACCATGACCATGATGATCGTGCTGGCCGAAATCGGCATCAACATCGGGCCGCTGATCGCCGGTGCCGGTGTGCTGGGCCTCGCCATCGGCTTCGGCTCCCAGAAACTCGTCCAGGACATCATCACCGGGGTGTTCATCCAGATCGAGAACGCCATGAACACCGGCGATGTGGTTACCGTCGGCAACGTCACCGGCACCGCCGAGAAGCTCAGCATTCGCTCGGTGGGTATCCGCGACCTTAATGGCACCTACCATCTCGTGCCGTTCTCGAGCGTGGATACCGTCTCTAACTACATGCGCGAGTTCGCCTACCACGTCGGCGAGTACGGCATCGCCTACCGCGAGAGCATCGATGAGGCCATCGTAACGCTGCGCGAGGCGTTCGATGAACTCTCCCAGGACGACGAGCACAAGATGAACCTGCTCGCGCCGCTGGAAGTCGCCGGCGTCATCGCCCTGGCCGACAGCTCGGTCAATATCCGGGTGCGTATCAAGACCACGCCGGGCACGCAATGGTCCACCGGCCGCGCCTACAACCGGCTGGTCAAGCTGCATTTCGACGCCAAGGGCATCGAGATGCCGTTCCCGCACACCACCCTGTACTTCGGTGTCGGCAAGGAAGCCGAAGCGCCGCCCGCCAATCTGCGCGTCATGCAGCAAGGCTTCGACATCAACGGATGCCCCGGGGGCCAGCCAAGTTCCGGCGAACAGAGCCGCGAAGGAGAGGACGATCCTCGCTCACGGCCTAATCCCGCCTACAAGGGCGACTTCGACGAAGACTAACCAAGCCAATCGAAGCGGTTTGAAAACAGCGGGGCTGCCCATCATGGGCAGCCCCGCTGTCGTGTGGCGCTCGGCCATGCCTGAGCATGCGCCGGGTCACGTCATGCGTCGGCTCACGTCTTGACGCTCTTGTCTTCGCTGGTATCGGTGGGTTGCGGCAGCGAGGGCAACGACTTGTCGAGCAGCTCGACGCTCTGACGATAGTAGAGCTGGCTCTTGTTGTGCTCGCCGAGGTTGGCAAAAAGCCTAGCCAACTCTGCACAGACCACCCCACTGGGCCGCTGGCGCTGACTGGCCTCGAAATACTCCTGCGCCTTGCCCCAGTAGGCATTGCGCAGCGACAACCGTCCCAGGGTCAGCAGCAGATCAGGATCGTTGGGGCGCTCCTGGAGCCACTTCTCGGCGTATACCAGCTGACGGGAGGCATCCACGTCGAGCAAGCCGTAGCGCAGCACCAGGCGACTGTCCCAGTGCTCCTTGAGGGAATGACGCAACAGCCGCTCGGCGATCGCCTCCTGGCCACCCCGGACCAGCGACTCGGCATAGAGCACGATCAGGTCGGTATTATTGCGCAGGTGGTCCGGCATGTCGGCCCAGAGACTGCGCACCCGTTCGATATCACCACCCTCGCGGGCCTCATGAACAATCAACTCACGGTAGGCACGCTGCTCGAGTTCTTCACGCTCTTCGCGGGCGATCAATTGCTGGGCCCCCAGCCGCGGCATCAGGCGGCGCAGGCCATCCCAATCGCTCAAGCTGATATAGGCCTGCTTGAGCTGCTTGAGCACCTGGGGGTGGTTGGGCAGCTGCCGATCGAGACGGGTAAGGATGGCCAACGCCTCCTCGTACTGCTGACGATCCAGCATCAGCTGGGCCTGCATCATGCCCACTGCGGTGTCGGCCCCCTCGGTGCTCAGGTGAGCCCGCTTGAGCAGGGTATCCGCCTGTTCATAACGCCCCTGGTAGTGGGCGGCCAGCGCCGCGGAGAGGTAGTTGACCAGTGGGGCGCTTGAATCGTCGGCGGCCTTGACCAGTGACTTCTCGGCGCGCTTCCAGCGGCCTTCGGCCAGAGCGACCAGGCCGCGCACCGTCCGCTTCATGGCGTTGCGGTTGCGGGTGCGGCTGTTCCATACCTTGTAGCGGCTGACCGGGCGGCTCAGGCGCATCAGCAACCGCAAGGTGAAATGCAGCACGATGAAGGCCGCGAGCAGCAGGACCAGACCGAACCAGAAGGACGTCTGGAAGGAAGTGCCGCCCACTCGCACCAGCCAGTAGCCAGGCACCGCCATCATCAGCTGGCCGAACAGCGCACCGATCGCCAGGCCGAGGACGATGATCAGGATCAGCTTTCTCATGCGTCATCCCCCTCATCACCGCGCGACGCGTAGCGATTGTCGATGAATTCGGCCAGCGCCTGCTGGGAGCCGCTGATATCGGGAAGTTCGGGACGAATGCTGCGCTGCTTGAGCTCCTCGAGACGCGAGACCACCGACTGCACACCGCTGTCGTCGGTATCGTAGTAGCCTTCGATCAGGGTCAGCACCTTGTCGAGGCTGGCGTCGTAGAGCTCCTGCTCTTCCTTGAGCAGCGCCAGCTGGGCCTGCTCGAGCACCAGCCGCACGCTCTGACGCAGGTAGGACTCCTGCTCGGGCGAAATCAGCGCCTCCAGGGCCTGGTCATGCTGGCGCACGGTGACCAGATCCTTGAGCTCCTGGCCGAAGCGTGACAATTGGTTCTGCCAGCTGCCGGTAGGCGCCTCCTCGATCGAACTATTGGCTTCGATCTGTTCGATCTCCTGGGCCAGGGGCTGGCCGGCGAGCTGCTCCTGCTGGGCATTGAGCGCCAGATAGAGGCCGGTACGGTCGACATCGGGCACCGAATCCAGCTCGGCAAGCTCCGCGGCGATCTCGCGGCGGACCGGCACCAGCGCAGGGTTGTCGGCCTCTTCCAGGCGCTCATCGGCGGTGCGCAGCAGGGCGGCAGAGCCTTCCACGTCACGCTCGAGTTGCAGGCGCTGATTGGCCAGGCGCAGCAGGTAGGCGGCCTCGGCGTGCAGCCATTCGCGCTCGTCGGTATCCTGCTCGCGGGAAAGCTCGGCCAACACCTCGTCCAGCGTCTCGTCGACACTGCCGCGATAATCGTTGAATTCACCGCGCACATCGCTCAGGGCCTCATCCAACGAGGCCTGACGCGCCTGCTCGCCCTCATCGAGCCGGGACTCGAGTTCGGTCAACTGATCGGCCGTGGCGGCCTGCTCGCTGCTCGCCTCCACGGCGGCCAGCCGCTGTTGCTGGGCATCGAGCTTCTGCCAGGCCTGCCAGCCGAACAGGGCGACACCCAGCGCGAGCAGGATCACCAGCAGCAATGCCACGACACCGGCCTTGCCACCCCCCTTGCCGCGACCGTCACCGGAGGAAGGCCGTGTCGCGGCAGTGCTTCCGCCACCACCACTGCCAGCCGTGGTCTTGGGCGGCGCGGTCGATGGCCCCGAGGCCTTGGTCGAGCTGGCTTGGGCAGCCGCGGGATTGTCAGGCTTGCTCGCGGTTTCCTTGCCAGCGCCAGTCGTTGCAGACGCTGACGCGGCGCCGGACGCTTGGCTTGCGCTCTTGTCGGCTCCCTTGTCACCGCCGTCGCCGGAGGGCGTACCGGCCGAGCCACTCGCCGGCGTGACCTTGTCGCTTGCGGCGGACGTGGCCGTCGAAGCCGGCTGGGTCGGCTCAGCCGCTGGCGAGGCGTCCGGCTTGGCGGCACCGGTCGTCGATGCCGTGGCCGAGGCCGCCGTCTGGCCACCCCTGCCGCGCCGTCGCGACCTGCCCTTGGCGGCGTCGTCACCGGGGGTCGCCGATGCCGGTCCGGTCTGGGCCGCACCGGCGGGCGTCTGCTGTTCGTCCTGATCGTATGGTTGCTTGCTCATCTGTCGCTAGCCCTTTTCGAGA
>DATISN010000048.1:0-10691 GCA_035581765.1 Halomonas sp.
CCCAGCAGGACAGAACCCAGCAAGACGGCACCCAGCAGGACGAGGCTCAGCCGGATGCGCTTCCCGTGGAAGACATCCAGACCTTCGCCGAGGTGTTCGAGCGCATCAAGCGCGCCTATGTCGAGGAGGTCGACGACAGCACCCTGCTGCGCAACGCCATGCGCGGCATGCTCAGCGAGCTCGATCCGCATTCCGCCTATCTCGACAAGAACGAGTTCGATAGCCTGCGCGAGTCGACCCAGGGCGAGTTCGGTGGCGTGGGCATCGAGGTCGGCTTGCAGGAGGGCCAACTCAGGGTGATCACACCCATCGACGATACGCCGGCCTCGCGGGCCGGCTTGCAGTCTCGGGATGCGATCCTGCGTATCGACGATACGCCCACCGACCGGCTGTCCCTGCAGGAAGCCGTCAATCTGATGCGCGGTGAGCCGGGCAGCGAGATCCGCTTGACCATTCTCAGCCAGGGCGCCGACTCGCCGCGCGAGGTCACGCTGGTCCGCGAGGTCATTCGTTCCGAGAGCGTCAAGAGCGAGCTGCTGGAACCCGGCTTCGGCTACCTGCGGGTCAGCCAGTTCCAGAACCGCACCGGCGAGCAGGTCGGCGATGCCATCACCGACATGCAGCGTGATGGACCGCTCGAAGGTCTCGTGCTGGACCTGCGCAACAATCCCGGCGGCGTGCTGCAGGCGGCGGTGGACGTCGCCGACGCCTTCCTTGATGAAGGCCTGATCGTCTACACCGAGGGTCGCCTGAACGACTCCGGTATGCGCTTCTCGGCCAATCGCGCCACCGTCGCCCCTGATGTCCCGCTGGTGGTGTTGATCAACGGCGGCAGTGCCTCGGCGGCGGAGATCGTCGCCGGCGCCCTGCAAGACCAGCGCCGCGGCGTGGTGATGGGCACCGACAGCTTCGGCAAGGGGTCGGTTCAGCAGGTCATGCCGCTGGGCAATGGCGAGGGACTCAAGCTGACGACCGCCCTGTACTTCACCCCCAACGGCCGTTCGATCCAGGCCCAGGGCATCGAACCCGACGTGGAAGTGGTGCGTGGACGGATCGAAGTCGCCGAATCCAGTCGCCTGGAAGTGCGCGAAGCGGATCTGCAGGGTCATCTCGAGAACCGCAACGGCCCGCGCCTGCGCGATGAAATGAGTGAGCGCCTGCGCGAGGACTATCAGCTCGGCGAAGCGCTGAACCTACTCAAGGCGCTTAATGTACTCAGCCAGCGTGATCGCTGAGCTCAGCGACACGAGGCCGGCAGCCGGCCGCGGTGGCCAAGCGCCTGCTGCATCAGCAGACGCTTGACTGGCACCAGGCGATCGACGCCGGACAGACCGAGATTGCGCGCCAGGCTAATCGCCGGATGGCGAGCGCCGAACAGCCGCTGGAAGGCGTCCATCAACGCCAGCATGGCGGCGTTATCGCCGCGTCGACGGCGCGCATATTGCGCCAGCACGCGCGTGTCGCCCAGCGGGACACCCCGGCGGCGCGCCCTGACCAGCTCCTCCGCCAGCACGGCGGCATCCATCATGCCCAGATTCACCCCCTGGCCGGCGAGGGGGTGGATGCTGTGCGCCGCATCTCCCACCAACGCCAACCCCGGCATCGAGTAGCGCTCGGCGTGGCGCTGGGTCAGGGCAAGCGTCACGGCGCGGTCGATCACGTCGACCTCGCCCAGTCGATGCTCCAGGGCGGCGCCCATCTCGGCCCCGAGCGCCTCCGGTGACAGGGCCGCCAGGCGTTCGGCCTCCTGCGGCGAGGTCGACCAGACGATCGAGCAGTGATGCTCGGCATCATCGACGAGCAGCGGCAGAAAGGCGAGCGGCCCGGTCGGCAAGAAGACCTGCCGCGCCACCGCGCCATGAGGGCGCTGCGTGCGGACCGTGGTCACCAGCGCCGAATGGCCGGTCTCTCGGCTCTGCACGTCGATGCCCGCCAGGTCACGCAACGGTGAGCGAGCGCCATCGGCGGCGACTACCAGCGGGGCGGCCAGTCGCTCCCCCGTCTCGAGTCGCACGACTCGCTTGTCATTCCCCCCTTCCAGCGCCGTGACCCTGGCGTCGAAGCGCGGGTGGACCGAGGGCAGGCTGGCGAGGCGTTTTTCGAGGCCGGCGAGGATCACGTCGTTTTCGACGATATGACCGAGCACCGAGACCCTGGCTTGTTCGGCGGAGAAGCTCACCTCCCCGCTGCCCTCGCCGTCCCATACCTGCATGAACCGATAGGGGCTGGCGCGGCGGCCCACTATCCAGGCCCAGGCGCCGACGCGCTCCAGCAGTCGTTGCGAGACCGGCGTCAATGCGCTGACGCGAAGGCCGGGCTTGCCCACGCCGACCGTCTCGGCCTCGAGAGGGGCACTTCGCGCATCCAGCAATGCCACCTCGATTCCCGCCTCGCCCAGCAGGCAGGCAAAGCAGGCGCCCACCATGCCACCGCCGACGATAATCACCTCGAAGGTGTCCGGACTCTGCGCGGGCTGCCGCATTTCATGCTACCTCTTGAGGTTAGTGATTCATGGCGTCAGGGATTCTGGGTGTCAGGCATTCTTGGTGTCAGGGATTCGCGGACCGACTCGGTCGCTAACTAGGGTCTAATAGGGTCTAACGCTCCAGCCCCATGGCCCGCCTGGCCAGGGTGCGTCTCATCGGCCCGACCAGATTGAGCCCCACCAGCCCCGCCGCGCGCGCATGGGAGAGCAGCGGGCTATCGATCCCGAACAGCCGGATCAAGCCATCGCTGAAGCGGATCACATTATGCCGATCGGCGCTGCGCCGGGCATCGAAGTCCTTTAACACCGCCAGGCTACCGACGCTCTCGCCCCGCGACAGGCCGGCGTCGAGTGCGGCAACAAGATCCATGACGCCGCGCAGGGCGAGATTGAACCCCTGGCCGGCCACCGGGTGCAACGAATGCGCCGCGTTACCCAGCACGGCAAGCCCCGGACGTATCGTTTCCCGCGCAGTGACCAGCGACAAGGGATAGGCATGGCGCTTGCCGATCCGACGAAAACGCCCTGCCCGATCGCCGAAGGCCTGCTGCAATTCACTCAGCAGATCGCCATCGCCCAGTGACAGGCGGTGCGCCTCGCGACCGGCCTCGTGGGTCCAGACCAACTCCATCGCCTGGCCCTGCAAGGGAAGCAGCGCGATCGGTCCTTCCGGCGTGAACCGCTCCCAGGCCGTACCGTGATGGGGCTCGCTGGTTTCCACGCTGGCGATGATCGCCACCTGATCATAGGGCTTCTCACGACTGTCGATGCCGAGGCGCTCCTTGAGACCCGAACGTCCCCCATCGGCCAGCACCGTCAACCCGGCCTGCACGTGCTCACCGGTGGAGAGCCGCAGCCGGTACCCTCCCGCCACGGGGCTAATCTCCTCGACCGCGGCGGGGCAATGCCAGGCCAGGGGCAGCGCCTGCAGGCGGCGATGCAGTACCCGGCCCATCCAGGCATTGGGAATCACGTACCCCAGCGCATCGACGCCCAAATCTTCGTGACGCAACCGCGTGGCGCCGAAGCGACCCTGCTCGCTGACGTGGATCTGGCGAATCGGCGTCGCCTGATCGCGCATGCCCGACCACACCCCCATCCTGGCGAAGTGGATCGCCGAGCCCTGGGCGATGGCGCTGGCCCGGGCGTCGAAGCTGGGCTGCCAGGGCGCCTCGACTCGCTGGGGCAGGGGCGCGGGTTCGATGACCGCGACCGTCAGCCCCAACCGCTCGATCAAGGGCGCCAGGGCACAGCCCAGGCTGGCCCCTACCAGCCCCCCGCCAACGATGGCGATATCCACATGCGTTTCAGGCGTCTCGCGCATCCCCGCTCCCGATCATTTCATAACGTACATTACGTAAAGGCATGAGAGACTCTTTCAGCTTTGATCACTTCTTGATCATCAGTGCCTCGATATCAGCCACCTGCTTGGGTACGGAGGCAGTGAGGATCTCATGTCCTGCCTCGGTCACCACGACATCATCCTCGATGCGGATGCCGATACCGCGAAAGGCCTCGGGAATATCCTCGTCGGCGGGAATGTAGAGACCTGGCTCGACGGTGAGCACCATGCCGGGAAGAAGCGGCAACGGCTCGTTATCGCGCCGATAAGGGCCGACGTCATGCACATCGAGCCCCAGCCAATGCGACGTGGAGTGCAGGTAGAAGCGTCGATAGCTGTCGTCATCGATGCGTGCCTGCACCTCTCCCTCGAGCAGCCCCAGGCCAATCAGTCCTTCGGTGAGGCCGCGGACGACGGCGTCGTGGATCTCGATCAGCGTGACCCCGGGGCGGATGGCGTCCACGGCCTGCACCTGCACGCCCAACACCACATCATAGAGCGCACGCTGCGCGGCGCTGAACCGTCCGTTGACCGGGAAGGTGCGGGTGATGTCGCCGGCATAGAGATCAAACTCGGCCCCGGCATCGATCAGCACCAGATCACCGTCGCGGAGGACATCGCGGTTCTCGATGTAGTGCAGCACACAGGCATTGCGCCCGCCACCGACGATACTGGCATAGGCCGGGCCGCTGCCGCCGTGCCAGCGGAACTCGTGTTCGAGCTCCGCCTGCAGCTGGTATTCGGCAAGGCCCGGTCGACAAAGCCGCATGGCGCGTCGGTGCGCCTGGGCGGAAATCGCCGCGGCATGGCGCATCAGGGCGAGTTCCGCCTCGCTCTTGATCTGGCGACGCTCGTGCAGGCGGGGGGCCAGGTCAGCGAAGGCCTCGGGCGCCGGGGCACCCCGTCGCGTCCGCGCCGCCAGGCGCTGGCGCATCCTTTCGGCCAGGGTCAGCGCCTCGCCGTTCGCCAGCGGCAGGTAGAGCGTGGTGCGCCCGTCAAGCAGCGCCTCGAGACGCTCGTCACGCTCGGCGTTCTCGAAGGCCTGGTCGAGGCCATGTTCGCGAACGGCGCCGTCGGCACCCAGGCGAATGCCGGTCCAGGCCTCCAGCGCCGGGTCACGGTCCTGGCAGAACAACACGCTCGCGCCTTCTTCACGCCCCGGTAACAGCACCAGCAAGGCGTCCGGCTCTGGAAAGCCGGTCAGGTAGTGCAGGTCGCTGTCCTGGCGGAAGGCAAACTCGCTGTCGCGCGAGCGTGTCACCAGCGACGCCCCAGGCAGCAGCACCGCACTGTCGGCGGGCAATGAGGCCATCAGGGCCTCGCGGCGCTCACGGTATTCGGCGTTGCTGATGGGGGCGGGGCGGGGCAGACTCTCGGGCAGCATCGCGGCTCCTCGATGATGGTGGATGGCTTGACGATCTCAGTGGTGGGTCGGCGCCTCGGCCTTTTCGACCTGGGGCATGCCGGGATGCTGCTCGGTGTAGAGCAGCATGGCCGCCATGCGGGCATGCTCGGCCAACGCGAACAGGTCGTTCTCGTTCTCGGGGCTGTCGTCGATGTCGGTATCCATCGCGGCCACGCCCTCGAGGTCGGCCAGGGCTTCGCGCAGGGCGCTCGACCAGCCGTCGCGAGGCGTGTCTCCGGCGTCGCTTACGACCTCGAGGAAGCCCAGCGTCCACTCCTTGAGGCCCTGCGCCCGCTCGCCCAGCGTGAAGAGCTCATCCGGCCACAGCGGCTCGAAATCGAGCTCGACCGCGACGAGCGCGTCCAGCGTCTGTCGGCGCCACGCCAGAAACCGCTCGGCGGCTTGCTCGTCACGGGGTTGCTCGACGCCCAGGGTCAGGCAGACGTCCTGCAGCCAGGCCTCGACAGAAAGGTCATGCAGCGCCAGCGCGGCGCACAACCGGCCATCGAGAAAGGCCGGGGATTGCATGCTGCCATGCAGCAGGAACAGGTCGGCGATGGTGGAGAAGTCGAGGCGTTCATTGATCAATGACATGGAAAAGTCCGTGATGAGGCCACACATGTCGAGAGTCTTGGTGGTATCCTTCGGCGGCGGCGCGAGCGCGTTGACCGGCCGAGAAAGGCTCTCTTATAGTGGCGTTCGAATCGCTTACACTCATTGATGTTAACGCATCGGGACGCCGGGACGCGCGGCAATCGCCCCGACCGGACCGAACCGGAGCCCGTCATGAACGACGCCACGCGACCGACTACCGAAATCACCCTGCTCGGGCACAGCTATGTCATCGCCTGCCCTCCCGACGCCCAGGACAAGCTCGAGCGCTCGGCTCGCTATCTGGATCGTGCCATGCAGGGCATTCACGCCCGCGGCAAGGTACTGGGGGCCGAGCGAATCGCCATCATGGCAGCGCTCAATATCACCAACGACCTCCTCGAGGCGCTGGACGCGCAACGCAGCGACGAGCAGCAACTGAGCCAGCTCAGCAAGCGCCTCGAGCAGGCCCTGGTCGATACTCCGCAACGTTGAATCCGGCATTCATTGCTTTGGCCTCCCCTCACGCTCTGTTAGGATGAAGATGTTCCCTGGGGTGTTTGCCAGTCGTTATCGTCCCTCGAGCCTATGCGCAGTACCCAGGGGGCCAAATGCTAGCCGAACCCGTGTGCACGTCCGTGCGTCGGAAAGCCTGACGGTTCGGCTGCGGCCACCCACCTTGAACCAATGGGTTCAAGGGCCAGAACGACAGCGGCACTCTGGGGAACCTCATCCGACATGCATATCATGAAGGACACCGCCGCTCCCCTGTCTTGCGACAGACCTCGTCATGACCTGCGCCGCGAACTGCGTCGCCGGCGTCGTGCGCTTACCCGCGAGCAACACCGCCAGGCCACCGAACGGCTGTGCAAACGTCTTCGCCAGCTTCCAGAAGTCCGACGCGCACGCCATATAGCCCTCTACCTGCCCAACGATGGCGAGATCGACCCCACCCCGCTGATCGCCTGGTGTCGACGCCGCCGTGCCCGTGTCTACCTACCGGTGCTGCGACCGCTCTCCCACAATGCCCTGTGGTTCGTCCACTATCATGTCGGCACGCCGATGGTCCCCAATCGCTTCGGCATTGCCGAGCCCGAGACACGTCACGGCGCGCATCGCGCGCGGCGTCTTCCCGCCTGGGCGCTGGACCTGATCCTGTTGCCGCTGGTGGGGTTCGACGACGACGGACAGCGCATCGGCATGGGCGGTGGTTTCTACGACCGCACGCTGGCGTTTACCCGCCGACCGGGGCCTCGCCCCCGGTTGATCGGCCTGGCGCATGAGTGCCAGCGGGTCGAGCGGCTCCCGATTGCGCCCTGGGACGTTCCCCTGGACGCCATCGTCAGCGACAGACGCGTCATCCATCCCTAGCGTCTTCCGCCCCTAGAACGCTGTACACCCTGAACGTTGTATACGTGCCATAAACGCCGACGGCCGATGGGTAACATCGGCCGTCGGTGGCGTATCGAGACGCTCGTCGAGGTGCGGGGAGTGGCTCGGGTCGCCTCGGGGTCAGCTACCCACCAACGCCTGGGCGTAGCCGGTCGCCACCACGCCGATGCCGAACAGCAACATCAGTGTCATGACCAGATCGGGCTTGCGCTTCATTATCGACTCCATGGGAGACATGACCGCGGCGGTCGGGGGAATGCCTGAAGGTTGACGGGGCCATCGCTGGTATGGCACCCGATACGAGGGGAACTATAGGGCCAACGCCAATCGCGTGACAACCGCCACTCATTGAGTATTACATTTTTAAACAATGCTGAATGCGGCGGCTCATGGGTAAGCTCCTGCTCACCTCATGCCATGAACAGGCGGTAGGCGGCGTTATCGCTTTCCTTCCAGTAGCGATAGCCGATTTCGTCGAAGTATTCCTCGACATGCAGGCGATCGCCGTTGGGCACCTGCATCCCCACCAGCACCCGGCCGTAGGCCGCGCCGTGGTTGCGATAGTGAAACAGCGAAATGTTCCAGTCCTGCGGCAGGTGGGTGAGAAAGTTCATCAGCGCGCCGGGGCGCTCGGGAAACTCGAAGCGATACACTTCTTCCTCGAAATGCTCCTTCGGCCGGCCACCGCCGAGGTGGCGAATATGCAGCTTCGCCAGCTCGTTGTCGGTCAGGTCTTCCACCGGATAATCCGCCTCGCGCAGTTTTTCGATTACCGCATGGCGGTCCTCCCCCCCCGGCTTGACCTGCACGCCGACGAAGATATGCGCGTTCTCCGGGTCCGCATAGCGATAGTTGAACTCGGTGACCATGCGTTTGCCGATGGTCTTGCAGAACTTCTTGAAGCTGCCGGGCTTCTCGGGAATGGTAACGGCGAGGATCGCCTCGCGCTGTTCGCCAAGCTCGGTACGCTCGGCAATATGTTGCAGACGATCGAAATTGGTATTGGCGCCCGAGTTGATGCAGACCAGTGTCTCGCCCTCGACGCCGGTCTGCTGGACGTATTTCTTGAGGCCGGCGAGCGACAGCGCACCGGAAGTCTCGGCGACCGCCCGGGTGTCCTCGAAGATATCCTTCACCGCCGCGCACATCTCGTCGGTGGTGACGGTGATGACGTCGTCGATCAGATCGCGCATGATCGCGAACGGCGCCTCGCCAACCTGCGCCACGGCGACGCCCTCGGCGAAGACGCCGACCTGATCCAGCACCACCCGTTCGCCTGCCGCCAGTGCCGCCTTGAGGCAGGCGCTGTCCTCGGCCTCCACGCCGATCACCTTGATCTCCGGGCGCAGGTACTTGATGTAGGCGGCCATGCCGGCAATCAGTCCCCCGCCGCCCACCGGGATGAAGACGGCATGGATGGCGCCGCTGTGCTGGCGCAGGATCTCCACGGCGATGGTGCCTTGGCCGGCGATCACGTCTATATCGTCGAACGGCGGCACATAGGTATAGCCATGCTCCTTGATGAGCTCCTGAGCGTGCACCGCCGCCTCGGCAAAGGCATCGCCCTTGAGCACCACCCTGGCGCCGCGGGCCCGCACTGCCTGGACCTTGATGTCAGGGGTGATGCGCGGCATCACGATCACCGCCTTGACGCCCATCAGCTTGGCCGCCATGGCGAGCCCCTGAGCATGGTTGCCCGCCGAGGCGGCGATCACGCCCTTGGCCTTCTGCTCCTCGCTGAGCTGCGCCATCTTGTTGTAGGCGCCGCGAATCTTGAAGGAGTAGACCGGCTGAAGGTCTTCGCGCTTGATCAGAATCTGGTTATTGAAGCGTCGCGAGAGAAAGGGTGCCGGCGATATCGGCGTTTCCACGGCGGCCTCGTAGACCCGGGCCTGGAGAATTTTCTTGACGGTGGCTTCTAGCATCCTGATGTCCCAGAGGAATGGCGCGAAAGACGGTCTGCGTTGCTGCAGTGCAGAGAACCCCTATTGGTAGCATTACCGTTGCCATGGCGTCCAGCGACCCGACATCGGCAGCGACGCGTTGCTGACTTATAATGGCCCGCGAGCAAGCGACCCCCCATTCTCACCGGAGCCAGACGCATGACCCAGGACGAACTGAAGGACGCCGTGGCCGCTGCGGCCATCGACGAGATCCGCCCCCTGCTGGCCAGAGACAGCGTGCTCGGAATCGGTACCGGCTCCACCGCCAATCGTTTCATCGACCGCCTGGCCCCCCTGCGTCACGACTTTCAAGGTGCGGTGGCCAGTTCCGAGGCCAGTGCCGAGCGCCTGCGCCGCCACGGCATCGAGGTGTTCGAGCTTAACAGCATCGGCACCGTCCCGGTGTATATCGATGGCGCGGACGAAGTGAATGCTCACTTGCAGATGATCAAGGGTGGCGGTGCAGCCCTCACCCGCGAGAAGGTCGTCGCCGCCTGCGCCGAGCGCTTCGTGTGCATCGCCGATGCCTCGAAGAAGGTCGAGCGCCTCGGTGAATTCCCCCTCCCCGTGGAAGTGATCCCGATGGCGCGCTCCTACGTTGCCCGAGAGCTGGTCAGGCTCGGCGCCGATCCGGTCTACCGCCAGGGCGTAGTCACCGATAACGGCAACCAGATCATCGACTGCTACGAGTTCATGATCGATGACCCGGTGGCCATGGAAGCGCGGATCAACGCCATTGTCGGCGTGGTCACCAATGGCCTGTTCGCGGTCCGTGGCGCCGATGTGCTGCTGCTCGGCACGCGCGACGGCGTGCAGCGTCTCTTGCCTGCCTGACAGCTAACTGCCTGACCGCGCCAAAAAAGGCTCAGGCGGGTGGCAGGAGACGCGCCAGGCCCGCCAGGGTGCGATCGAGCGCCCCGCGATTGGCGGCGACGACGCCGCGCCCGGCCTCGGCCAGTCGGTGGCGTTCGCCGGCATCGGCGAAGAGTCGCCGCAGCGCATCGACCAGCTCATCGGCATCGGCCACTTCCACCAGCGCCTGCGCCTCGCGCATGACCTCGGCGATGTCGGCGAAATTGTCCAGCGCCGGACCACTGAGCACCGGAACGCCCATCGCCGCGGGCTCCAGCAGATTATGGCCGCCGATCGGCACCAGGCTGCCGCCGACGAAGGCCAGGTCGGCAGCCCCATAGAGCGACAGCAGCTCGCCCATGGTATCGCCCAGGTAGACTGCCGTGTCGGCCCCCGGCCACTCGTCTCTCGAGCGTCTTGCCAGGCTCATGCCCTGCTTGGGGCAGAGTGCGGCAACCGCCTCGAAGCGTCGCGGGTGCCGCGGCACCAGGATCAGCAGCGCCTCGGGGCATGTCTCGCGCAGGCGGGCGTGGGCGGTAAGCAGCTGCTCGTCCTCGCCTTCGTGGGTTGAACCGGCTACCCAGACCGGCCGTTCCCCCAGCCGGGTACGCAAGCACTCACTTACCTGACGATCCCCGTCACTCAACGATAAGGTGAACTTCAACGACCCCACCACCTCGA
>DATISN010000049.1:0-19696 GCA_035581765.1 Halomonas sp.
TGCTCGGCCATGGTCTGCATGCCGTAGCAGATGCCCAGCACCGGCAGGCCCATCTCGAACACGCACTGCGGGGCGCGCGGCGAGTCCAGCTCGGTGACCGATTCCGGCCCGCCGGCGAGGATGCTGCCGTTGGGGGCGTAATCGCGAATCTCGGCCTCGGTGATGTCGAAGGCGCGAACCTCGGAGTAGACGCCGATCTCGCGCACGCGGCGGGCGATCAACTGGGTGTACTGGGAGCCGAAGTCGAGGATCAGGATCTTGTGGGCATGAATGTCGGTCATGAAAGCGTCTCGGTGTGGCGGCAGGCCGGATACAAAAGCGTGCGGCGGGGAGAGCCCCGCCGCGGTCGATCAGTCAATGGGTTCAGCTCGCTCGATAATTAGGGGCTTCCTTGGTGATCTGCACGTCATGGACGTGAGACTCGTTGAAGCCGGCGCCGGTGATCTGCACGAACTCGGGCTTGGTGCGCATCTCCTGGATGTCGCGGCAGCCGGTGTAGCCCATGGAGGCGCGCAGCCCGCCCATCATCTGATGGACGATGGCGCTCATCATGCCCTTGTAGGGCACGCGGCCTTCGATGCCTTCCGGCACCAGCTTCTCGGCGCCCTCGCTCTTGTCCTGGAAATAGCGGTCGGCGCTGCCTTGGGTCTGGGACATGGCGCCCATCGAGCCCATGCCGCGGTAGGCCTTGTAGGTGCGGCCCTGGTAGAGCTCGACCTCGCCGGGGGCTTCCTCGGTGCCGGCCAGCAGGCCACCGACCATCACCGTGCTGGCGCCGGCGGCGATCGCCTTGGCCAGGTCGCCGGAGTAGCGCACGCCGCCATCGGCGATCAGCGGGATGTCGTAGGTCTTCAGCGCCTCGGCGACGTTGGAGACGGCGGTGATCTGCGGCACGCCGACGCCGGCGACGATGCGCGTGGTGCAGATCGAGCCGGGGCCGATCCCCACCTTCACGGCGTCGGCGCCCGCCTCGGCCAGCGCCTTGGCCGCCTCGGCGGTGGCGATGTTGCCGCCGATCACCTGGATCTGCGGGAAGTGCGCCTTCACCCAGGCGACCCGCTCGATCACGCCGCGCGAATGGCCGTGGGCGGTGTCGACCACGATCACATCGACGCCGGCTTCGGCCAGCGCGGCGATGCGATCCGGCGTCTCGGGGCCGGTGCCCACGGCGGCGCCGACCAGCAGGCGGCCGTCGCTGTCCTTGGCGGCGTACGGGAAGGTGCGGGCCTTCTCGATGTCCTTGAAGGTCACCAGGCCGCGCAGGTGAAATGCGTCGTCGACGATCAGCATCTTCTCGACGCGATGCTCCTGCATCTTGCTCTTGATCTGCTCGAGCGGGGTGCCGACCGGCACGGTGACCAGGCTGTCACGCGGTGTCATGATGTCCGCCACGGTGTCGCCGTGGTTGGGCTGGAAGCGCATGTCGCGCTGGGTCACGAGGCCGACCAGGGCCTCGCCTTCCACCACCGGGAATCCGGAGAAGCCATGCTCAGCGGCCATGCTCAGCAGGTCGGCCAGCTTGGCCTTGGGGTTCAGCGTCACCGGGTCCTTGACGATCACACTCTCGTGCTTCTTGACCTTGCGCACCTCGGCGGCTTGAGAAGCGATGGTCATGCTCTTGTGGATGATGCCGATGCCGCCTTCCTGCGCCATGGCGATGGCCAGGCGGGCCTCGGTCACGGTGTCCATGGCCGCCGAGACCAGCGGAATGTTCAGGAATAGGTTGCGGGTCAGGCGCGTTCGGAGGCTGACATCGTTGGGCAGGACCTCGGAATAGCCGGGTACGAGCAAGACGTCATCGAACGTCAGCGCTTCTTGAGCCATACGTAACATAATCGGCAACACCCAGTGAGCTGGTGGAGGGAGTGAAAAAGGTAATCCGCCATTATAGCGGTCAAGCATGGGTGGCGTCACGGGGGCGGCGCGGCGCGGCGGGGAAATTAGGGCAAACCGACCTTTTTCGTCTAGCCTAGGAAAGCGAGCCATTGGCCATTAGTAATGTAACGGCTCGCCAAGGCCCATGCCTCATCATGGTCAGTGGCCCATCAAGGCCAATGACCCACCAAGGAAAGGAGTGTCAACATGAACTGGGATCAGATCGAAGGCAAATGGAAGGAAATGAAGGGCAAGGCCCGCTCCAGTTGGGGTGATCTCACCGACGATGAAGTGGACGAGATCGGTGGCAAGCGCGAGCAGCTGATCGGCAAGCTGCAGCAGAAATATGGCATGGAACGCGAAAAGGCCGAAAAAGAGGCCGATGACTGGGCCAACCGTCAATGACCGATTAGGCCCCGCCGGGCCACCTACCTTACGCCGAGCCATTGGCTCGGCGTTTTCATTGCCCGGCACCTTGCCTCATGAACATGACCGTGAAGCTCACCGTGAACGTTGGCGGTAACCTGCTAGAGTGAGCGGCCCCATCTCGCCTATCCATCTCGCTCAGGGTGACCGCCGATGCCCCTTGCTGAAGAACCTATCCTCTCCGTCAGCGACGTCAACCGCCGCGCCAAGCAGACGCTTGAGCGCGATATCGGCGAGTTGTGGGTCGAGGGGGAGCTTTCCGGTGTGTCGCGACCCGGCTCCGGGCATGTCTACTTCACCCTCAAGGATGCCCGCGCCCAGCTGCGCTGCGCGCTGTTCCGCACCCGGGCGCGCTTCGTGGCCTCGCCGATGCGCGACGGCGACCGCGTCAAGGTGCGCGGGCGGCTGTCGATCTTCGAACCCCGGGGCGACTACCAGCTGATCGCCGAGGCGGTGCAGGCGGCGGGGCTCGGCGACTTGCTGGCGGCCTTCGAGCGGCTCAAGGCCCGGCTGGCGGCCGAGGGCGTGTTCGCCAACGCCCGCGCCCTGCCCTACCCGCCGCGCCATCTGCTGGTGCTCACCTCGCCGACCGGGGCGGCCATCCGCGATGTGCTGGCCGTGCTCGCGGCGCGCTGGCCGCTGGCCCAGGTGACGCTGATTCCGGTGCCGGTGCAGGGGCGCGAGGCGGCCCCGGCGCTGATCTCGGCGCTGGGCATGCTCAATCGCCAGCAGGCACTGGACCCGAGTCGCGACGTCGTCCTGATTACCCGCGGCGGCGGCAGCTTGGAGGATCTGTGGGCGTTCAACGACGAGCACCTGGCACGCGCCATCTTCCACTCGCGACTGCCGGTGATGTCGGCGGTGGGTCACGAGGTCGACGTGACACTCGCCGACTTCGCCGCCGACGTGCGCGCGCCCACGCCGTCCGCCGCGGCCGAGCAGCTGGTACCCGACCGTCGCGAGCTTCAGGGTCGCCTGGTTACGCTGGGCGCCCGGCTGGAGCGCGCCCAGCTCGGCCGGCTGCAGCGCGATGCCCAGCGCCTGGATCACCTGCGTGCGCGGCTTCGCCATCCCCGTGACGCGCTCGACCGCCAGCGCGCCCGGCTCGACCAGCTGCACGGCCGGTTGACACGGGCCATCGAAGAACGCCTGACTGCCGAGCGGCGACGCGAGACGCACCTCAGCCGGCGCCTGGCCGCCCACCCGCCGGCGCGCCAACTGGCGCAGGCCACACAACGACTGGAACGCGCCCGCGCCCGCTTATCTCCGGCCATGCAGCGCGAGCTCATGCGCCATCGCGAACGCCTGGGCGGGCTCGCCCGTGAATTGCAGGCGGTTAGCCCGCTGGCGGTGCTGGGACGCGGCTACGCGATTCTGCAAGACGAGCGGGGCCAGGTGATCCGCCGCTCGCAGGACACCCGGCCGGGGCAGGCGCTGACCGCTCGCCTGGGCGAGGGCCGCTTGAAGCTGGAGGTCAAACGGCGCCTGAGGCGTTGACCTGCTAGGGATCGCGATTAATAGCTGGTCAGGTTGAGGAAGGTCTGCACCGCATAGACGACGCGCTGCCATTCGGTGAGCACGTTCTGATACTCGTCCTGATCGAGGGTGTAAGCGCCGCCGCGATTGTTCCACAGGGAGTCGAAGTAGGCCTCGACCTCGCCCATCACCTCGGCCTCCGGCGGGCCCCGGATCGTCAGCCCCGCCTCAAGGTTGTAATCGGCGAGGTTGCGCTTCGTGAAGTTGGTCGAGCCGCTGATGATGGTGCTGCGTTCCTCCTCCTTGAGCATCATCATCTTGGGGTGGTACTGCTCGAGATCGACGGCATACCAGCGTACGCGGACCGCGCCGTCGGTATTCTCGTCCAGTTCCTCGACCACGGGTCGGTTGGGGAGGCCCGACTTCTTCCTGCCGAAAGCGGTCTCGTTGGGATCGAGAATCATCGACACCTGGGCCCCGCGGTTGGCCGCGTCGGTGATGGCATTGACCACCTGTCGATCGGCGAGATAGTACATCCCGAGCCAGAGCTCGTTGCCGGGCCCGGCGCGCGCCAGGGTGTCGAGCACCTTTTTCAGTGTCTCCCCTTCGGTCGTGTATTGAATGCGCAGCTCTCCCTCGTTCGCTGCCTCCTCCGCCTCGAAATCGGGCAGGACGACACCCGAGTCGCCGAGATCGATCACCGCCTGCTCGGCTGCCAGCATCTCGGCGATGATCGGCCCGGTGACCTCGAAGGCGACGTTCTCGTGGAAGCCGGACTCGGTATGGGCATTTGCCGAGGCGACCAGGGCGGAGCGCTCGGTAATGTAGACCTTGCGATGGTTGGCCTTGATGTTGAAGAGCTTGAGATAGGAGCGCAGGGTCATGCGCGGCCCGCCGTCGACGAAGGGATTTTCCATCCAGCCCGTGCCCTCCTGGCCGAACCATTGCAGCCCCATCCGCCACAGGGTCGAGTAGAGGGGAGTCGAATCACGCAGGGGATGCAGGTTCGACATCACCACCTCGATGCCGGCCTCCTTCAGCGGCTCGAGCCAGTCGGCCGGATAGGAGCCGTAACCGGTGTTGACCGAGTCGGAGATGAACACGATCGGCATGTCCGGGTTGGCCGACTTCTTGGTGATCAGTTGCCGCATGAGATCGTCGGCGATCGGTGGATAGTTCTCCGACGGGTCACTGACTCGACCGTCCATCATGAAGGCGTCGATGACGATGAAGTCCTCCGCCTCCTCGATCATCCGTTCCAGGCGGGCGAAAATCTCTTGATCGACATGCCGGGTATCATCCTCGTGGTGGGTCAGGTCGCGGTAGAACTTGACGTCATCGACGCGATATTCATCGCTGGCATACGAGATCCCGTCCGGCAGCGGCTTGTACTGGTGATAGAGAAACACCCCCACATAGACAAGCACAAACAGCATCAGGTACCAGCGCTTGCGGCGCCACCAGCGCGTCTTGTGGTGCTCCTTGCCCAGTTCTGCTCGTTCCCTTTTGGCTGGCGTGCGTCCCGATGACGCCTCGAGGGGAGCCATTACGCCGACGGCTTGAAGGGGCTGGGCTCGAGGTCGTGTCGCGCCAGCAGTTTGTAGAAGTCGGTGCGGTTGCGTCCGGCGATGCGTGCCGCCTGGGTGACGTTGCCCTCGGTGATCTTGAGTACCTTGATCAGATAGCTGCGCTCGAAGGCGGCGCGCGCGTCGTTGAAGGTCGGCAGGCCGTTATCCTCGGCGGCCAGCGCCTGGGCGACCAGCGCCTCGGGAATCATCGGCGAGCTGGTCAGGGCCACGCACTGCTCGACCACGTTGACCAGCTGGCGCACGTTACCCGGCCAGGCGCTGCCGGCCAGCAGGTTCAGCGCCTCGGGCGAGAACCCCTTGACGAAGGGCTTGTGACGCTCGGCGGCCTGGGTCACCAGGTACTTGGCCAGCAGCGGCACGTCCTCGGCGCGCTCCTTGAGCGGGGGCAGCTTGAGGTTGACGACGTTGAGGCGATAGTAGAGATCCTCGCGGAAATCGCCCTCCTGCATGGCGCGGTCGAGGTCGCGATGGGTCGCCGAAATGATGCGCACGTCGATGGGCACCGAGGTCGTCGAGCCCAGCGGACGTATCTGGCGCTCCTGCAGCGCCCGCAGCAGCTTGATCTGCAGCGTCAACGGCATGTCGCCGATCTCGTCGAGGAACAGCGAACCGCCGTCGGCGGCCTGAAAGAGCCCCTCATGCTCGGTCACCGCTCCGGTGAAGGCGCCCTTGGCATGGCCAAACAACTCGCTTTCCAGCAGCGGTTCGGGCAGCGCCCCGCAGTTGATGGCAACGAAGGGCTTGTCGGCCCGCGAGCTGGCCTTGTGGATGCCGCTCGCCAACAGCTCCTTGCCCGACCCGGAGGGGCCGGTGATCAGCACGCTGACATCGGAGGCGGCGACCATGCGCGCCTGCTCGAGGATGCGCTCCATTTCGGGGCTGCGCGTGATGATCGCCGCGCGCCAGGCATCGTCGCCCTCGGCGGTGGCGCCGGGGGCCTGGTCCAGCGCCTCGTCGATGGCGGCGAACAGCTCGTCGCGATCCACAGGCTTGGTGAGAAAGCCGAACACGCCCTGGCGCGTGGCGCTGACCGCATCGGGGATCGAGCCATGCGCGGTGAGCAGGATGACCGGCAGACCCGGCGCCTGGCGCTGCACTTCCCGGAACAGTGCCAGGCCGTCCATTTCGTCCATGCGCAGGTCGGTGAGCACCAGTTCGGGGCGGTCGACATCGAGAATCTTGAGGGCCTGCCGGCCGCTTTCGGCCGTGGTCACCCGATAGCCACGGCTTTCCAGGCGCATGCCGAGCAGCTTGAGCAGGCTGACGTCGTCGTCCACCAGCAGGATATGCGGATGACCGCCGCCCATCCGGCTGCCCTGGGCACGGGCGCGGCTGTCGAGGATACGTGGCGCCTGCATGGAGGTTGCATGTTTCACGGCCTTGTCTCCCGATCATCGATCTGCTGTCGAAGGTTGATGTTGCGCTCGATGGCGGTCAGCGCCTCGAGCTTCTCGTCGAGTTCGGCGTTCTCCTCTTCCAGGGTCGCGATCTCCGCATGGGAGCCGGCGAGATGCCCGCTCATGGCACGCCGGCCTTCCAGTTCATTGAGCCAGTAGCGCAGCAATGGCTGCAGTTCGATGGGGGCGGCGTGAAGATCCGCCTTGTAGAGCTCCGAGGCGCGGTCCCATTCCTTCTCGCTGCCCCAGGTCAGCACGACCGCCCTGGCCAGACGGCGCTCGGCGGTGTCGGCCCGAAGGCGCGTCAGCATGTCGTCGCGCCACTCGCGATCGCCGCGCTGTGAGTCCAGACCGAAGTCTATCCAGTCCGACAGCAGGCAGGGCTCATCGTTGAAATTGGGCAGCAGGGCCTTGCAGCCGGTCGAGGCGGGCTTGACGGACTCGGCGTCTGAACCGAAAGGCTCGTCGGGCATCAATTCACAACCGGCCAAAAAAAAGGCCATCAGACAGATCAGCAGTGGGCCGATTCGCAAACGTCGTCGCATCGTCATCGTTTCCTGACAGTAGAAGAAGTGTGCCCCGCCGCCCCGCGCCGAGGTTCGTGGCGACCCGATTCGTTGGCACGGGGCGCGTTGACATCGGGCTCATTGAAATAGGGCTCGTTGACATAGGGCGCTTTATTGGATAACTCTTCGGTTAAAAGCTCTTTTTTTAAGAAATCCTTTTTTAATAAATTTTTGTTTAAGAAATCTTTGTTTAAGTCTTCATCAATTAAAGGCTCTTTGTTTAGGCGGAATTTGTTGTAGGCGTGAGAGGTTTGGTTGTCATGCGTCGTGCTTTCAAGCGCCCTCTCCACGAGGGGTAACGCGCTGGTCAGCCTGGGCAGGGTCAGGCGGAAACACACGTCGAGACGCGAATCCTCGACCAGCGCCAGGCTGCCGTGGTGCAGGCGAGCGCAGTCGGCGGCCACCGACAGGCCGATGCCAGAGCCCTTGAGCGGCCCCTTGCGACGAATGCGACCCTGATAGAAGGCCTCGAACAGTCGCTCACGATCCTCGTCGGCAATCGCTTCACCGCTGTTGGCCACCTCGATCATCAGGTAATCGGGGTCGCGGCGTGCGCGAATCTCCAGCCTGCCGCCGTCTTCCCCGTAGGCGATGGCGTTGGAAATCAGGTTGTCGAGGATGCAGATGATGGCGGTGCGGTCGGCCTGCCACTCGAGCGGAGCATCGAAGCAGCTGACACGCATGCCCTTGTTGTCCAGCGCCAGGCGATGCTTGGCGAGCACCTCCTTGATCACGGTGGCGATATCCAGTCGCTCGGGCTCGATGGCGCGATTGTGCTGCAGGAGGTTGTAGTCGAGAAGCTGTTCGATCAGTCGCTGCAATTCCCTGCCACTGGCCTCGATGAGGTCGAGAATCTCGCGCTGGCGGGGCGAGAGCTCGCCGGCCACGCCATCGGCGAGCAGCGACGAGCCCTCGCGCACGCTGGCCAGCGGCGTCTTGAGCTCATGGGACATGTGTCGCAGGAACTGCTGTTTCTGCTCCTCGAGCTCCTCGAGGCGCGAGGCCAGCCAGTCGAGTCGCTTATCGAGCTGAACCAGCTCCGCGGGTCCCTGAATGAGCCTCACCGACTGGGGCTTGCTGCCACTGCCCAGCCCCAGGATGCGCCGTTCGAGCTGGCGCACCGGACGGATGATCAGCCAGGAGAAGTAGAGCATCAGGATCAGGCTGGCGGACACCATCGCGGCGGTCTGCAACCACAGCCGGTTCTGTACGTTAGTGGCACGCTCGCGAATCGCCTCGATGCGCCGGTCGATCTTTTCGTTGGTGGCACGGCGCATGGCGTCAGTGTTCTGGGAAAACGGGTAGAAGGCCACCAGACGCTCGCGAAGGTCCTCGATGGGCAGTTCAGGCAGATCAGCCAATTCTTCCAGCTGAGCATCGAGTGCGACCACCTCCGGGCTATCGGGCAAGAGTTCGCGGTGAAGGGCCAGCAGCGTCTGGTATTCATTCAGACGCTCGTAGTAGATATCCAGCAGGCTCTCCTGCTCCAGCACGGCGTACTGACGAGCCCCGCGCTCCATCTCCAGTGCCAGGGCGCTGAGGGTGCGCGCGCGGCGCGTTTCCTCGACGGCCTGACGAGCGCTCACGTCAGCCAGTCGCGACAATTCGGTGAGCGCCTGGCCGGCCTGAAACATCAGTACAGCAAGTGGCAGCATCACCACGAGAAAGGCGAGTAGCACGAGCTGCAGCAGCGAGCGAGGGCGCCAGCGGCGGGTAACCCGAGAGATCATGACCAGCATTCTTTGCAGGGGAGTGAGAGGTACCGCCATTATCTACCCCAAAGAATAACAGAGTTCTGCCGGTCAGCCTCGCTCGCACGACTCGCAGCGCCCTCGCCGGCGTAAAGCATAAAAAAGGCCGGCAGAGCCGGCCCAATACGCAGGGAACTGAAGGGGTTTGGAAAGTGGCTGACCGATTGCCTGATCAATGCAACCAACCGCTATCCAAGTGGGCCGAAGCCCGCGAAGCCAAGTGAATGTCATGTGCCATCAGGGGCTGGCATCCACATGCGGGTGGCGAACCTTCGAGTGGCGCGCCGCCCTGCTTCGTTCCTGACACCCTCCGCTCCGATGTATCGGAGCGGAGGTGCTCCATTCGATCCCCCCGAAGGGGGATGAGGCATCCTTGCCTGGGCGTCCTTGCCCGCTCGGGTCACCTCCTTGCCTGTTTGGCGAACCCGTCTCATCGCAACCTAAAGTCACACATCGCTTGGAGCAGACGCTGATCACTTTGGGGTTCAGGTGCACAGGGCAGTGTTGACCCGAACGTCCTTGGCGATCAAAAGCGGTTCGAGCCGTAATGAACCGCTTCTGTTGCTCATCCTTACACCTGCCAACGCCGTGCCAACAATAAACTAAAGTCTTAACTTTCAGCTATTTGCACCCTGCATCAGTATCAACAGTGATACGCCCGGCTGCTAAATCGACGGAATAGCGAGGTCCAGGGCGGAAATCTGTCTTATTTTCGAGACATGCATAAGCGCTAAAATAGAAACTCTAGGCATTACAGGGCATTACGCTGTATGCTTTTTGCGACAGTACAGAGGCGCCAATGCCATGCTGGGTCGGGCGTACCGTGAAGCGTGCCGCGAAGCGTCCGTGTAGAAAGCACCGCAGCGTGTGTGACAACGCCATGACAGGCGCCGCTCAGCCGAGCGGCTTGACGAGGATCTTGGATTTGCGGGCGTAACTGTAGGTGTCGCGTTTCAGGGGCGGCAGGTCGGCGATATCGGCCAGGTCGAAGCCGTGCTCGAAGAACCAGTGCGCCGTGTGGGTGGTCAGGGCGAACAGCGCCGAGAGCCCAAGACGCCGGGCGCGACGCTCGATTTCGGCCAGCAGCAGTTCGCCACGTGCACCGCCGCGATAGTCGTCATGGACCGCCACGCAGGCAAGTTCGGCCATCTCGGCGTCCGCAAAGGCATGCAGCGCCGCGCAGCCGATGATCATGCCATCGCGCTCGATCACCAGGTAATCGTCGATCTCGTGCTCCAGACGCTCGCGGGAGCGTGGCACCAGCATGCCGCGGCGCTCCAGCGGGTCGAGCAGTTCGAGCAGGCCACCGATGTCGCCAAGCTCGGCGGGGCGCAGCTGCTCGTAGCGATGCTGCGTGATCATGGTGCCCACCCCGTCACGGGTGAAAAGCTCGCCGAGCAGGGCGTCATGATCGTGCCAGGAGAGCAGGTGGGTACGCGCCACGCCATGGCGGGCCGCGGCGCAGGCCGCGCGCAGATGCCGCACCGATTCATCCGCGGATTCCGCCTGGTGCAGCAGGGGCTCGGCTTCGGCCGGAGTGAGCTGGCGCTGCATCTGGCCGCTCCGGTCGAACAGGCCACTGGCCTCGCCGAGCAGGATGAGCTTGTCGGCGGACAGTGCCACGGCGGCGTGTTGGGCGACCTCGGCGGCATCCAGGTCGAACACTTCCCCCGTACTGGAAAAGCCCAGCGGCGGGAGCACTACCAGCGAGCCCTTCTCGAGCAGCCCCTGGATGACGCGCGAGCGCACCCGGCGCACCTCGCCGCTGTGATGAAAGTCGATACCCTCACGCACGCCCAGAGGCTTGGCCATCACCAGGTTGCCGGAAATGGCCGTCAGCTCCATGCCGTGCAGCGGCGTGTTGGGAAGCCCCAGCGACAACCGCGCTTCCAGCCACATGCGCTGCTCGGCGGCGATGCGCTCGACGATGCCCATGATCGCCTGATCGGCGACCCAACGTCCCTGATGGCGCTCGGGCACGATGCCCGCCTCATCGAGTGCCTGGCGAACCTGAGGGCGAATGCCGAACACCACGACCAGGTGCACGCCGAGGGTGTGCAGCAGCGCCAGGTCCTGGATCAGCTGCTCGCCACGCCCACGAGCCATCGCCTCCCCCTCGATGAGGATGACGAAGGTTCGCCCGCGGTGAGCGTTGATGTAGGGCGAGGAATTGCGGAACCAGTCGACGAAGGGGAAGCGTGTATCCAAGGCCGCACTCCGGCAGCAGATGATCGGGATCGGGCCGGGATTGGGTCAGCCCCGATGTGAGCCCCCGATGATAGCAGAGCCAACAAAACGGCGGCACCACTGCCGTGGTACCGCCGCGGAGACTGCCCGAGGCCGAAAGTTAGCCGAACATGCCCTTGAGCATGAAGAAAAACAGAATCGACAGGCCCGCCCCGGCCGGCAGGGTGATCAGCCAGGACATCACGATGGTGCCGATCACGCGCAGGTTGAGCGCCGCCATACCGCGGGCCAGGCCCACGCCCAGCACCGCCCCCACCAGGGTATGCGTGGTGGAGATCGGCAGCCCGGTGCCCGAGGCCAGCACCACGGTCGTGGCGGCCGCCAGTGTCGCGGCGAAGCCCCGACTCGGGGTCAGTTCGGTGATGCCGGTGCCCACGGTGGCGATGACCTTGTGGCCGTAGGTGACCAGGCCCACGACGATGCCGCCGCCACCCAGCAGCAGCACCCACCACGGCACCAGCGCGGCGCCGTCAACCTCGCCCCCGCTACCCACCACATCGATGATCGCTGCGAGTGGACCGACGGCATTGGCCACGTCGTTGGAACCGTGGGCGAAGGCCATCGCGCAGGCCGTGAAGATCATCAGCACCCCGAAGACCCGCTCCACGCCGGAATACCCGAAGTGGTCGGTCTGGCGATTGCTCGCCTTGACGCGCCGCTCCATCAGGATGCCGAGGCCCATGATCATTACGCCGGCGAGCACCGAGAGCAGCAGGCTCAGCCCGAAGCCGAACTCCAGTCCCACGTGCTTGAGGCCCTTGGTCAGGGTCACCATCACCACCACGAAGCCGACCAGGAAGATGTACATCGGCACATAGCGCTTGGCGGCGGCGAACGGGTCCTTGGCCTCGAAGATCAGATGCTGCACGGACCTGAACAGCATGAAGGCGATGGTGCCGGAGAGCAGCGGCGACACCACCCAGCTCGCGGCGATCGTGCCCACCGCGCCCCAGTCCACGGTGGCCGCCCCCAGCCCCGCCACCGCAAAGCCGACGATGGCGCCTACGATGGAGTGGGTCGTGGAGACCGGCCAGCCCTTCATGGAGGCGACCAGCAGCCAGGTCGCCGCCGCCAGCAAGGCGGCCAGCATGCCGTAGACCAGCAACTGCGGGTCGTCCTCGAGCAGGGCCGGGTCGATGATGCCCTTGCGGACCGTGTCGGTGACCTCGCCCCCCGCGAGCCAAGCACCCAGGAATTCGAAGACCACGGCGATCATGATCGCCTGCTTGATCGTGATCGCCCGGGAACCGACCGAGGTGCCCATGGCGTTGGCGACGTCGTTGGCGCCGACGCCCCAGGCCATGAAGAAGCCGAAGAGACAGGCCAGGATGATGAAGGTGTCGCCGTGCTGCGCAATGATCGACATAGGGAGGGGTCCCAGGTGGCGGTCGAAGGGAGGAAGCGGAGAGAGCTGCCGGTGTGGTTTAGCTGGCCGTCATGATCTGCAGGCGACTGCCGACGCGTTCGGCGCGGTCGGAGACTTCGCCGACCCAGTCGATGATCTTGTAGAGGAACATCACATCCACCGGTGGCAACTCGCTTTCCAGCTCGAAGAGCTGACGGCGGATGGCGACCTGCTGGTCATCGGCCTGATGCTCGAGGGCGTGCAGCTCGCGGATCAGCGTCTGCATCACTTGCGTGACGTTGCGCCCGAAGCCGGACTCGAGCAGATCCTTGAGCTCTTCCAGGGCCTGGCGCGACTGGGCCACGCAGGCCACCGAGGTGCGCATGTAGTCACGCATCGGCTGGGCCAGCGGCTCCGGCACCTGCATGCGCCGGCCAAGCATGATCCCGGTGATATCGCGCACCTTGTTGGCGATCTTGTCCTGTACGCTGATCAGGTCGAGAAGATCGGTACGCGAGACCGGCAGGAAGATACTATTGGGCAGGTTGAGGCGAAGCTCGGTCTTGAGCTCGTCGGCCTCGTGTTCGAGACGCGTGATGCTGTCGCGACACTCGGCGGCGGCGTCCCAGTCGCCCGCCAGGGTCGCCTCGAAGAAGGGCAACAGAAGATTGGCACATTCATGGGTCTTGACGATGTGCGCCAGCAGCGGCTGGAATGGCGAGCGGCCAAACATCGCTGAGAACGGATTGGTAGGCACCATGGCTACGCCTGCACGTGAGGAAATGGCGGCGCCAGTATAAAGACCCACCCTTCTCCCGTCATGAAAAAGTCATCAAAAATTCATCGAAACGAGGTGGCAATATCATGAGCCAGGAAATCGAGCTGAAACTAGCCCTGGCGCAGAGCGGTCCGGCCCGCCTTCGCGACCATCCGCGCCTGGCGGGCATCACGCCGAGCGTCACGGCGCTGGGTAACACCTACTTCGACACCCCCGGGGCGGAGCTGGAAGCGGCGCGCATGGCGCTGCGACTGAGGCGCGACGGCGACCGGCTGCGCCAGACGCTCAAGACCCGCGGCCAGGGCGGCGGCGGGTTATCCACCCGCGGCGAATGGGAATGGGACGTGCCGGGGCCCGGCCTCGACCTCAGCGGCCTGGCCGCGCTGCCGCCCATGGCCGACTTTTCAGAGGCGCAGCTGGCCCGCCTGGCGCCGCGCTTCGCCACCGACTTCCGCCGCGAGACCTGGCAGTTGGGCGAGGCGGAATGCCACATCGAGCTGGCCCTCGACCTCGGCGAGATTCACGCCGGCGAACGGCACGTGGCCATCCGCGAGCTGGAACTGGAGCTCAAGCGCGGCGAGCCGGCGCACCTGTGGGCACTGGCCGAGGCGCTGACCGACCGCGTGGGCCTGCGCCCCGCCGACACCAGCAAGGCCGCACGCGGCAACGCCCTAATGAAGGGAGAGTGGCGGCTGCCGGAGGGCGGCCCTCTGGCCAGCGCCTGGCTGCATCGCGCGGTGGTGGCCCTGGACGCCTTTACCGACACACACGGGTCGACCTGGCGCGAGGCGGCTCACCACGCCTTCGGGCAGCTGGCCGAACTCGACGGCGGCCGCTATGGTCGCGATGTCGCGCCCCTCATCGCCGACCTGTACGCGCCCGACTGGCCGACCCCGGCCTTTGGCCGAGCGGCGCTGCAGCTGGCCAGGAGGCTGCCCACCGATGCCGCGCTCTGATCCCGATATCCTTCGCCACGCCAGAGAGGCGCCCATGATCGAACACTACAAGCCCGCTGCCGAGGGGTTTCGTGCCCGCGTCTTCCAGGTGATCTTCGAGTCAGATACGCCACTCGCCAAGGGCTTCGATATCGCCTTGATCGTGATGATACTTGCCAGCGTGCTGGTGGTGATGCTCGACAGCGTGGCCGCCTATCGGGTCGAATACGGCGAGATATTCTATTGGCTGGAGTGGGGCTTCACGTTCGCCTTCACCCTCGAGCTGGCCGCCCGCCTCTACTGTCTCGACAAGCCCTTCACGTACCTGCGCAGTTTCTACGGCATCATCGATGTCGTCGCCATCCTGCCCACCTGGCTGATACTGTTCGTGCCCGGCGTTCAATCGCTGGTGATCGTGCGCATGCTGCGGGTGCTGCGGATCTTCCGGATCCTGCGCCTGATGCAGTTCGTCGGCGAGGGACGGCTGCTGGTCGACGCCCTGAAGAACAGCGTCCACCAGATTTTCCTGTTCCTGTTCACCGTCTTCATGCTGGTCAACATCTTCGCCGCCGTGATCTACATGATCGAGCCCGCCGAGGCCGGCTTCTCCAGCATTCCCACGGCGGTGTACTGGGCCATCGTCACCCTGACCACGGTGGGTTACGGCGACATCGTGCCGGTAACACCGCTCGGCCAGGCGATTTCGGTGGTCGTGATGCTGATCGGCTACTCGATCATCGCCGTGCCGACCGGGGTCTTCTCGGCCGAGGTGATCCGCTCGATCCGTGCCGACCGCTATTCCGACGAGGCCTGCCCGGGCTGCGGTCACGACCGCCATGAGCAGCGCGCCAAGTTTTGCCTGCTGTGCGGCACCTGGCTGGACGAGACGACGCCGGACCCCAGAGCGCCTGCCGAGGACACGGACTCAAGCCAGGACGAGACGCGCGGAAACGACAACGGGGCCTGAGCCCCGCGGTCAATCGACGGCGTGGTAACGATGTAGTGGTAACGATGTGTTGAAAACGGCCGTGTAATGAAACGGCGCCGTAAAAGCGGCTAGATGCGGAAGGGGTCGGTGTCGCCGCGACCCTCGCGGACGATGGTCGGCGGCAGCTCGCGCAGGTCGATCACGCTGGTGGGCTCGAGATGGCAGGCCCCGCCGTCGATGATCAGGTCCAGATGCGTCGCGAAGCGCTCGCGAATCTCCTCGGCATCGGTCATCGGCAGAGTATCGCCGACCGGGATCAGGGTCACGCTCATCAGCGGCTCGCCCAGTTCGGCGAGCAGTGAATGGGTGATGCGGTGATCGGGCACCCGCACGCCGATGGAGCGACGCTTGGGATGCAACAGCAGCCGCGGCACCTCGTTGGTGGCCTGGAGAATGAAGGTATAGGCGCCGGGTGTGTGGGCCTTGAGCAGCCGGAAGACGTCGTTGTCCACCTTGGCGTAGGTGCCGATCTGCGACAGGTCGGAACAGATCAGGGTGAAGTTGTGCTTGTCGTCCAGCGAGCGCAGCCGCTTGATCTTCTCGATGGCCTTCTTGTCGCCCAGATGGCAACCCAGCGCATAGCCGGAATCGGTGGGATAGGCGATGACGCCCCCATTGCGGATGATCTGGATGGCCTGATCGATCAAGCGCTTCTGCGGATTCTCGGGGTGGATCTGGAAGAACTGGCTCATGCGGGCTCCGGTTGTGTCGTCATGGAGGGGATCGAGTTCGCCGCCCACGCCTCAGGCCACGGCGGCCACCATCAGCTCGGCCAGGCGCGGGTGGGTCCAGACCGGCGGCGTTGCAGTGCGCGGCATGGGACTCATGCTGCCCGGCGCCAGGTGTCCGCCGGGAAAATGGAAATCGCTGCCGAGCGATGCGTAGAGCTCACGCTCCTGCAATTGGCGCGACAGGTCGCGGGTGACATCGGCATTCTGGAACCCACTGATCAGCTCGGCCGCCTGCCCCCCGGCCTCGTGAAAGATGTCCAGCAAGAGGCCGCGCTTGCGCCGTGTCAGCCCGTAGCGCAAGGGATGGGCCAGCACCGCCACCCCACCGGCATCGAGAATCCAGCTCACTGCCGTTGCGATCTCGGGCCACAGCGCCTTGACGTCGCCGGCCTTGCCGTCGCCCAGATGCTTCTTGAACGCCGTGCCCACGTCGGGCACCAGCCCCGCCGCCACCAGCGCTCGGGCGAAATCTGGCCGCCCCAGCGGTCGGTCCGACCCGGCCTGCTCGCGGGCCCGCGCCAGCGCATCGGTCAGGCCGAGTTTCTCCAGCTTGAGGGCGATGCGCTCGGCCCGCTTGTGACGCGCGATGGCCTGGGATTCGAGCCCCGCCACCAGGCTGCCCCTGGCGCCGTGCGGCAAGAGCGCGACGATATGAATATTGTGGCCCTGCCAGCGGGTGGAGAGCTCGGCGCCCGGCATCAGGAAAATCCCTTCACGCTCGGCGGCCTCGCTCGCTTCGGCAACGCCGTCGAGGGTATCGTGATCGGTCAGCGCCATGTGGGTGAGCCCACGGGCCTTGCAAAGGGCCACGACCTCGGCGGGAGGCAGGGTGCCGTCCGAGGCGGTGGAATGCATGTGCAGGTCGATGGCAAGCGGAACAGGATCACCATCGAAACGTTCGGGAAGTTCATTCATTGGCATGACGCCGGCGGGTGACTTTGTCAGAATATCCCTTCATGGTGCTTGTCCAACCGACCGCGGTCAATGTCGGCAACACCGCCACTCGCGGCATGTGCCGCTCAACGAGGAAGTCACAGCGATGCTCTATGCGATCATCAGCGACGATGTAAAAGATAGCCTGGAACGGCGCCTGGCCGCCCGCCCCGACCACCTGGCCCGCCTGGAAACCCTGCGCGACCAGGGCCGCGTGGTCCTGGCCGGCCCTCATCCGGCGATCGACAGTGACAATCCCGGCGAGGCGGGCTTCACCGGCAGCCTGGTGGTGGCCGAGTTCGACAGCCTGGACGAGGCGCAGGCCTGGGCCGATGCCGACCCCTACATGATCGCCGGCGTCTATAGCCGCGTCAGCGTGAAGCCCTTCAAGAAGGTCTTTCCGTAACGGCGATTCTTTCGACAGCCGCTTACCCACCGTCTCTGTGGATAACTCTGTTGACACGCCGCGGACGCCTTTCCCCAACCGGGATGCCATGGCCCCGCGGCGTTATTGATCATTTTTTGACCACCTCACTTGTTACCCCTCCACGCGGAGCCTGCCGTGACCCCCGCCTCTGACCTGCCGCCACTCAGCGCCCTGTCGCCCGCCCGGCTGGACTGGCGCCACGACGCCAGCGGCCGGGAAACGCCCCACGCCACGGATTTCGACGACGGCTACTTCTCGCGCCATGACGCACGCCTCGAGACCGAGCATGTGTTCATCGCCGCTAACCGCCTGCCCGAGCGTTTCGCCACCTGGCAGCAAGGGCGTCCTTTCGTCATCGGTGAGACGGGGTTCGGGACCGGGCTCAACATGCTCGCCGCCTGGGCATGCTTCGATACGCATGCCCCGCCTCAGGCGCGGCTGCACCTGGTATCCACCGAGAAATATCCGCTCACCCGACCGGACCTGGCCCGGGCCCTGGCCGTCTGGCCCGACCTCGCCGAGCGCGCCGAGCGGCTGATTGCTCAATGGCCCGAGCCGGTCGCCGGCGTGCACCGCCTTTGGCTCGACGCGCGGGTGACGCTGGATCTGCATTTCGGCGATACCACCGAGCGGCTCGAGCGGCTCGACGGACGGGTCGACGCCTGGTTCCTGGACGGCTTCGCGCCGTCCAGGAACCCGAACATGTGGCATCCGGCGCTGTTCGCCGCCATGGCGGCCCGTTCACGTCCTGGGGCGACCTTCGCCACCTTCAGCTGCGCCGGGGTGGTCAAGCGCGGGCTCGCCGCGGCCGGCTTCGCCTGGCGCAAGGTGCCGGGGATCGGACGCAAGAACGAGATGCTGGCCGGCGAGATCGCCTCGCCCCCCCAGGATCGGCGCCGCGACCCGACGCCCTGGTTCACGCCTCCGGTTGTACCTCCGCCAACGCATGTCGCGGTGATCGGGGCTGGGATCGCCGGCACCAGCGTCGCCGCGGCCCTGGCCCGGCGCGGCATACGCGTCACCCTGCTCGACCGCCAGGCGCCCGGCGCCGGCGGCTCCGGCAACGCCCAGGGCGCGCTCTACGTGAAACCGGCGGCAAAGACCAACCTGCAGAGCCGGGTCTACCTGGCCGGGCTGCTCTGCAGCCGTCGCTGGCTCGAGGCCCTCGACCCCGAACATGACCTCTGGCGGCCTTGCGGCGTGCTGCAACTGGCTACCGGCGACAAGGAACGCAAGCGCCAGGCGAACTTCCTGGCCCGGCATTCCCTACCCGAGCGTGTGGTGGCCGGCGTGGATGCCGCCACCGCCAGCGCACGGGCGGGCGTCCCGGTCGCTCACGGCGGGCTCGACTACCCGCTGGCGGGTTGGGTGCGCCCCGCCGTGCTTTGTGAACGCTTGGCCGCCACACCCGGCGTGACGCTGCGCCGGGCCGAGGTAACGAGACTGGAGGAAACCGAGCAAGGCTGGAAGTTGTGGCTCGCCGATGGCGACGCGCTGCTCGCCGATCAGGTGGTCATCGCCACCGCCACGCAGGCCAACGGCTTCGCCCAGACGGCGGCCTTGCCCCTTCAACCGGTGCGCGGCCAGGTCAGTCAGCTCAGGCTTCCCGAGGGGGCGCCGGTGCTGTCGCGGGTGATCTGCGCAGGGGGCTATGTCACGCCGGCTTTGGACGGCGTGCTGACCTTCGGTGCCAGCTTTCATTCCCACCAGACGGATACCGAGGTACGCGAAGCGGACCACGTCGCCAACCTGGCCGAACTCGAGCGCACCTTGCCGGCGCTCGTCGCGGCCCTGCGCGAGGCGGGGGCGGATCTCGAGGCGAACCACCTCACCGGGCGAGCCGCCCTGCGCGCCGCCAGCCCCGATAAATCCCCCTACGCCGGGCCGGTCCCGGACGCCGCGGCCTGGCGGGCCGACTATGCTTTGCTCGCCAAGGACGCCACACGGGTCGCCAAAACGCCCGGTCGCCATCATCGTGGCCTTTGGATCAGCACCGCGCACGGCTCGCGCGGCCTGGCCAGCGCCCCGCTCTGCGCCGAGCTGATCGCCTCACGGATCGGCGACGAGCCCATGCCTTTGGAGCAGCCACTAGTGGATCATCTGCATCCGGGGCGGCGGATCATCCGCGACCTGGTGCAGAGCAAGTCGCGCTAACCTTCTTCCTCGTCATCGGCCAGATCGCGACCGAAACTGCGCCACTGGGCGAGGGTCATCACTTCGGTGGTTTCGGTC
>DATISN010000050.1:0-2308 GCA_035581765.1 Halomonas sp.
GGGGTCAACTGGTGGTTCTATCTGCGCCCCGGGGCCTATGTGAAGAACCCCTGATCGGCGATGTCATCGGCGGGGCGAGCGCCTCGCCATCCCTCATTGGACGGCAGGAGAGACCCACATGGCCTCGCAACGCTTCAAGCAAACCTCAGTGCTGGTCGCGAACACCTTCGCCTTCACCATGTGTTTCATGGTCTGGACCATGTTCGGCGAGATCGGCGTGCCCATCGCCGAGGAGCTCGATCTGAACGGCACCCAGTTTGGCATCCTGACCTCCGTGCCGATTCTCGTCGGTGCCCTCGCGCGGTTGCCGCTGGGCGCCATGACCGACCGCTTCGGTGGCAGGCCAATCTTCTTCATGGTGTTGTTGTTCGTCGTGCCGGCGATCTGGCTGGTGCAGTTCGCCACCCAATATTGGCAACTGCTGGTACTCGGCGGTTTCATCGGCCTGGCCGGCGGAACGTTCTCGGTGGGGATCACCTACACCGCCAAGTGGTTCGAGAAGGATCGACAGGGGCTGGCCATGGGCATCTTCGGCGCCGGTAACGCCGGGGCGGCGGTGACCAAGTTCATCGCCCCGACGGTGATCGTGCTGCTGGGCTGGCAGGCCGTACCCAACATCTATGCGGCGATCATGCTGATCACCGCGGTGCTCTTCTGGTGCTTTACCTTTTCCGATCCCGCCCACCGCAACACCCACAAGGTATCGCTTCGCCAGCAGCTCAAGGTACTCAACGACCCCAGGGTATGGAAATACTGCCAGTACTATTCGGTGGTGTTCGGCGGCTACGTGGGCGTCTCGCTGTGGCTGACCCGCTACTACATGGGCGAGTACGGCATGGGTATCCAACTGGCCGCGCTGATTGCCACCATCTTCGTGCTGCCCTCCGGAGTGATCCGCGCCTTCGGCGGCTGGCTTTCCGACCGCTTCGGCGCCCATACCGTCACCTGGACCTGCATGTGGGCCAGCCTGATCGCCCTGTTCATCATGTCCTACCCCGAGACCCACTACCGCGTCGCGGCCGCCGGCGGCGAGGGCGTCGTCGAGTTCGGCTTCGGCATCCCCATCTGGCTTTTCACCGCCGCGCTGTTCGTGGTGGGCCTTTCCTGGGGTATCGGCAAGGCCTCGGTGTTCAAGTATCTCTCCAACGAGTACCACGAGAACCTGGGGCTGGTGTCCGGCATCGTCGGCCTGGCCGGCGGCCTCGGTGGCTTCCTGCTGCCGATCATGTTCGGCGCCCTGGTCGACCTCACCGGCGTGGCCACCACGGTCTGGATGCTGTGCTTCGGGGTGACCCTGGTGTCGATCATCTGGATGTGGTGGACCGAGCGCCGTGTGCCGATGCTCACTCGCGACGAGACGCCTGTCGGCAAGCCGGTCGCGTCTTGATCCAGGCCGTCTTGATCCAGGCCATGAAAAACCGTATCGCCTCGCGCTATAGTGTCATCTGAAATGCATCAAATAGCCGAACCCCGTTTCGGGGTCCGACCGACAGACGGCTGCGAGGCACCCTCCATGCCCAACACCCTGGTCCACGAACTTCCCGACAGCTCCGCAAACCTCGACAAGGCCGCCCGCGGCCGCGGCGCGGCCATCATCGTCTACATGCTCTTCCTGGGTAGCGTGCTCGCCGTGGTCACCGCCCCGATTGGGGTGCTGATCGCCCACCTCAAGCGTCGAAATGCGGAGCCCTGGGTGCAGAGCCATTTGCAGTTCCAGATCCGCACCTTCTGGCTGGGCGTGCTGGGCGGAGGGCTCTTCGTCGCCACCTGGCAGCTGATGGGGCTCACGGGCGTGCCGCCCATGGCGACCTGGGCGCTGGGCTATGGCTACTTCACCGCCTGCCTGATCTGGATGGTGGGTCGCTGCGGCGTGGGCATCACCCGCCTGACGTCCAACCAGCCGGTGGCCAATCCGCGCAGCCTGGCCTTCGGCGGCGCCCGGGTGACGCTGACGGACGCATGAACGAACGCGCGTTGCGCTGGTGCTGATCGCACGGCTGGCCTGAGATGTGCCAGGTGCCTCAGTGCCCCGATGGCGGAGAAATGGCCCGCGCCCAGCCTTCCAGCAGGCGTCCCAGGCGCAGCAGCCCATACACCGCGAACGGCACCAGCAGCATCAGTGCCACGCCCCAGTCGCGGTTGTTGATCAGCCACACAATCGGCAGCATCACCGCCACGGCGGCCAGGCACCAGGCCATCACGGCGAGCAGGAGTCGTGAACGGGGGGACATGATGGGATACCTCCTCGACGAGTAATGGCTCAGCGGGCGATGATCTGGCGATAGATCGCCGGCAGCGCCAGTGAGAG
>DATISN010000051.1:0-6875 GCA_035581765.1 Halomonas sp.
TGGCCCAGTGGTCGTAGTCCAGGGCGTTGCCGCGGATATAGCACATGCCGTTGATCAGCGAGGACCCGCCGAGCCCCTTGCCACGGCCACATTCCATGCGACGACCGTTCATGTGCGGCTCGGGGTCGGTCTCGAAGGCCCAGTTGTAGCGCTTGCCCTGCAGCGGGAAGGCCAGCGCCGCGGGCATCTGGGTGCGGAAATCGAAGCGATGGTCGGGGCCGCCGGCTTCGAGCAGCAGCACCTCGACGTCCGGTTCCTCGGTGAGGCGCGCGGCCAGCACGTTGCCCGCCGAGCCGGCGCCGATGATGATGTAGTCGTATTCACGGATCTGGGGCATGGGGTCTCCTTAGAACACCGACTCGAAGGGGCCCATCTCGATCTGTACTGACTTGGTTTGGGTGTAGTGAGCCAGGGTCTCGATGCCGTTCTCGCGGCCCACGCCGGACTGCTTGACGCCGCCCACCGGCATTTCGGCCGGTGATTCGCCCCAGGTGTTGATCCAGCAGATGCCGGCCTCCAGCCGGTGAATAGTGCGGTGGGCGCGATTAAGGCTCTCCGTGAAGACACCGGCGGCCAGGCCGTAGAGCGTGTCGTTGGCGCGCTCGATCACCTCGGCCTCGTCGTCGAAGGCCAGAATCGCCATCACCGGGCCGAAGATCTCCTCACGTACGATACGCATGTCGTCGCTGCAGTCGGTGAATACCGTGGGTGCGGCCCAGGCGCCATTCGCGAAGTCGCCCTGGTCCCAGGCCTCGCCGCCGATCAGCACCCGAGCGCCTTCCCGCTTGCCCAGCGCGATGTAGTCGAGCACCTTGGCCTGGTGTTCGAAGCTGACCAGCGGGCCGAAGTTGACAGTGGGATCACTCGGGTCGCCGGCCCTGATGCGTGCCACGCGCTCGCTGATCCGCGACTCGAAGGCGTCCTTCACCGAGCGCTCGACGAAGACGCGCGTGCCGTTGGTGCAGATCTGCCCACTCGAATAGAAGTTGGCCATCATGGCGGCATCCGCAGCGCGGTCGAGATCGGCATCGGCATAGACGATCAGCGGCGACTTGCCGCCAAGCTCCATGGTCACGTCCTTGAGGGTCGAGCCACCGGCATCGGCCATGACCTTCTTGCCGGTCCCCACCTCGCCGGTGAACGAGACCTTGTCGATGCCCGGGTGCGCGGTCAGCATCTGGCCGACCCGGCCGTCACCATGCACGACATTGAATACCCCATCGGGCAGGCCGGCCTCGGTGAATATTTCGGCCAGCGCCATGGCAGTGAGCGGTGTCACTTCGCTGGGCTTGAAGACCACGGCGTTACCGGCAGCAAGCGCCGGGGCGGCTTTCCAGCAGGCGATCTGGATAGGATAGTTCCAGGCGCCGATCGCCCCGACCACGCCGAGCGGCTCGCGGCGGGTGTAGACGAAGGAGTCCTCGCGCAGGGGGATCTGGGTGCCCTCAATGGCCGGTGCCAGGCCGGCGTAGTACTCCAGCGCATCGGCGCCGGTGACGATGTCTACTGCCACAGTTTCGCTGATGGGCTTGCCGGTGTTGCGGGTCTCGAGCTCGGCGAGTTCGTCGTTGCGCTCACGAAGCAGCGCCACGGCACGGTTGAGGATGCGACCGCGCTGCATGCCGGTCATGGCGGCCCAGTGGCACTGGCCACGGTGCGCCGCGGCGACGGCGGCATCGACATCGGCCTTGGCGGCTTGCTGCACGGTGGCGAGATGGCTGCCGTCGAAGGGGTTGACAACCGTGAAGGTCTCGCCGGAGCTGGCGGACACCCGGCGTCCGTCGATGTAGAGGGTCTGTAGGTCGAGAGTTGCCATTGAGGCCTCCTTCAGGAAACGGGGTGGGGCTTGCTGCCGTCAAGCAGCTGATCCAGCGTGGCATGGGCCAGACGGCGGGCCTGCTCGGCGTCAAGGCCCCCAGGGGTCAGGGCGCCTCGCAGCCAGAGCCCATCGATCATTGCCGCCAGGCCGCGCGCCGCCTGGCGAGCGTGTTCGCGGGGCATCAGGCGACAGAACTGGTTGCACAGGTTCGAGTAGAGCCGACGATCGTTCACCTGCTGCAGCCGCTGGAGTCGTGGCGTGTGCATGCTGCTGGCCCAGAACGCCAGCCAGGTCTTGGCCACTGGCCCGGTGACCTGGCTGCGATCGAAGTTGCCGTCGATAATGGCTCCCAGATGTGCGCGCGGGCTGGGTGCCTCGAGCGACCGCCGCCTAACGGCCACGGCCTCACCCAGATCGTGAAGGATCTGGCGCATCGTCGCTTCGAGCAGGCCGTCCTTGCCGCCGAAATAATGACTGATGATGCCGGCGGAAACGCCGGCATGGCGGGCGATTCGCATCACCGTCGTATCGGCCAGACCGACTTCGTCGATGGCCGCCATGGTGGCCCTGATCAGCTGCTGTCGACGGATGGGTTCCATTCCAACCTTGGGCACCGTGCGGACTCCTTCGTTGGGGATTCGTCTTGCCACCACACCCATTAGCATGGTTACCATAGGCCCAGCTTGCCATTTCTTTTTTGAACGTTCAATCAATAAAAAGCGCCGTGCACAGAGATGGCTGGCCGGTGTCCATCCGACACTGCAATAGGCACTGAGCTAGCCGAGACATACGCATTGCGCTGGCTGAGACGGTGAAACACTCGAGGGGAATTCAGATGAACAAGACGATCATGCAACGTCAGATGGGCCTTGGCCTGAGCGCTATGGCCCTGGGACTTGCGACAACGCCGCTGATGGCCGCCGAGCCTGCGCAGTGCGAAACCGTGCGCTTTGCCGAAGTCGGCTGGACCGACATCACGGCGACCACGGCCCTGACCACCGAGATTCTCGAGGCCATGGGTTACGAGACGCGCATCGATACGGTCTCGGTGCCCATCGCCTACCAGGGCATGAAGAATGACGACTTCGATGTCTTCCTGGGCAACTGGATGCCCTCCATGGCATCGATCAGCGACCCCTACGTCGAGGCGGGTGACGTCGATCGCCTGGGCGCCAATCTCGAGGGCGCGAAGTACACCCTGGCGGTTCCGCAGTACGTCTACGATGCCGGTGTTACCTCGGTTGAGGATCTCGCCGAGCATGCCGATCAGTTCGAAAGCCGCCTGCACGGCATCGAGGCCGGCAACGATGGCAACGAGTTGATTCAGCAGATGATCGAAGACGATGCGTTCGACCTTGGCGACTGGGATCTGGTCGACTCCAGCGAGGCGGGCATGCTCGCCGAGCTGGGCGCGCGAGTACCGCGCGAGAAATGGATGGTGTTCCTCGGCTGGGAGCCGCACCCCATGAACACCAACTTCGACATGGCTTATCTCCAGGGTGCCGGCGACTATTTCGGCCCCGATCTGGGGGGTGCAACGGTCTACACCAACACCCGCGGTGGTTATGTCGAGGAGTGCGGTAACGTCGGTGCCTTACTCGAGAATCTCGCGTTCACCCTGGAGATGGAAAACCAGCTCATGGGGACGATCATGGATGATGGCGCCGATCCGCGCGACGCGGCTCGTGACTATCTAAAGGCCAACCCCAAGCTCCTCGAGAGCTGGCTGGACGGCGTAACCACAATGGAGGGCGAGCCGGCCCTCCCGGCGGTCAAGCAGGCGCTCGATATCGAGGCGTGAGCGGTCTCGCGGGCTTGCCTTGGGGCGGGCTCGCGTGCATAATCTTTCCCCGTTGCCCGGCCATGGTCGGGCAACATGTTGATAAGGCTACGTAGCTCAGCTGGTTAGAGCACATCACTCATAATGATGGGGTCCCCTGTTCGAATCAGGGCGTAGCCACCAGCCGTATACCGAAACGCCCGCTTGGCCAGTCCCGAGCGGGCGTTTTTCGTGGGACATACGAGGGCACGACAGTGGGGCGTTGGCCCTGCGCCTCCTGCCATTCCGGGCAATCCGTTCTTGACCTGACCCGCCCGATCCGTATACTACGCACCGTGTTCGAGGTCATTCCCCGATAGCTCAGTTGGTAGAGCAAATGACTGTTAATCATTGGGTCACAGGTTCGAGTCCTGTTCGGGGAGCCAGCTTCAGCTGAAGTAGCCGAGACGATCGAACACCTGGCGGCATCCGGCGATTCCCCGATAGCTCAGTTGGTAGAGCAAGTGACTGTTAATCACTGGGTCACAGGTTCGAGTCCTGTTCGGGGAGCCATTCTCCTGCCGTTTCCTCGCCTCACCGTATATTTTTCCCCGATAGCTCAGTTGGTAGAGCAAATGACTGTTAATCATTGGGTCACAGGTTCGAGTCCTGTTCGGGGAGCCATTCTGCTTGCGTTTATCGGTATCGCCTTCTTGTAGGCGACGGCATCGTCGTGTCTCTCGCACGCGGCCTAGCGGCGATATCAGGTTCTTTCCACCTAAACGCAAACCGCCGGACCTGTGGTCCGGCGGTGGGGCTAACCGATCAAGCGAGAGCCATCATTGCCGACCGGCCAGGCGATAATCGCCGTTGAGCTTGGCGAAGTCGAGCAGGATGTGAGCGGCTTCCAGCACCTGGACTTCTTCCACGGGTTCTTCGCGCTCCTCGGGGTCCACCTCGTCCTCGTCACGAGCGTCGATCCATTCATCGAGCGTGTCGATACCGAGTGCGATGCGGCGCTCGTTTTCGAGCGCAAGCTGTTCGGCTTCCTGGTCTTCCAACTCCTTTTGACGCATCTCGCGGTTGAGGCTGACACTGGTGTGCTGTTCGCGCATGCGACGCACCAGTGCCGCCTGGTCTTCCAGGTAACGGAAGTTGGGTAACTCTTCGGCGCGCTGGAGGTGACGCTCCTCCAGAGTGCTCAGGTACTGACCTGGGTCGCCATAGGTGCGGTACTGTACCGGCCTGACCGTATCCCATTCGAGGGCGTTGTCGAGACTGCTCTCGCCGATCTGTTCCGGGTCCACCAGGCTCGGGAAGGCGATATCGGGTTCGACGCCGCGATGCTGGGTGCTTTCGCCGGAAATACGATAGAACTTGGCTCGGGTCAGCTTGATCTCGCCATGGCTCAGGTCGCTCAGCGTCTGTACCGTGCCCTTGCCGAAGGTCGAGGTGCCAAGCACCAGGCCGCGTCCGTAGTCCTGAATGGCTCCGGCGAAGATTTCCGAGGCCGAGGCGGAAAGCCGGTTGACCAAGACGCCGAGCGGGCCATCGTAGAGGGTGCCGGCCTCGGTATCGCCGTACAGGCTGATGCGGCCGCGGGCGTCGCGCACCTGCACGGTCGGACCGCGATCGATGAACAGGCCGATCAGGGAGTTGGCTTCCTGCAGGGCGCCGCCGCCGTTGTTCCTCAAGTCCAGCACGATGCCTTCGACGTCTTCGCCCTGGAGTCGCTCGATCTCACGCGCCACATCGCGAGTGGTGCTGCGGTAGTCCTCTTCACCCGCCTGCCAGGCGTCGAAATCCACGTAGAAGGTCGGGATCTTGATCGCGCCGATGCGGTGGACGCCGTCGTCGCGTTCGATCTCGATCACTTCGCCTTGAGCGGCCTGATCCTCGAGAGCCACGGTGTCGCGAGTGATCTCGACGACCTTGGAACGGGTCATATCCACGGCCTGTGCCGGGACGACATCGAGACGCACCACCGAACCCTTGGGGCCACGAATCAGGTCGACGACGTTATCCAGGCGCATGCCGACCACGTTGACCAGATCCTCCTCGTCCTCCTGGCCGACGGCGACAATCCGGTCGGCCGGTTCGAGCACGCCGGCTCGCTCGGCGGGACCGCCCGGCACAAGACTCGAGACCTTGACGTATTCGCCATCGGATTGCAGCAGGGCGCCGATGCCTTCCAGTGACAGGCGCATTTGAATATCGAAGGATTCACCCTGACGCGGCGAAAGATATTGGCTGTGGGGATCGATGCTGCCGGTAATCGCGGCCATGAAGAGTCCGAAGACATCCTCGGATTCGGTCTGTTTCAACCGCGAGAGCTGGCCTTCGTAGCGTTGGCGAAGGTTCGTCTCGACCTTGTCGGCCTCCTGGCCGCTGATTTCCTGACTCAGGGCCGCGTTCATCAGACGCTTGTTCCACAGCTCGTCCAGTTCCGCTTCGGTCTGCGCCCAGGGGGCCTCGTCGCGTTCGAGCTCGAGACGCGCTTCGGTTTCGAAATCGTAGTCAATCCCCTGGTCAAGCTTCGCCAGCAGCCACTCGAAGCGGGATTCGGCGCGCTCGTGTTGCAAGGAGTAGAGATCGAAGATTTGCGTCAGATCGCCCTCGAGGATGGCGTCATCCATGCGGGTCTCGAGGCCGCGAAAGCGCTCGACATCGTCTTGCAAGAGGTAGGCGCGTTGGCCATCGAGAATGTCCAGCAAGCGCTCGAAGGCCTGACGGGACCACTCGTCATCGAGTTCGATGTCGGCATAGTGGCTGTTGCGCAGAGACTCAGCCACTTCCACGGCGGCGTCACGTTGGCTGTCGGTAGGTTGCAGCTGAGCCGAGGCGGTGGTGGCGACCAGCAGCAAACCGGTCAGGGCAATCGAACGCCCCAGGGTGGCAAACAGGCTCATCGATTAAGCACTCCCGGTTTCATGTACACTTGGACCCTAGACCCGAATTAGGCCAATGAGTTGCGTGGATCGAACACTTATTGTAACAGCTCGGGCAGTGGCGCATGACTCTGTCTTCATTCCCCCGAAAGAGGAACACCATGACCCGGGACGATCCGATCGGGCGCCTGCTCGATTTCCTGCGCCGTTCGCCCACCCCCTGGCACGCGACCGCCAATATGGCCGCCCGGCTCGAGGTGGCTGGCTTCCGGCGACTCGACGAGCGCGATGCCTGGCATCTTGTCCCGGGGGAGCGGGTCTATGTGACCCGTAACGACTCATCGATCATCGCGTTGCAACTCCCCAGTGATGCGCTCGTCGCGTTGCGCATGATCGGCGCTCATACCGA
>DATISN010000052.1:0-25066 GCA_035581765.1 Halomonas sp.
CGCTCGCGCAGCCGCCAGGGCCCTGCGGCGATCTCCACCTCGCGAGTGCGAGGATGGTGGAAGCGGGCCAGGTAATCGCCCTCGACCCGCCTCTCCTCCTGCAGCGAGCCGCTGCCCACGGCGCGCTGTCCTTCCGGCACCCGTACCGTCAGCGACAGGGGGCCGGCCGCGTCGCTCAGGTGCGGATACCAGCCCGCGCGGGTCGGCAGCAGGGTGCCTTCGACGGTCACGCGATAGTGGCCGTGCTCGTCGGCCTCGGGCAGGGTGCCCCGCCAGCGAAGCGTCACCGGGACGTCCCCCTCCGTAGCTTCGCTGGCCGGTGGAATCTGCCAGCGCCCCTCGGCATCCCGCGTGACCGCGAAGGCCTCGTCGCCGCGCTGGGCGGAGATCACCGTCAGGCCCTCCAGCAAACGAAAGCTTCCGCCCGCCGATAGGGCCTGGCGCAGTTCGCCCTGCAACACGCGACTGGCCGGGTCGAGCTGGATGGTCAGGGTGCGGGCAGCGGGGGTATCCGCCGTCACGCCCCAGGCGAGTCCAGCAGTTGCCAACCAAAGCAAGCCGAGCAACCGGCTCGCCAGCCGCCGGGCAGGGCGGTTCATGGCGTCGGGGCCGGGAAGCGCGCCAGCACCTCCTGGCGCTTGCCGTCGCGACGTATCTCCAGCGGCAGCAGGGTGCCGGGGGCCTGGCGGTTGATCACGGCGGTGAGGTCGGCGGAGTCCACCATGGGCCGGCCGGCGGCGGTGACGATGATATCACCCTCGGCGAGGCCGCTCGTCTCGGCCACGCTCCCCTGCGCGATGCCCTGGACGAGCACGCCGTCCTCATGCTCGCCGATCAGCACGCCCAGGCGCGGCGGTTCGAGCGGCTGGAAGGCGGATTCGTCGTCCAGCACGAAGAGGGCATCGGCACGCGACATGGGCGTCTGACAGTCGGGACCCGGTGTCCAGGGCAGCAGGCTACGGTGGTCGCTAAGGCCCAGATCATCAAGCTGGTAGGGCACGCCGTCGCCGTCGGCCAGGTGGCCCTGTCCCATCAGCCCCGCCACCAGGGTGCCGTCGTCGGTGGCATTTACCAGGGCCGTGGCCATGGCGCGGTCCCAGACCAACTGGGCCTCGATGAAGCGTTCGAGGTCCGTCGGGTCGTCGTCGCGGCCAGCATGCTGGGCGTAGACCGCCTCCAGCGAGGCGCGGTAGGCGGGCAGGGCCGGGGCCGGCGGCGTGATGCCGAAGCGCTCCTTCTCGGGTACCGCCTCCCAGCCCTCGCGGGTCAGGCGGCCGCGCAGCTCGGGGGTGACGTTGAGCGCCAGCAGCGGAATCCGCTGCATGCGCGCGAAGTGGAGGATCGGTAGGTAGAGGTCGGGGTCGAAGCCCCAGGCCCCACGCCAGTCGCTTTGCTCGAGGAAGGCCGCCTCGTCGAGTTCGCCCATCACCCAGGCGTCCAGCGCCGGCTGAGCCTCGCGGGGCAGCATCTCAAGGCCGATCACCATCTCCGGGCGATGGGCATGCAGGGCGGCCAGGGTGTGAAGCTGCCAGCGGTGGTGGTCAAGACGGTCATGCTGCTCGCCGAGCAGCACCACGTCAGTGTCGACGAGTTCCGCCATCAAGTCGGCGGTGGTCAGCGTCTCGCCGCCTTCGATCTGCCACTGGCCGGGGGCGGGACAGTCATCGGCCTGGGCGGCGAGAGGAACCAGACAGGCCAGGGAGGCCCCGAAGCAGAGGGTGCGGACGCGGAAGGAGGGGGATCGCGACATCGGCGGCTCTCGGTGGATGGGTATTCTCTCAGCCTACCCCGAGGCCCTCTGGGCGAAAAGCGCCCTGGCGAGATACCCCTGGCGATGACGGGGCCTCGGCTCTTCGGCGATACTGGCGCCGGCGTTGTCCATGGCGGACGACCATCGACCAGCGGGAGAGACGTGATGGGACGACCCTGGAGCATCGCCGGCCGCTCGGCGGCGACACTGCTCGCTGGGCTGCTGCTCATGGGCTGCGGCGTGGAGGCGCCGGCCACCGAGATACCCCTGCAGGTATTGGTTAACAACCCCGCGGCGCATGACGACAGCCGGGTCGCCACCCAGGGCGTGGTGCGCCACTTCGAGGATCCGCTGCACTACTGGATCGAGGATGAGGACCTCAACCGGGTCGAGATATTCCCCCACGAGCAGATCGCCCCCCACCTGGGCGAGGCCGTGCGGGTCAAGGGGCATTTCCGTTTCTCGACCCGCGAGGGACGGCGGCTGACGCTGGAGAGCGTCGAGCGGCTGGAGGGCGAGTGATGCCGGCAGGGAGCGGAACGCGGCGGGCGATCCAGAGCCGGCTGGGAGAACGACCCTGCCTCCCGGCGGGGCAGGGACGCATCGCGGCGATCGACATGGCGCGGGGGATCGCCATCGCCCTGATGATCTTGAGCCATACGGTCAGTGGCTTGCTGGGGATCGACCGGATGCCCGACTGGGGAATGGTGCCGATCCACTTGCTTACCAAGTTTTCCTCATCCCTGTTCATCATGGTCTTCGGTATCGCCCTTGCGGTGGCCTTCCTGCCCAAGACCGATGACGCGGACTGGCCGCAACGCCGGCTGAGGTTGCTGCTGCGCGGCCTCGAGGTGCTGTTCTGGTACAAGGTGCTGACGGTGGTCGAGATGCTGCCGGCGTACCCGGTGGCGGATATCATCGATACCCTGCTGTACCAGCGCTCCGCGATCTGGGTCGAGATCCTGGGGTTCTATGCCATCGCGCTGCTGTGGCTACCCTGGGCGCTGCCGTTATGGCGACGCATGCCGCTCTGGTCGCGCTTGGCGAGCCCGCTGGCTATCGCCTTGCTGGCCGGCTGGTTGGAGCGCCACTTCGGCTTCTGGGGAATCGAACCACTCAAGGCGATCATCGTCGAGGACGCTGACCACTACACCTGGGGGCAGCTATCGCGGTTGCCACTGGTCATGCTGGGGCTGCTGGTTGGCGAGGCGGTGTTGCGTTGTCACGGCCAGCCGGCGTTTCGGCGACGATTGGTGAACCTTCTTGCCGCTGCCGGTGTGTTGATGTTGCTGGGCTTTCTGGCCCTGTCATGGCCCGGTCTCTATTCATGGTCCGGTATTTACGCCGCACTGAGGGCCGTGGCGCACAATGCCGGCAAGCATCCGCCCGAGCTCGCCTTCATGCTTTTCAGCCTGGGTGGCGCCCTGGTGATCCTGGCGCTGTGTCTGTCAGTCGGTGCACGAGCGGCCGGCTGGCTGCGGCCGATTGCCGTCATCGGCTCCGATGCCCTCAAGGCCTTCATCTTTCATATCGTGGTCATCTTCGGGGTGCTGCGCTGGTTGATGGAAGGCTGGCAGGTCTACAGTTATCCGCAGGTGCTGGGCATCGGGGTATTGCTGGTGTTGGCCACGGCCCTCTGGATCAGCCTGATCCGCTGGATCAGAGAACGTACAGCATGACATTAAGACGAGAATTTCTCGACGTAATGAGCCTGGAAAGGCTGACTTATTGCCGTGATATTTCTGACATCTTTGCATGTTATTTAGAGAAATAACGTGATCATTATTTCGTCATTTAATAGTTATTTATGAGAAACCTCATCGTCATTTTCTACTGACATCATGCTCCCCGAATCCGAGAGATTCCTGCCGTCATTCATCATGGCGGTCGCCAGACTCCCGTTAAAAACATTCTGGGGAACACATGAAATACGTCCTTTCTAAGCTGGCACTGGTGACGGCCATTGCCGTGGCTTCCACCGCTCAGGCAGAAGATTTCGAGGTGAGCGACAAGACCACGGTTTCGCTGTTCGGGGCCATCGAGCTCAAGTACAACACTGCCGACGAAATCAGCGACACCGACGGCGCCACGGAGAGCACCTCGGGCTATGAGGATAATGGCTCGAGCATCGGTTTCGGCGCCCAGCACGACTTCGACAACGGCATGTCCGGCTATATCGAGATCGAGTTCGAGCATGATGCCAACGAGTCCGGCGGCGAGGTGCTGACCGACAAGGCCTTCGCCGGACTCATTGGCAATTTCGGTGAGGTGCGTGCCGGGCGTTTCGACAGTATTTACACCAACGCTTTATATGACCTGATCGATCCCTTCGAGACCGTGAGTCTCGGCGAAGAGAGCGTGATGGAGGAAGACAATCAGATCGCCTACTACAGCCCGGATTTCAGCGGCTTCACCTTCGAGCTCCAGGCCCGGGTTCGCGGCGATCGCGAGACGGATTCCGAAGGTAACGAGACCGGCATGGCGGGGGTGGTGAAGTACACCGCCGATCGCTGGGCGGTGCATGCCGGCGTCGACGACCGCGGTGCCGAGGAGGTCCGGGACCCGATCACCGGCGAGTGGACCACCGAAGATCCGGTCTACGGCCTGGGCGGTGTGATGAGCCTGACCGACCAGCTGGATCTCGGCGCCAGGGTCAGCGTTCAGGAGAACCTGGAGGGTTCCGCCGACGGTGACGACACCACCTTCTACGGTACCTCGCTGATCTACGACTATGGCCCAGGCAGCGCTTACGGCGCCGTTCAGCAGGTCGATCCCGATCAGGGCGACAGCCGCACCGAGTTCGCCGCCGGCATCAACTACGGGGTGGTGGAGAACCTCACCGTCTACACCGAGTACGGCAGCTACGACGCGGCCGACGACGCCGTGGGCGACATCGACACCCAGTTCGAAGTCGGCGCCATCTACGAATTCTGATCCCTTTCCCCAGGAGAAATGACATGTACAAGACACTGATTGCCCTGGCCGTGGCCGGTGCCGCCGCCCTGAGCGCCTCCTCGGCGCTGGCCAACGAAGACCTGAGCAACGTTTGCCCCAACCCGATCCGCATGGCCGATACCGGCATCGAGGGCATGGGTCCTCTCGAGGAGGCCTTCGGTCCCTTCGCCGAGACCTTCGAGGAGACCACCGGCCTCGAGCTCGAGATGTTCAGCCTGAGTAACCGCACCGCGGCGGGCAATGCCCTGCAGTACGACGACGTCGATCTGGTGTTCGCCGGCCCGTCCGAGTTCGTGCTGTTCGAGCGTGAGAGCGACATCGAGATCCTGTTCGCCATCGAGCGCCCCCACTACGGTAGCAGCTTCTTCGTGCCGGCCGACAGCGGCATCGAGACCCTGGAAGACCTCGAGGGTCACAAGATCGCGCTCAAGGATACCGGCTCCACCAGCGGTCATATCTTCCCCAGCCAGATGCTGGTAGACGCCGGTCTCGACCTGGATCGTGACCTGGAGATCGTCATGGCCGGGGATGCGCGCATCGCCGCACTGGTCAATGGCGACGTGGCCGCCATGGGCGGCGGCAATCGCGACATCGAGGAGATCGAGGCCATGGATCCCGACGGTGAGTATCGCGTGATCGCCAAGAGCGATGTGCTGCCTGGCGACCCGGTCATCATGCGCGGCTCGTTGGCGTCTGAATGCAAGACGGCTCTGCGCGATACCCTCGAGGCCAACGTCGACGAACTCTGGCAGGCGCTGATCTCCACCGAGCGCAACGAAGGCAAGTTCCTCAACCGCGACTCCTCCATGGGCTTCGATCGCACCAGCGAGGATTACGAGGTGATACGCCGGGCCTACGAGGCCGCCGGCATCGACTTGTAAGCGCCGCCATTTCACGCAGATGAGTCCATTGGGCACAGGGAGGTGCCGTTTTTCCCGAATCGAGGTATTAACATGACATTCCCGAAACCTGGCCTCCCGGCAATCCGGCGGGAGGCGTCCTCGTGACTGCCATCGCCACCCGCGGACTCCACAAGCGCTATGGCAACCTGCATGTGCTCAGGGGTGTCGACATCGAGATTGCCGCCGGGGAGTGCGTGATCCTGCTGGGTGCCAACGGCTGCGGCAAGTCGACCCTGATTCGCTGTCTGAACGGATTGGCCAAACCTGACGATGGCGAGGTGACTATCCTTGGTCAGCCGCTATCAGGGTTGGGCCGACCGGCGCTGCGTCGCCTGCGAAGCCGCGTGGGCGTGGTCTTCCAGCAGTTCAATCTGGTCCAGAACGTCAGCGTCTTCCAGAACGTGCTTCATGGTGCCATGGGACGCCAGCCCTTAGGCCTGTGGCAGACCCTCTCGGCGTTTGCCGCCGAGTCGCTCCGTGAGCGCGCCATGGAGTGCCTGACACGGGTCGGCCTGACCGACAAGGCAGGCTTCGAGTGCCGCCAGCTCTCAGGTGGCCAGCAACAACGGGTGGCCATCGCCCGTACCCTGATGCAGGACGCCGAGATCATCATCGCCGACGAGCCGGTGGCAAGCCTCGACCCGCGCGCTGGACGCGAGATCATGGACCTGCTGATCGATGTGGTGAGCGAGCGCGGCATGACGGTGCTTTGCTCGCTGCACCAGCTCGAGCTGGCCCAGGAGTACGGCGACCGCATCCTCGGCATGAAGGCAGGCCGCCTAGAACTCGATGGCCCGCGTGGCAGCGTCGACCTGGCGGCGATGCAGCAGCTCTATCATGGCGACGTGCGCGTCGACTCCAAGCCGCCAGGCCAGGCCGAAGAGGCTGTCTCCACCACCGCCTGACCCACGAGGTGACCATGTCCCAACGTCCCGAACCCGGCACCGTGCCGCCACGCTTCCGCGCTCCTTCACCCTTCGCCTGGGGAATTACCCTGATCTTCCTCGCCCTGTTCGTCCAGGGCGTGCTGGCCACCGAGATCACCCTTGAGCGCCTGCTCCAGGGGTCGGTGAATCTCCTTCACTTCCTGGGCCGGGCCTTCCCGCCCGACGGCAACGACCTGGACGTCATCGCCTGGGCGATGCTCGAAACTCTCAATATCGCCATCGTCGGGGTCGTCGTCGGTATCGTGCTGAGCTTGCCCTTCGCCCTGCTGGCGGCACGAAACACCTCGCCTGCCGCCTGGGTGAGGACCTTGACACGGCTGATGATCGCCACCATGCGCACCATTCCTGACCTTATCTGGGCGCTGATCTTCGTGGTGGCCGTGGGTCTCGGCCCCATGGCGGGGGTGCTGGCTATCGTGATGGACACCATCGGCTTCGCCGCCCGCTTCTTCTCCGAACGCATCGAGGAGGTGCACCCGGGACCCTCGGAGGCGCTGAGTGCCACCGGTGCCGGGCGGTTGTCGGTGATCGGCGGGGCCATCCTGCCCGAGACCCTGGCCTCGATGACCGCGACCAGCCTGTACAGCGTCGAGAAGGCACTGCGCTCCGCGGTGACGCTGGGCCTGGTGGGGGCGGGCGGTATCGGTGTCGAACTGGCGGCGGCCATGCGGCTGTTCAACTACGACGAGGCGTTGACCATCATCCTGGTGATCTTGGTGGTGGTGATTGGCTTCGAGCAGTTGTCCTCGACGATACGTCAGCGGGTAATCTGAGGCGCTACGCTTCCAGTAGACTCGTGCAGGCTTAGGGACTAGACCATGGTCTAGCCCCTTGGGGCCGGTTTTGCATTGACTTACCTTGCCTCCAGACCTAGGCTCCTTACTTAAGAGTTACCGGTAACATACCCGGTAACGTCGATTATCGCAGACCGACTCGCTCGGCCTCGATCATTCGGCAGCGGTACTTCCGCGCCCAACAATGAATAATCTTCAGTGGAGAGAAACGCCATGACTCGATTTCTGCTCGGTACCCTGACCTTCGCCGGGGTAGCTACCCTTGGCGCCGGCCTCGTCCAGGCCCAGGATACCCCGGACCTCTCCGAACCGCCCGCCATCGAAGGCGACAAGGTCGACGACCACGGTAGCAAGAACTTCCGCATGGGCATCGGCCTGGCAGAATCTTCGCCACAGTATATTTCCAGCCAGTACTTCGCTGATATTCTCGAGGAGCGCAGCGACGGTCGACTGACCGTGGATATCTTCCCCAACAGTCAGATCGGCGACGACGTCCAGATGATGGAGATGCTGCAGACCGGCACCCTGGACATTACGTACCCGTCGTCCTCGCCGGCCACCAGTTACGTCGAGGAACTGGCAGTCTTTGACCTGCCGTTCCTGCTGCCGACCCGCGAAGCCGCAGTGGAAGTCATGCAGAGCGATCGTGCTCAGGAAATGCTCGACGCCTTCGACGGCACCGGCATCAAGGCGCTGGCCTTCTCCGAGAACGGCTACCGCCAGCTCTCCAACAGCGCGCGCCCGGTGAAGACCCCTGAAGACGTCGCCGGCCTGGATGTCAGCGGCCTGAAGGTTCGCACCATGGAAAACCCGGTGCATCTGGATATCTGGGAGACCCTCGGGGCTAACCCCACCCCGATGGCCTTCGGTGAGCTCTTTTCCGCCATGGAGCAGGGTGTGGTCGACGGCCAGGAAAATCCCTGGAGCACCATCCTGACCTCCAACTTCCACGAGGTGCAGGACTACGGCACCGAGACCCGTCACGTCTACACCCCGTTCATCCTGATGATGTCCGAGGGCACCTGGGATGACCTGCACCCTGACTATCAGGAACTGGTTCAGGAAGCCGCTCGCCAGTCCGCCGAGTACGAGATCCAGCTCGCCAGCGAGTATGACGACTGGTCGCGTGAGCAGCTCGAGGAGCGCGGTATGGAGATCACCCGCCTCGATGACGAGCAGCTTGGCGCCTTCCAGGAGGCCGTGCAGTCTGTCTATGACGAGTGGGCCCCCGAGATCGGTGAGGACCTGATCGAGGAGATCCAGGCCATCGTTGAAGACTCCACCAGCGACTGATCACTGCCTGCCAACACCGGCATGAGACAAGGGGCTACGGCCCCTTGTCTTGCCATTGGAGTGTCTCATGACCCCATCGACCCCCTTGCCAGACGTCTCCGAGTATCAGGTCGACCCGAACCAGCGCCCGCTTGAGATCGATCCCGAGGGAGAGCGTGGTCCCGTGGTCTTCCGGGTGCTGACCCTGTGGATGGAGCGCCTGATCGGCGTGATCTTGCTGGCTCTGATCGTCTCCGTCTCGGCCAACGTGATCGGGCGCTCGCTGCTCAACCACTCGCTGCCCTGGGCCGACGAGCTGGCCCGCATGCTGTTCATCTGGATGATCTTCATCGGTGCCGCGGCGGCCTTCGTGCGCTACGAACACATCGCCGTGGACATCCTGGTGCGCAAGCTCTCGCCGCGCGGCGCCCATATGCTGTACCTGCTCCAGCACCTGATCATCGCCGGCCTGATGGGCGTGATGATCTGGGGTGGCGGCGTGGTGGTGGCCAAGGCCTCCGGGCGCACCGCCATCCTCGGCGTTCCCTGGAACCTGATCAACGCCTCGGTGGTGATCTGCGCGGTCTTCATCCTCGCCGTGGCGCTGTGGCGCGCCTGGCAGAGCCTGCGCCTGATTCGCTTCCCCGATACCCATTCTTCCCCCGGCACCGGAGACTGACCTCATGCTTTGGATTTTCCTGGGCATCCTGTTCGCCTCCATCACCATCGGCCTGCCCATCGCCTTCGGTCTCGGCGTGGCGGCACTGGTGATGGCCGTGCTTTCCGACGTGCCGCTGTCGATCCTGATCGAGCAATCGGTGCGGGGGGTCAACAGCTTTCCGCTGCTGGCCATCCCCTTCTTTATTCTGGTCGGCGAGGTGATGAGTACCGGCGGTATCGCCCGGCGGCTGATGGACCTGGCCGGCGCCCTGGTCGGCTTCATGCGCGGCGGCCTTGGCCAGGTGGCAATCACCGGCTCGATGTTCTTCGGCGGCATCAGCGGCTCCGCCGTGGCCGACACCGCCGCCACCGGCGCCATGATGATTCCCCCCATGAAGGACCAGGGGTACTCCGCGGCGGATGCCACTGCCATCAATACCGTCTCCTCGGTGATCGGCATCATCATCCCGCCGTCGATCCCGCTGATCCTCTACGGTATCGTCACCGAGACCTCGATCAGTCAGCTGTTCATCGCCGGTATCGTCCCGGGCCTGCTGATCGGCTTCGCGCTGATGGTGACCACCTTCATCCTCTCCACCCTCTACAAGACCGGGCGGACTCGGCCCTTTCGTCTCGACGTGCTGTGGCAGGCCTTCAAGGACGCCTGGCTGGCGCTGGTGCTGCCGGTGATCGTGATCGGTGGCATCATCGGCGGGGTGTTCACCGCCACCGAGGCCGCGGTGGCGGCGCTGCTCTATTCGCTGTTCATCTCGCTGGTGGTGTACCGCGAGTTCCGCATCGTCGAGATATGGGGCATGCTGATTCGCACCGCACGACTGACCGGCATGGTGCTGCTGCTGCTGGCCTTCGCCACGGTGATCGCCTGGTTCCTGACCATCAACATGGTGCCGCAGACGCTTGTTCTGCAAGTGCAGTCGATCACCCAGGATCCGTTCTGGCTGTTGATGATCGTCGCTGGCCTGCTGCTACTGGTGGGCTTCGTGATGGACCTCACCCCTGCCATGGTGATCATGGCGCCGATGCTCATGCCGATCGTCACCTCGGTGGATGTCGACCCGGTCTACTTCGGCGTACTTATGGCGTACGTCTTGGGCATCGGTCTGCTGACCCCGCCGGTGGGCACCTGCCTGTACGTCGGTTGCGGCGTCGGCAAGGTCTCCATGCAACAGCTAGTACGGGCGATGCTGCCCTACTATGGCGCGCTGCTGGTGGTGCTGGTCATCCTGATCGCCTTCCCCGGTCTCGTCACCTGGCTGCCCGAGCTCACCGCCGTTCGCGGCAGCTGAGGAGAGGCACGATGGTCGAGACAGCAGCAGATGTGACGCACTCAAGCCGTATTCTGGTCATGGGCGTGTCCGGCTCGGGGAAGACCCATATCGGCCGCCTGGTGGCCGAGCGACTGGGTGCCGACTTCATCGACGGCGATGATTTCCATTCCCCGGCCAGTATCGACAAGATGGCCCGCGGCATTCCGCTGAACGACGAGGACCGCAAGGTGTGGCTCGAGACGCTGGCGGAGAGGTTTGCCGAGTATCGAAAGCGGGATGCCAGCGTGGTGATCGGCTGTTCGGCGCTGAAGCGGCGCTATCGCGACACCCTTCGCCAGGGCGACCCCTCCTTGAAGATCCTGTTCCTGAGCGGTGATCGCAAGCAGCTGCATCACCGCCTCACCTCGAGGGAGGAGCATTTCTTCAAGGGCGACAGGATGCTCGACAGCCAGCTGGCCGACCTCGAGCCACCCGGCGAGGATGAAGCGGTGGAACTGAACATCGCCTTGTCGCCCGACCGGCTGGTCGACGTTTTCGTGAGACGGCTCGACCCCTAGCCGGTGCGTCCGTGGCATACGTCCTGGGGCCCGCTCGTCTTATGGCCCCAGGTCGGCTAAGGTGTGCCGCCCCAGGTCGCTCCTTGATTTTTTTAATCACTAACGATTAATCACTTCTTACGATTCACAGCCCAGACGGCTAGCCGCCTTGAAAAAACGTCGCCCCACGCTCCAGGATATCGCCGACCAGATCGGTGCCACGAAGATGACCGTGAGTCGGTGTCTGCGCAATCCCGAGTCGGTGTCGGCTGGGCTGCGCGAGCGCATTTTCGCGGTGGCCGAGCAGCTCGGCTATATTCCCAACCGCGCCCCGGACCTGCTGTCCAAGTCGACCAGCCGATCCATCGGGGTGTTGGTGCCGTCGCTGACCAACCAGGTGTTCGCCGATGTGCTGGTGGGAATCGAGGCAGTCACCGAGCCGGCCGGCTATCACTTGATGCTGTCCCACTACGCCTACAGCGAGGAGCTCGAGGAGCGCAGCCTGGCCTCGCTGCTTTCCTACAATGTCGATGCGGTGATGCTGTCCGACAGTCGACACACCCCGCGCAGCCGCCGCATGCTCGAAACTGCCGGTATTCCCTGTGTCGAGATCATGGATTCGCTGACGCCCCCGATCCACCACGCGGTAGGGTTCGACAATGTCGCCGCGGCCCGCGACATGGTCAGCGAGATGATTCGTCGTGGCCGGCGGCGAATCGTCTATCTGGCGGTGCGGCTCGATGAGCGCACCCGTCAGCGCGATCAGGGCTACCGCGAAGCCATGGAGGCCCATGGTCTGGTGCCGTTGAAGCTACAGCGGACCCAGCGGTCGTCCTACAGTGTAGGCGCGGCGCTGATGGCGGAAGTGCTCGCCGAGTATCCCGATGTGGACGGGCTTTTCTGTACCAATGACGATGTCGCCGTGGGCGCCTACTTCGAGTGCCTGCGCCGCGGCATTTCGGTACCGCAGCGAATCGCCATCGCCGGCTTCCACGGTCACGACGTGGGGCAGGTGATGTCGCCGCGCCTGGCCAGTGTGGTCACGCCTCGCGAGGCGATCGGCCGTCAGGCGGCCCAGTTGCTGTTGGCGCACATCCTTGGCGAGACGACCGAGGGGCGCATCATCGATCTGGGCTATCGTATCGAGGTGGGCGAAACACTGTGAATGCACCGGGTGAGCTCGGGCCTTGCCGGACCACTTTCGTACCGTCATACCTTCAGTGGCTTGTGCCATGCATGCAATATGCGTCTGCGCTATGGGCAGGCTAGGCCACGACAATTTAGCAACTGACGCCTGACAGGGTACCCTAGCGGCATTATTGGCGGCTTTCGTTGTCGTAGTCAGCCGTATGATCGAATACCGTCTGAGTCGAAGAGGGAGTTGCTTCATGTCGCTAGTGGGTCGTCTTTCCGCGTCGCTTTGTCTGATGGTGGCGGGGGTCCTGGGGGCTATGCCCGTGCAGGCCGACACCTCACGCCTGCAACTGGTGGCGACCACCGGCATGATCGCCGATGTGCTCGGCGAGGTCGGCGGTGACCGGGTCGAGGTGCGTGGCCTGATGGGGCCGGGGGTCGACCCGCATCTCTACCGCCAGACGCGCTCCGATGTCATCGCCATGACACGCGCCGATGCCGTGTTCTGGAACGGCCTTTACCTCGAGGCGCAGCTCGAAGAATTTCTCGAGCGGCTCGGCGAGCGCACTCCGGTGTTCGCGGTGGCCGAGTCGGTTCCTCGGGAGGCGCGACTGGCCGACGAGGAATACGCTGACCAGTCGGACCCCCATGTCTGGATGGACCCCGGCCGTTGGCGATACGTGGTCGAGGCGCTCCGCGACGCCCTCGTGGAACTGGCGCCGGACCATGAGGATGTCTTTGACGCCAATGCCAACGACTACCTGGCCGAGCTCGAGGCGCTGGATGACTATGCGCAGGAGGTGCTGACCAGTGTGCCCGAGAGTGCCCGGGTGCTGGTCACGGCCCATGACGCCTTCGGCTATTTTGGCGATGCTTATGGCTTCGAGGTGCTCGGCATCCAGGGCTTCTCCACCGAGAGCGAGGCCGGCCTGGCGAGAATCGAGTCGCTGGTCGACCTGCTGGTGGCCCGCGACATCGGCGCGATCTTCGTCGAAACCTCGGTGTCGGATCGCAACATCCGGGCCTTGATCGAGGGCGCCGAGGCCAGGGATCACCAGGTGCGTATCGGGGGCGTGCTTTACTCCGACGCCATGGGTCCCGTCGAGAGCTACGAGGGCACCTGGCTGGGCATGATTGACCATAACGTCAGTGTCATCGCGAGCGCCCTGGGAGGCGACGTACCGGAGGGCGGACGGCTGGGTCGCCTGAATCAACTTGAGGAGGCGCCATGAGAGCCGCGGGCCAGATCAGCGACGAGATCGTCGCCAGCCCCCTGGCGATCCACGGGTTGACTGTCAGCTACGATCATCGGCCTGTGGTGCATTCGGTGGACTTCGTGGTGCCCCCGGGCAGCATGACGGCCATCGTCGGTCCCAACGGCGCCGGCAAGTCGAGCCTGCTCAAGGCGGTGCTGGGCATCACGCGCCGGTTGACCGGCGACGTGCGCGTCTTCGGCCAACCCTTTTCCGAGATGACCCGTCACGTCGCCTATGTGCCTCAACGCAGCAGCGTGGACTGGGACTTCCCCGCCACGGTGATCGATGTGGTGACCATGGGGCTGTTTCGCGACCTGCGCTGGTGGCAGATCACCGGTCGCCGCCAGCGCGAGCAGGCCATGGACAGTCTGGCCAGGGTCGGCATGGAGGCCTTCGCCGATCGCCAGATCGGCGAGCTCTCGGGCGGTCAGCAACAGCGCGTCTTTTTGGCCCGCGCGCTGACGCAGCAGGCCGAGCTGACCATCCTCGACGAGCCCTTCGCCGGGGTGGACGCCGCCACCGAGAAGGCCATCGTGGATGTGCTCAAGCGGCTTCGCGAGCAAGGGCGGACGCTGCTGTGCGTGCACCATGACCTGGCGACGGTGCGCGACTACTTCGACCACGTCCTGCTGCTCAATGTGCGACGCATCGCCGCCGGACCGGTGGAGAGTGTCTTCACCGCGGATAACCTCCAGGCGACCTACGGAGGAAGACTCAACCAGATCCAGCTGGCGCGCCTGGTGGCCCCGGCGACGGTGGTCCCGGAGGACACATGATCGAGGTCTGGTGGTCTGCCCTGACCTTCACCCTGGGCTACAACACCAGCCTGGTGACGGTCGGCGCCATGCTGCTCGGCGCCGGCGCCGGGATGATCGGCACCTTCGTGCTGCTGCGCAAGCGCTCGCTGGTCAGCGACGCCATCAGTCACGCGACCCTGCCGGGGCTGGCGTTGGCGTTCATCGCCGCCGGGCTCGTTCAGGGCGACGGCCGCTGGCTGCCGGGGCTGTTGATGGGCGCCGCGCTGAGTGCCGCGCTGGGGCTGTGGCTGGTGCAGCTGATCAGCGCCCGTACGCGCTTGGGCGAGGACGCCGCCATCGGCGCGGTGCTTTCCACCTTCTTCTCCTTCGGGGTGGTGCTGATCACCTTCATCCAGTCGATGAACGTCACTGGGCAATCCGGCCTGACGGATTACCTGGTCGGCTCGACCGCGGGCATGCTGGCCTCGGAAGCGAAGCTGATCGCCGTTTGCGCCCTGGGGCTCTTGGCGGCGATCTTCGTGCTGCGTCGCGACTTCCTGATGGTCTGCTTTGATGCCCCCTTCGCCGGCACCCAGGGCGTGAGCGTCTGGCGGGTCGATCTGCTGATGCTGACGCTCTTGATGGCGGTGGTGGTGATCGGCCTCAAGGTCACCGGCCTGATCCTGATCGTGGCGTTGACCATCATCCCCCCGGTGACGGCGCGTTTCTGGACCAACCGGCCGCTGCGCATGGTCGCGCTCGCCGCGCTGCTCGGCGCGCTGTCGGCCTACCTCGGCGTCACGCTTTCCAGCATCAACGAAGGCCTGCCCACCGGTTCGCTGATCGTGCTGGCGGCCTTCGGCCTGTTCATGGTGTCATTTTTGCTGTCGCCCCAGCGGGGCGTGTTCGCCACGCTACTGGCCCATCAGCGTTTCCGCCGCCGGGTCCATCTGCGCCAGGGCCTGTTGGCGGTGGCGCGGGACGAGCCGATCTTCGATGGCCTGACGTTGCGGCTGTTACGGCGGCGAGGCTATCTCCGCCGTGACGGCGTGGCCACGCCCTCAGGGCATGCCGCCGCCCGAGACGCCGAGCATGAAGAGCGGCTCTGGGCGCTCTACCGCCGGCGCTATCCTGACGATGCGCTGCATCAGGAACACTCCGGCCTGGAGCCGATCGCCCGCGTGCTGCCACCGGACGCCATCACGACACTGGAGGCCCAGCTGCAGCCCAGGGCAGGGGAGCCGACATGAGCGATTTCATGATGTTCAGCCTGGTGCCGATGAGCGTGGCGGTGATCATCGGCATGACCTGCGCGCTGCTCGGCAATTTTCTGGTGCTGCGTCGCCAGAGCCTGATCGGTGACGCCATCAGTCACGTGGCCCTGCCCGGCATCGTGGTCAGTTTCCTGCTCACCGGCACGCTCGCCTCCACGGCGATGATGCTGGGAGCCGGCGTGTCGGCATTGGTCACGGTGGTGATGATCGAACTGATACGCCGCCTGGGCCGGGTGGAAATCAGCGCCGCCATGGGTGTCACCTTCACCAGCCTGTTCGCCTTCGGCGTGCTGCTACTCGAGTGGAGCCAGGCCAGTGGCGTGCATCTTGACGTGGAGCATGCGCTGTACGGCAACCTGGAAAGCCTGATCTGGTTCGAGGGGGTGAGCCTCGCCTCGCTGTTCGATCCGGTGGCGCTGGCCGACCTGCCGCCGCAGCTCGCGCGAGTGGCCTGGGTGGGCTTGGTGGTGGTGGCCTTTGTGGTGATATTTCGCCGTCATCTGGTGGTTGGCAGCTTCGATCCGGATTTTGCTGCCAGCGTGCGCGCCCATCCGGTGATCGTCGATCTGCTGCTGGTGACCATGGTGGCGATCGCGGCGATTGCCGCCTTCGAGGCGGTAGGGTCGATCATCGTCATCGCCATGTTCATCTGCCCGGCGGCGGCCGCGCGGCTGATGACCAATCGGCTGGGCGCGCAGATCGCCTGGAGCCAGCTCTTCGCGCTGATCTCATCAATACTGGGTTACTTGCTGGCTGGCCAGGGCTTGATCTGGCTGGGCCTGGGCTTCGATGTCTCGGTGAGTGCCGCGGGCATGATCGCGACGATATCCGGCCTGATTCTGCTGGGGGCTTGCCTGTTCGGGCCGCAACGCCGGCGTGCCGGGGCGGCGGTGTCACTCTCACGAAGTGGCTGAAAGCCCGCCTCACAGGACGGCTGGTAGCCCGAACTGAACGTGCACTGGGACGCGAAACTGAATGGAAATACGCCCCGCGGCCACACTGGCCCTCGTCCGTGACGCCGAGCAGGGGCTTGAAGTCCTGCTGTTGCAACGCACCTGGAAGGCGGCCTTCCTGCCCGGCTACTTCGTCTTTCCGGGCGGAGCCGTGGATGCCAATGACACGGCCTGCCAGGCGATCATGACGGGTATCGGCGACCTGTCGATCAGTCAGACGATGAGCCTGGACGAAGGCGGTGCCGACTACCTGATCGCGGCCGTTCGCGAGTGCTTCGAGGAGGCCGGCCTGTTGCTGGCGGTGGACCCGCAGGGGCGGGTGCCGGAGCGAGGCGATGCGGTTCTCGCGATGCCACGGGACGCGCTGAATCGAGCGGAGGTCAGCTTCTTCGCATTCTGCCGTGACCATGGCCTGAGCCTGCCGCTGGATCGCCTGGCCTATCTCGGCCACTGGGTGACGCCCGAGGGACTGCCGCGGCGCTTCGATACCCGCTTCTTCGTCGCGGTGGCGCCGGAGGGCCAGCCTGTGCTGCCCGACGGAACGGAAGTCATCGACCACGCCTGGCTGACGCCGCAGCAGGCGCTCGAGGATCATCGCTGCGGGCGTCGTCAACTAGGCTTCCCGACCCGGCGAACCCTACGCATCCTCGCCGATTTCGAGACCACCGATGCCCTGATGCTCCATGCCCACGCCACGCCGCCCAAGCCCTCTCCCGGCTCTGCCTGGCCCGCGCGCAAGGGCGGCGCCAAGCAGATGATCGAGCCGGACTCGCCCGCCTTCGAAGAAGTCAGGACACTCGACCCGCAGGCCCGGGGCACCGCCAGTGCCGAGATCATCCCCGGCGTCCCGGTGAGAGTGGCGCCCGGCGTCGTGAGGCTGACCGCACCCAACCCGGGCGTGATGACCGGCCCCGGCACCAATACCTACCTTCTGGGAGACGAGGGCGAGCATGTCGTGATCGACCCGGGGCCCGCTGACCCCGAACACCTCGACAGGCTGCTGGAGATCACCGGGGGCCGGATCTCCCGAATACTGGTCACCCATACCCACCATGACCATTCGCCCGGGGCGGCACTGTTGAAAGCACGGACCGGCGCCGTGGTGGCCGGCATGCCGCCCCCTGCGGGGGCCAGCCAGGACGAGGCATTCTCACCGGACCAGATTCTCGCCAACGGCGAGATCATCGATACTCCAGCCGGTGCCCTCCGAGTGATCCATACCCCCGGCCACGCCTCCAACCACCTCTGCTATCTGCTGCAGGGGCAGGGCCTGCTGTTCTCGGGCGACCACGTCATGCAGGGCTCCACGGTGGTCATCAATCCGCCGGACGGCTGCATGGCCGCCTACCTGGAGGCTCTCGACGGATTGATGGCCGAGCCCATCGACCATATCGTACCGGGCCACGGCTTCCTGATGGGCAACCCCCAAGCGGTCATCGACTTTCTGATCACTCACCGATTGGCCAGGGAGCACAAGGTGGCCCGGGCGCTTTCGCTCCACGGGCCGGTGGGCCTGTCGACCCTGACCCGGCATGCCTACGATGACGTGCCAAAGGCGCGACATCCCGTCGCCGAGCGCTCGGCGCTGGCGCATCTGCTCAAGCTGGAAGCGGAGGGGCGCGCCCGGCGTCACGGCGATGACTGGTGCAGCGTCACCTAGCTCAGATAGAGGAGGGCCAGCAGCAAGGCGGCGTTTTTTTCGTGGCAAGCGCTTGCGGCTGGGATAATGCCGCCTCGATGCGCCCTCTGATCCCGGCGTCAACGTCTGGGCATTCCCAGTCTCCGTCTCATTATCAACTCTGTGTGACCCAGGGCTGGACGCGCCAGAGGCCGATGGGGTGTACTTCACCCTGGCCTTGCCGCGCCTAGCCTGATGCCAGGCTGGATCAGACGAGGACCCGGTCGCATGTTGACTCGCCTCTCAGGTGGTACAGACACTTGACCCATCTCAAAAACGGTAAGACACGGATGAAATCAATCAGCTCTTGGATGCTGCTGGCCGTATTGACGGTGTCGCTCGCGTTTTCCAGTGTGTGTGCCGCGCAGTCGGAAGAAAATGAGGATGAAGAGAGGCAGTTATGGTTTTCTGCCGACGCGTTGAACGAGGGGCTGGGCGACGTCCCCGAGGACCTCAACCGGCTGACGCCACGCGACGCGATCCGAAGCTTCATGGAACTCACCGACAACAAGGAATTTGCGGCGGCGGCGCATTACCTCAACCTTTCCGACCTGTCGAATGAAGAGCAGGACAGCCGCGGCCCCGTGCTGGCCAAGCAGTTGGCATCGGTTCTCCGGCGTGGCGAGTGGCTCGACATGTCCAATCTTTCCGGGCGACCGGATGCCGTGGTCGAGGACCCCTCGGGACAGCATCGGCAGGTGGGAGAGCCGCGGCGCAATCTGCGTTTGGCATCGCTCGATGTCGATGGGCAAACCTATGAAATTCGTCTGGCCCGTTACCGCCTCGATGATGAGGACCCGGTCTGGCTGGTTTCACCGGAAAGCATTTCCACCATACCGTTGCTTTACGAAGAATACGGCCCCTCATGGCTGGAGGGCCATATTCCGGAACGCTTTCATCGTTCCTACGGGATGCTCAAGATCTGGGAGTGGATCGCCATTCCCATTTTTCTGCTCACGGTTGGGCTGGTGGGTTGGAGTGTCCATGCCCTGGTCGGGTTGGTGGCGCGCTGGTTGCCTTCCGGGCTGACAAGCATCTTCGTCGGCCAGATCAAGGTCTCCATGGCGTTCGTCGTCATGCCGCTCGTGGCGCAGGCCATGCTCGATTATGCGGTCTCCTTCTCGGCCGTGGCGACGACCTCCTTCCGGGTGCTGCTGATCGCCATCATGGCGTGGGGCGTCGGCACGATCGCGCTTCGCCTCGTCGATACCATCATGCTGAACATGACGCGGCGGCTGGTAGGTGAGATCGATGACACCAAACCCAGCGATGAACGCAAGTTGTTGACCACGCTCTACGCGCTGCGTCGCGGCATCATCCTGGTCACGGTGGTTGCCGTTACCATCTACGTGCTTGGGCAGATAGAGCTCTTCGAGACGCTGGGCTTGACCCTGCTGGCCTCGGCGAGTGTGCTGGCGGTGCTGGTGGGCATTGCAGGCCAGACGGTTCTGGGTAACATCCTCTCGTCGTTTCAAGTGTCGCTGGCCAAACCCATCCGCATCGGCGACCTGGTGATCTTCGAGGATCAATGGTGCTATGTGGAAGGCATCTTCTATACGTTCATACGCCTGAGGACCTGGGATGAGCGGCGCTTGAACGTGCCCGTCACCTACTTCGTCTCCAAGCCCTTCGAGAACCTGTCGGTCAAGAGCGCCAAGATGTATCGCTGCATGGTGCTGAGCCTTCACCTGAGTGCCGACGTGGCGTGCCTGAGAGAGAAGTTCAAGGAATTCGCGGAGGCGGAAGAGAACGTCATCGAGCACCACAAGTTGCTGTGTTACGTGACGGGGCAGACCGAGATGGCGCAGCAGATATCCTTCTACCTGATGACCTCCGAACCCATGAGTGGCTGGGAAGCCGAGATGAATGTCCGCGAGAAAATGCTGGCCTTCATCCGCGACAACCACCCCGAGTGGTGGCCGAGAGAGGTGGTGGTGCTCAGCCGTCACGATTTGCTTCTCGGGGAGCAGCCGGCCGGCAGATCGGTCTCTCGCCCGGCCACCGTGGCCGACACCCCCAAGCCAGGGCCATCGGTCTAAGGCCAACCGACAACCGCGCGTGCAGTTGGCGTTATTCAGAACGTTCGTTTTTACGTACGTACTTAAAGGCGTACTGAAGTGGACCCTGTCCTTTGACCACCTGACGGGCGATCCAAGCTCTGACCGCCGGATACTTACGGAGAAATCCGTACGTATCTCTGCGTTGCGCAATAACTCTACGTATTACTTTGGCGATCAACCCATTGATTTCTTGCGGCCACTAAGGAGTAGGGGCCGCCGGAAGCACTCGTTTCAGGATGTCAGCGAGCGACACAACGCCACGCATCTGCCCATTGTGCATGACCACGGCAAGTTGAACACTCGAATTACGCATACGGGAGAGCGCCTCGTAGACAGGTATTTTTGCGTCGAGGATGAAGGCCTTCCGTGCAAGCTCATGGGCGCTTCGTGTATCCGGCTCGAGCAGGGTGTCGCGCACGTGCACCACCGTGGGCTTGGCGCTCTTGGACCCGAGCACCAGAATGCGAAGGTGGCCCGACTCCAGGGCCGCGGCGCGAACATCGGCCACGGTCGAACCCTGCGCGACATGAACCGGAATATCACCGGTTGTTATGAGGGCCTCGACCGGGAGAGTACCGAGGTCGATCAGGCCCGAGAGCTGTTGCTGCATCTGCGGTTTAAGTGTGCCGACCATTGCCGAGTGCTCAACGAGCTGACGGATGGTCGCGATGTCCTGACCCCCGACAGCGGCGCTCTCGACTGGCTCAACACCTGACGCCTTTACCAGGCGGTTGGCCATCCTGTTCACCCAACTCAATAACGGGCGCAGCGGCCAGATATAGGCGCGCGAGACAACGCCAATAGCGAGGGCAGACCTTTCCGGATGCGCGATCGCCCAGGACTTGGGCGCCATCTCGCCGACAACCAGGTGCAGGAAGGTTACGACGAAGAGCGCAAGGCCAAACGCAGTGCCTCCGGCAGCCCAATCTGGCAGACCCCACGCGGTAAGCACTGGGCCGAGCCAGTAGTCGACTGCTGGTTTCGTTACCGCACCGAGGGCGAAGGTACAGAGGGTAATGCCCAGTTGAGCCCCGGCAAGCATCAACGTCAAATCATTCATGCCTCGCAGCGCGGCTCGGGCAGAGGGGCTGTTAGCGGCCAATTCTTCCAGTCGATGCCTGCGCGCACCGAGCAAAGCGAACTCAATGATGACGAAGAAGCCGCTAAGGGCGATGAGGGCAATGGTCGCGACGGAGACGATCAGCGGGTCGTTCATCGATCTTCCTCGGTCATAGGCACCTTGACCAGACGCACGCGCACTTCGGTCGGAACGTGTCGCTCGATACGCAGCACATCGACCACCAGTCGGCGCCGCACGGGCTCGTCGGCGACCAGCTCGGCTGGGTCGACGGGCAGGTCAACGGTCACGGTGTCGCCTTCCGCGGGCAATGCGCCGAGTTCGGCGATGAGCATGCCGGCCACGGTTTCGACGTCACCACGCGGCAGGTCGTGACCGATGGCGCGCTCGACTTCGTCGATGTGCACATCGCCCTCCATAATCCAGGTGTCGTCGCCCTCGGACACGACACCCTCGCCGATTTCGGTGTCATGCTCGTCGGTGATCTCGCCGACAATTTCCATGGCAAGATCCTCAATGGTGAGCACTCCGGCAAAGCCACCGTACTCGTCGATGACGCAGGCAAGCTGGTCGGTCGCCTTAACCAGCTGGTTGAGGGCGTCCGGCAGTAGCATCAGCGTGGGCAGCACAGTGGCAGGGCGCATTACCGAGACAACGGTCTCATCGGTGTGCCCCTTGGCGAGACGTGTGAGTACGTCGGCCAGATGCACAACCCCCACCGGGGCGTCGTCGTCATCGATGACCGGGTAGCGGGTGTGGGCGCGCGCCATGAGCTCGCGCAGTTCGGCCAGCGTCGTCCCGGGGTCCACCCAGTCAACCTGCGATCTCGGCACCATCGCGTGCTCGACGTCGCGCTGCGGAAAGTCGAGGATGCGATCCATCATGAGCGAAAGTTCAAGGGGAAGATCGCCGCTGTCACGTGAGTCGGCAATGATGTGTGGCAGGTCGTCAGCAGAGGCGCTGACGTCGAGGTCGTGAACAGGCTCGATATGCAGCACCCGCAGCAGCAGGTTGGCGGACTTGTCAAAAAAGCTGATGACCCAGCCCATCATCGTCATGTAGAGAAGGGTTGTGCGGGCAAGCCCTCGCGCGATCGGCTCGGGATTGGCAATGGCGAGGTTCTTCGGATAGAGCTCGCCCCCGATCATCTGGATGATGGTGGCTGCCACCAGAGCCACCACCGTACCAATGGTTATCCCGGTTTCGACCGAAACGCCTGCTCCGCCGAGCAGAACCCCGATCGATTCACCGACGAGCGGCTCGGCAACATACCCTACGAGCAGGCCGGTGACGGTGATGCCGAGTTGGGCGCCCGACAGCATGAAGCTGGTGCGCTTGGTCACTTCCAGTGCGCGTTTTGCCGAGACGTCGCCCGTGGCGGCCAACGCGGCGAGCCTTGTACGGTCGACTGCCATATAGGCAAACTCCTGCGCAACGAAGTAGCCGTTCACGGCTATGATTGCGAGGATCACCAGGGTGCCGAGCAGGAGGGTAAGAATCGGTTCAATCATCGGATCGCCAGCCCGAATTCAGAAAAAAGGCAGAGGCTGAGCGTCGCAGGCCTGAGGTCCACAGAGGGTTCCATGTGTACAAGGGGAAGCAAGCAGAAGATTAGCAGCGTTTGAGCTGCGCCGCCTATCCATGGAACCCAAGTAAGCGCCAAGCTCGAAGACTTCCGGCTCGCGACGTACCGAGTCGATGGCGCCGCCGTGTTCTATCGAGAGCTTGCCAATGAACACGCCGACGGCGTCTTCCCCACGCATATTCACTCGGGAGACGCCGCCCATTACGTCAGCGTTGATGGAACACCAGCGAGAGGAGAGGGTGACCCGCCTGGAGCGGGTCGGCCCAGGTGCCTATTCCTCGAGTCTAATCTGGCGCAGGGTGTAGTCGCCCCCCTGGTTTGCCAGCATGAAGCCCTGGAAGGGATCGCGCAGGCCATTGTCCTGCACGCGCAGCAGTCGCTGGTCGTTCACGTGAACCTGCATCTGTCCGTTTTCGTCGCGAGTCCAGACGATGCTGTGGAATCGGCCGTCCTCGAGGTCGAGCCTGCCTTCGTGGCGGGCAACCACCTCGGTGCTCCCGGAAATCAGCCTGACCAGGCTGAGCCCCGGGCTTGAACCGGGAGTATAGACCAGGCGATAGCCGGTGCCGTTGGGCCGGTTGCCCTGGAAGAGCCCCAGTTCCAGGCTGCCAGGCCGCTGCCGAGAGGCGAGTTCCAGCTCCATCCTGAAGGCGTTGCCGACCGGTGCATTGACGAAGATGCGCGCCGGCTCCACGGGAGTGGCCACCTCGCTTTGCCTGCCATTGCCGGTCTGCTCGAGGATCAGCTCCAGCATTGCCAGGCCGATCTCCTCCGGCCGCTCGGCGCTGAGCCTGCGTGCTTCACGATCGGTCGTCCGCTGTGTCTCCACGATGCTGCGCAATCCGTTCTCGTCGACCTCGAAGTCGCCGCTGAGCACGGTCCAGGAAGGATTGCGACGGTAATCGTCGTCGCTGAAGTCGTCCTGCAGCGCGACCCTCGACGAGGCCGCGGGTTGCGGCTCGGCGGCAGTAGCTGTCTCTTCGTTCTCCGTCTGGCGCAGGCGTTCGAGCAGGTCGGAGGTTGCGCGACCGTCTCTGTCAATGTCCGTATCGGCCTGATAGTCGAGTATCGCATTGCGTGTACGGCTTCCCATGGCGCCATCTACCGGGCCGGCGTCATAGCCGAGCCGATTGAGCTCGCGCTGTATCTCGGCAACGCCTTGCCGATCCGACAGGGTCTCGATGGCGGGGCGCGATGGCGGTGTCGCCTGCGTAGACGGTTCCTGTTCCGGCTGCCAGCCACGCGTCGCCTGTTGCGCCTCGGCGATCTGTCCGGCCGTCATGCGTTCGGCCAGTGAATCGCGAGCCTCGGCGGCATGGCGGTGACCGCGGGCAGCGGCCAGGTTGTACCACTGGTGAGCCTGCACGAAATCCTGGGCTGTCCCGTTGCCGGCCTCGTACAGGCGGCCCAGCATGTACTGGGCATCGGCATCGCCGCTTCTGGCGGCTTCGCCGAATTCCTGCAGTGCCTGGCGGTAGTCCTGTCGTTCGTGGTGGCGCATGCCCTCGGCGTAATCGGCGCTGGCCAGCCCGACGGAACCGAAAAGGATAAGACTGAGTACGAGTGCCTTGATGATCACGGTCATGCCTCTAGTGGACGGGCGGGTCATCCGCAACATTAGGGTGTCGGGAAGGCAGGAGGGCAGTTGCCTGATCGGCTTTCTCATACAGACGACTGACGCGCTGCTTAATGAGCATATCATCAGGAAAGGCAAAATGGGTGATGATGCAGGTCGGGTGGTACTGCCCGGTCGAATCTGACGGGAAGAAGCAGTATGTCTTTTCCCATTACTGCATCGTTTCGCTGCTCATCGTCCCGAGCCACGCCACCTCCAGCCGAAAGGGCCCCGGTCGCCTGTCGGCGATCAGAAATCCCACCTGCTGGATTGTCTCGGGGTCGAGCGGCGGGGCATCCTCAAGTCGCCGGCCGCGGAACACCGCTTCGAAGTCTTGCCAGGCCAGGGCGACGCGCTGCCATTCACCTGCCCGGAGCTGGAAGACGGCACGGTAGGCGCCACCCTCGATCAGCTGGTTGTTGTACAAGCGCAGCTGGTAGCGTCGACCGTCGCCGCGCACGTACAGCATCAAGCCCGAGCAGGCGCCGAGCTCGAAGACCTCGGGCTCGCGCCGCACCGAGGCGAAGCCACCGCCGTGCTCCAGCGAGAGCTCGCCGCTGAACACGCCGACGCCGCTTTCCCCCCGCATAT
>DATISN010000053.1:0-1927 GCA_035581765.1 Halomonas sp.
CCGAGGAAGGTGCGGTGTTCGGCCAGGGCATGCTCGACGGCCACGGCCCGCAGCGTGACCGTCTGGCCGGGCATGCATTGGGCGAGCCGCGAGGCGGCGATTGGTGTCAGGTTACCGAACCGGGGATAACCACCGATGGTCTGGCGGTCATTGAGCAATACAATGGGCTGACCATCCGGTGGCACCTGAATGGCGCCCAGAGAAATCCCTTCCGAAATCAGCGATTCGATCCGGCAATGCAGCCGGGGGCCGGTCAGGCGCACCCCCATGCGGTCGGCTCGATCGTCGACCTGCCATTCGCTATTGAAGGCGTCGAACAGGCTGCGTCCGGTAAACGCGCCGATCTGGGCGCCAGGCAGCAGCGACAGGCAGGCCGGCGCACGGTAATCGGGGCGTTCGGTTTCCGGCGCCTCGCGCGGTTCGGGCCGGCTCGCCTTGGTCTTGCCGACGGGCAGGCTATCCCCTTCCGCCAGCCGACTGCCTCGGCCATCGAAGCCGCCCAGCCCTTCCCGGGCCACACAGGCCACGCTGCCCAACACCGGCTCGGCAGAAAATCCGCCGGCCACCGCCAGGTAGGCACGCAGGCCACTCGCCGGCGAGCCGAACGTCAGTCGCTCGCCGCGGCGAAGGTTCACGGTTCGCCACAGAGCAAGCGGGCGATCCTCCAGGGTCGCGGAAAGATCGGCGCCGGCCACCGCCACGCTGAGATCCTGTTCGGCGACGAGTTGCAGGCCGCCGAAGGTGATCTCAATCGCCGGCGCTCCCCAAGCGTTACCGACGAGATAATTGGCCCACGCCCAGGCATGCAGGTCGAGCGGCCCGCCCTGGGTCACCCCCAGCTGACGCACCCCGAAGCGCCCGGCATCTTGCAACAAGGCGAGCGGCCCCGCGCGCTTGACGAAAAACCCGTTACGCTTCTCGGATGTCATGACGCCCCCTGACTCATGGCAGGCGTCGCGTCGCCACCCTGCTTTTCGAAGCTCGCCTTGTCGACGGGCACGAACCGCACGCGGTCCCCCACGCGCAGCAGGCTGAAACCCTCGCGATCCCGATCGAACAGACGTGCCGAGGTGCGCCCGATCAGGTTCCAGCCACCGGGCGTCACCACCGGGTAGGCGGCCGTCTGGCGACCGGCGATCGCCACGCTGCCGGCCGGCACCTTGCGTCGCGGCGTTTCCAGGCGTGGACACTCCAGCGCCGCGTCGAGCAGCCCCATGAAACCAAAGCCCGGCGCGAACCCCAGGGCGAAAACCCGATAGTCGCGGCCGGCATGGGCATCGATCACCGCCTCGACCGACAGGCCAGAGCGTTCGGCCACCCGCGTGAGGTCCGGCCCAACGCTGGGATCGTACCAGGTGGGCAATTCGTGAAATTCCCCCTCGGCGGCGGCATCATCGGGTGCCAGCTCCGCCAGCAGGCCGGTGAGCCGTTGGCGCGCGTCGCCGGGGGTGAGGCGCAGCGGGTCGAAGACCACCAGCAGCGTGGTGTAGGACGGCACCAGGTCGACCAGCGCATCGCCAAAGGCGCGCTCGCACGCCCGGGAAAGGGCTGTCAGCCAAGGCAGGTTGCGCTCCTCGATGGCGTCGAAGAGCCGCACCATCCAGGCATCCAGGCCGGCGGGCTCGAGCCGAGGGTGGGGCTGGTCACTCATGGCGTTACCTTTAGCGCATCCAGTGTCTGGCGAATGGCCCTGACGGCGGCAACCGATTCGGGATTATCGCCATGGACACACAGGGTATCGGCGTCCAGCACCAGGTCGCTGCCATCCGAGGCGACCAGGGCCTGCCCGGTCGCGATGCGACGCGCCTGATCGACGATCACCGCGGGGTCATGATGCACCGCCCCGGGTTCACGACGCGACATCAGATGTCCCTCGCTGTCGTAGGCGCGGTCGGCGAAGGCCTCGAACCACAGCGTCACGCCGGCC
>DATISN010000054.1:0-4128 GCA_035581765.1 Halomonas sp.
GTAGTGGGCAACCAGCCCGATGCCAGCGGCGACCGTGACCTGCTGGCAACGGACCTGCCGTTGCAGGAGGCGCTCGCCCGCGAGGCCCCGAAGTGGGTGGCCCAGCGGCTCACCGCCCTCGGACAAGAGGCCGGCAGTGCCCGCGTGCGCGAGTTGGGCCAGGCGGCCGACCGTCATCCGCCTGAGCTGCGTGCGTTCGACGCGCAAGGCCGACGACTCGACGAGGTCAGCTATCATCCCGCCTACCATGAGCTGATGCGCCTGGCCATCGACCATGGCTGGCACGCCGTGGCCTGGCAGGAAGAAGGCCGCGGCGGCCACCAGGCCCATGTCGCCGCGCTCTACCTGCTCACCCAGGCAGAACCGGGCTTCTGCTGCCCGATCACCATGACCCACGCCGCCATGCCGGTGCTGCGCCATTCGGCCGCCGTGCGTGCCCGCTGGGCGCCGGGGCTGCTGGCCTGGGACTATGATCCGCGCGCCCTGCCCGCCGTCGACAAGAGCGGCCTGACCTTCGGCATGGCGATGACCGAGAAGCAGGGCGGCAGCGATCTGCGCGCCATTGCCACGCGAGCCGAGCCCGAAAACGATGGCTGGCGACTCACCGGCCACAAGTGGTTCTGCAGCGCGCCGATGTCCGACGCCTTCCTGACGCTTGCCCGAAGCGAGGCGGGACTTGGCTGTTTTCTGGTCCCGCGCTTCACGCCGGATGGCCAGCGCAATGCCATCGAACTGCAACGCCTCAAGGACAAGTGCGGCAATCGCGCCAATGCCTCGGCGGAGATCGAATACCGTAGCGCCTGGGCGGACTCGATCGGCGAGCCGGACCGCGGCATCGCCACCCTGCTCGACATGGTCCAGCAGACGCGCCTGGATACCGCCACCGCCCCGGTGGGCATGATGCGCCAGGCACTGGACGAGGTCTGGCGCCATGCCCGCCAACGTCACGCCTTCGGCCGACCGCTGGCCGAGCAGCCAATGATGCGCGGCGTGATCGCCGATCTGGCCTTGGAAGTCGAAGCCGGCCTGGCGCTGGTGATGCGCACCGCGCGCGCCTTCGACGGTGCGGCGCGTGGCGAGCAGGACGAGGCCGCGCTGGCCAGGCTGCTGCCGGCCATGGCCAAGTACTGGCACAACAAGCGCGGGCCGGGCTTCATGGCCGAGGCCATGGAATGCCTGGGCGGGATCGGTTATGTGGAGGAATTGCCCCTCGCGCGTCTCTACCGCGAAGCGCCGGTCAACGCGATCTGGGAAGGCTCGGGCAACGTCATCTGCCTGGATGTGCTGCGGGTGCTCACGCGTCACCCCGAGGCGCTCGACGCCCTGCGCCAGCTGCTGGGCGAGGCACGGGGACAACAGGAAGAGTTCGATGCGGCGCTCAAGGCGCTGGAGCACGACCTCGGCCAGCCCGCGGAAGACCTGGAGCCGCGCGCCCGCTGGCTGGTCCAGCGCCTGGCCCAGTGTACCCAGGCCGCGCTGCTGCTGCGCCACGCGCCCAGCCCAGTGGCCGAGACCTTCTGTCGCGCCCGTTTCGGCAGCGAGGCGAGTCCGGCCTACGGCGTATTGCCGAGCGACGCTCCACTGGCCGCCATCCTCGAGCGAATCGGCAACTGATTCCGCGCCAGCGCGGCAACGGCGTTCGCGGGCACCGGGCGCGACAGGCCGAAGCCCTGCACATGGGTGCAGCCGAAATGTTCCAGCAGCGGCAGGATACTCAGCTCCTCGATGCCTTCGGCCACGACGCGGATGCCCAGCCTCCGGCCGAGCAGCGCCACCGCCTCGACGATCGCCGAGTCCTGGGGATTCTCATGCAGATGGCTGACAAAGCTTCGATCGATCTTGACCTCGCTGATCGGCAGCACCTGCAAGCGTGACAGCGACGAGAAGCCCACGCCGAAATCGTCTACCGACATTTCCAACCCCCCGAGATGCAGCCGGGCCGCCACTTCACTGCCCAGGAGTTCGTCCTCCATGGCGGCGCTCTCAGTGATCTCCAGCACCACCAGGTGGGGGCTGTCCGGCACCGCCTGGCGCGCCATCTCCAGCAAGTCGGGGCTCATCAGGTCATCGGCGGTCACGTTGACCGACAGCGACAACTCGACCCCCTCCTCGCGCCACTGCTCGGCATCGTCCAGTGCGCGCCTCAGCACATAGCGCGTGAGGCGCTTGCCCTGGGCGCGTGTCAGCAAGGGCAGGAAGCTGTCCGGGCCGAGCAGGCCCAGGCGTGGATGGTCCCAGCGCACCAGCGCCTCGACGCCGCTCAGACGGTCGCTGGCGAGTTCGTACTGAGGCTGGTAGTAGAGCGTCAACTCGTTCCCGGCGAGGGCAAGCTCGAGCTCCTGCGTACTCACCACCGGTTCCGTCTCCGGGTGAGGCAGCGTCTCGCGAACGACACGCCGCTTGCCGAGACGCTGGCGCAAGTCGGCCAGCCGCATGGGTTTATCCAGCGAGCCGAGCATCTGCAATCCCAGCGTCTGGCCCACCCGCTCGGCGATCCGCGACACCTTGCGCTCCACCCCGCTGATCAGCAGCACGCGGCCTCGGTAATCGGCCTCGGCGAGCCGATGCAGCAGGGCGATGCCGTCCTGCTCGCCGAACTCGAGCGCCATGATCACCAGCGGCGGCGGATAGAGCGCGACCTCTTCCAACAAGGCAGTGGCCTGGTGGAAGTGGCAGCTCTCCATCCCCAGCACGCTGAGTTGCAGGGACAGCTCGGCGGCGACTTCCAGGTCGGCCTCCAGCACCAGCGCCCGCGTTTCGTGTGATAGATCGTGCATCGACCAGGATTTCCGCTGCGACAGACACCATGAGGATAGCACCAGCACGGATGCCTGATGGCCAACGGTCAATTTTCTTAGCGATTGATGTCATCAGGCCCCACCCGCTTCCTAGCCGCTCAGGGGGCCGATCATGACCCGCAGGGCCAGCGCCAGCAGCAGCACGCCGGTAATGCGATTGATCCAGTGCGCCCGGGCCTGCAACCACGGCAGCACCCGCGAGTGGGAAAGACTCAGCGCCACCAGCACGTACCAGCCGCCGTCGATGACCATCGCCGTCATCACGATGATGACCCGGTCCGACACGCGCATGTCCGGCGTCACGAACTGGCTGAGCAAGGCCACGAAGAACAGGATCAACTTGGGATTGCCCAGCGCCACCAGCATGCCTTCGCGCGCCGCCTGGCGCTGCGTGGTCACCAGCGCCGTCGCCGCGAAGGCACCGGCTCGCCCGGCGCGCAGCGCCTTGATGCCCAGCCACGCCAGGTAAGCGGCACCGAGCCAGGTGATGGCCTGGAACAATCCCGGCAGGCGCACGATCAGCGCCCCCAACCCCCAGACGGTGAGCAGCGCATAAAAGCCCACGCCCAGCGCATGGGACAGCGCCGCCGTGACGCCCGGTGCCCGACCACCCCCCAGGGTGTGACGCAACACCAGCGCCAGGCTCGGCCCCGGCGACATGGCGCCCAGGGCGCAGATCGCGGCTAGCGACAGCCAGAGCGATAACGGCACTATGTCCTCCCCATACGGTCGATCACGCTACGGCACGCATATTCAAGCCCCGCGACGACCGCATCATAAAGGCTGGCGTGACGCCTTCCCAGCACAGGTGTACCCCCGCCGCGTCGGGAGGACTAAACTAACGGATCATTTCCACAAGGAGCCCAACATGACGGTTCGGATCTTCGCCCTCGCCCTGGAACTGCTCGGTATGCTGCTGATCGTTATCGGCTGGCAGGGCGCCAGTCCCGTTGGCTTCGTGGGCCCGGCGCTGATGTTGCTGGGCGCCATCCTGCTGTTCACTCGGAGGCCACATGGCCAATGACACCCCAGGGGCGGAAACGGAAGCTCCCCCCACCGATCTGACCGCCCTGCTAGAGCAGATAGAGGACGCCGGGAAAGGCGAGGAAAAGGTCAGCCTTGAGGCCATTCTCGATTGCGTGGGACAACGCTCCTTCGCGCCGTTCCTGCTGATCGCAGGGCTGATCACCCTGGCCCCGTTGGTTGGCGATCTGCCCGGCGTGCCCACGCTGATGGCCACCCTGGTGGTGCTGTCGGCCGGTCAACTGCTGGCCGGACGCAAGCACGTATGGTTTCCCCGCTGGCTGCTGACGCGCCAGGTATCGCGGGA
>DATISN010000055.1:0-3702 GCA_035581765.1 Halomonas sp.
AGCCAGATTACGCCTCGCTGATCCGCCGCGCCGACAAGAGCCGCGACAACCAGTTTCTCAAGGACCAGCTCCCAGAAGCGCGCTGGCTGATGAAGAGCCTGTCGAGCCGCAACGACACCCTGCTGCGTGTCGGCCGCGAGATCATGGTGCGCCAGATCGACTTCCTGGAGCGCGGCGAAGAGGCGATGAAGCCCTTGATCCTCGCCGATATCGCCCAGGTGGTGGAGATGCATGAATCGACCATCTCGCGAGTGACGACGCAGAAATTCATCCATACGCCGCGCGGTGTCTTCGAACTGAAGTACTTCTTCTCCAGCCAGGTCGGCAATGACGAAGGCGACGCGCATTCGAGCACCGCGATCCGGGCGCGCATCCGCAAGCTGGTCCAGGAAGAACCGCCGGGCAAGCCGCTATCCGACAGCAAGCTCGTGGCGAGGCTGGAAGAAATCGGCATCAACGTGGCCCGGCGCACCGTCGCCAAGTACCGGGAGGCCATGGGCATCCCTTCGTCAAGCGAGCGCAAGCGATTGAAATAATGCTGTTCGTGGCGCTTTCGAATCCCTCGGGCAGCGGGGGTTTGCAAGCCAGGAAAAAGGGTTACAATCGAATCACCATTCGAAGGACGAAGGAGCGTGTCATGCAAGTCAACATCACCGGCCATCATGTGGAACTGACTGACGCCCTGCGTGACTATGTGAACGAGAAGCTCACCCGCGTGGAACGCCACTACGACAACATCACCAATGTGCAGGTCACGCTCTCCGTCGAGAAGGAACGCCAGCTGGCCGCCTGTACGCTGCATGCCGCCGGTGCCGATCTGCATGCCGAAGCCCAGGACAGCGACATGTACGCCGCCCTGGACGCCCTCGCCGATAAGCTGGATCGCCAGCTGGTCAAGCACAAGGAAAAATCTCAGGCTCGCGCCCAAGGCGCTGGCGCCCGCTGACCCATCATGAATCTTGAAACCATTCTGCCCCCCGAACGCATCCTGTTCAGCGTCCCCGGGGGGAGCAAAAAGCGGGTACTCGAATTCTTCAGTACCTTCATCGCCCAGAACACCCCCAGCCTGGACAGCCAGGAAGTCTTCAGCCGCCTGATCGGTCGTGAGCGGCTCGGAAGCACCGGTATCGGCAATGGTGTGGCCATTCCGCATGCCCGCAACCCGCACTGCAAGACGCCCATCGCCGGCTTCCTGAAACTCACCGAGCCGGTGGATTTCGATGCCATCGACGGCGAGCCGGTGGACCTGGTGTTCGTGCTGCTGGTGCCCGAAGAGGCCGACGACGACCACCTGGCCCTGCTTGCCCAGGTAGCCGGGGTGATGAACGATGGCGAAACGCGCAGCCGATTGCGCAAGGCTGCCAGCCAGCAAGAATTGCACGAACAGCTTATCGACGCGATCCGACGACAGGCGGATGCCTGATCTCCCTGGGACCGCCCGGCCAGCACCACGACCAGGAGACCCACCATGCAGCTCGTGATCATCAGTGGCCGTTCCGGCTCCGGCAAGTCGATCGCGCTGCAGGCGCTCGAAGATCTTGGTTACTATGCGATCGACAATCTGCCGGCGATGCTGCTCGGCCCTCTGGTGGATGAACTGCGCCAGGATCAGGCCCCGCATACCTCGATCGCGGTCAGCATCGACGCGCGTAACCTGCCGCACGCACTCGAGCGGTTTCCGCGGTTGCTCGAGGAGGTCAGGCAACGTCAAATCGACTGCCAGGTGGTCTATCTCACGACAGATGCCCGCATCCTGCTCGAACGCTATTCCGAGACGCGCCGCCGCCACCCGCTGACGCGGGGAAGCGACATGACCCTGGCCGAGGCGATCGATACCGAAGAACAGGCCCTGGCCGAGATTCGTGACCTTTCCGACCTGATCATCGATACCTCGCGCCTGTCCGTTCACGACCTTCGTGGGCAAATCAGCGACCAGGTGGCCAGCCATCAGCCCGGCCAGATGACGCTCACCGTGGAATCGTTCGGCTTCAAGCGTGGGGTGCCGCTGGATGCCGATATCGTCTTCGATGCCCGCTGCCTGCCCAACCCCCACTGGGATCCCAAGCTACGCGATGCCACCGGGCGCGATCCCCAGATCATCGCCTTTCTCGAAGGCTTCCCCATCGTCGACGACATGTACCGCGACATTCACGCCTGGGTGGAACGCTGGTTGCCTGCCTATCAGGCCAGCCACCGCAGCTACCTGACCGTGGCGATCGGCTGCACCGGAGGCAAGCACCGCTCGGTCTATCTCGCCGAGCGTCTGGCGCGTCAGATGTTGCAACACCGTCCCAGTGTGCGTTTACGCCACCGTGAACTCGGTATTCACGATACCCTGCCGCATATCCCACAGCCGCCACTCATCGAGAAGGCAAGCCAAGGAAGCTGACGCGTGGTGCATCGTAAGTTGACCCTTACCAATCGACGCGGCCTGCACGCGCGAGCCGCCACCAAACTGGTGCAATGCTGCCAGCCCTTCGATGCCCGGATCACGGTGAGCCATGCCGAACGCCAGGCGGACGGCGCCAACATCATGTCGTTACTGATGCTGGCGGCGCCATGCGGGACCGAATTGCGTATCGACGCCGAGGGCCTGGACGCCGAGGCGGCGCTGCAAGCCGTGGAGGCCTTGTTCGAGGCACGCTTCGAGGAAGACGCCTAACCGCCGGCCACGGTCATTTCGTCGATCAGCCAGCTACCGGTGTGAATGCTGCCGCGGGTATCGGTGTCGCTGCCCACGCCTACCAGGCCCTTGAACATGGCCTCGAGATTCCCGGCGATGGTGAACTCCTCGACAGGGTGCTGGATCTCACCGTCCTCGACCCAGAAGCCCGCGGCGCCCCGCGAGTAGTCACCTGTCACGCCGTTGACGCCCTGCCCCATCAACTCGGTGACCAGTACCCCGCGCCCCATGCGTTCAAGCAAGGCCTCGGGCGCCGTCAGTGGTGCGTCAATGCGCAGATTGCGAGCGCCGCCGGCGTTGCCGGTGCTCTGCATACCGAGGCGGCGGGCGCTGTAGGCCGACAGCATGTAGCTGGCCAGGCGCCCCCGATCGATGAACACGTTGTCACGTGTCTGCACCCCATCGTTGTCGAACGGGCTGCTCGCCATGCCGCCGACCTCCATGGGTCGCTCACCGAGACTGAACCAGTCGGGAAACAGTGGAGCTCCGAGACGCTCACAAAGGAACGAGGCCTGACGATACAGCGCGCCACCGGCGATCGCCCCCATCAGGTGTCCCACCAGACCGCTGGCCAGTGTCGGATCGAACAGGACCGGGAAACGGCCCGTGACGGGACGACGGCCGCCCAGGCGACGCAGGGTGCGCCTCGCCGCACTCGCGCCGACCGATTCGGGGCTCTGGAGATCATCGGGATGACGCGCCGTCGTGTAATCATAGTCGCGCTGCATGCCCATCTCGTCCGCGGCGATCAGCATGCACGACAGCGAGTGTCGACTGCCACGCTGGCTGCCCAGAAAGCCGTGACTGTTGGCGTAGACGCGCACCCCTTCGCCGCTCGAGAGCGAAGCGCCATCGGAACTGCGGATGCCGGCCACCCCGCGACCGGCCGCCTCGCAGGCCAAGGCCAGCTCGATGCCGCGGTCGGTGGTCAGCGCCCAGGGATGATGCACGTCGAGGTCCGGAAGCACTGTTGCCATCGACGCGGCATCGGCCAGGCCCGCGGCCGGATCTTCGCCCGT
>DATISN010000056.1:0-26998 GCA_035581765.1 Halomonas sp.
TGTACACAAACCTGCATGAGACGGTGTCATGACCTCATCCGCCTACCAACTCGGTGATCACATCACCCTGAAGCAGCTCGCCAGGGCGCTTGCCAACGGGCTGTCACCCATCGTGGAGGTCGAGTCGATGGACGGCATCTACACGGTGCGCCTGCATCATGCCAAAGGCGTGTCCACTCTGTCGGATGAGCAGGGCAGAAACTGCACCTTCCTGGGAACCGGCGAGATTCGTGACCGCCTGGGCGGCATCGGGCTGACTCATGGGGTGCTGACTTGGGCCGACCAGTGCGGCGACGAGATGATCGGCGTGACGGGACATGCCATGTCACCGGACGAGATGCTGACCTACGGCACGCGTATCGCCTTTCGTTGACAAGGTCCTCACGACGACATGGCCTATCGCTGACGCGCCGAACCGGCTAGGTTAGGCGCATCGCCCTCGTGATTGAGCCATACCGTCATGCCTGACACCTTCGCTGCTGTGAATCTCGATCGACCCCCGGCCGGCGGTTTGCGCCGATCGGTCATGTACCTGTTACCGCTATGCCTGGTCGCCCTGCTGCTCGTCGGCTGCGCCGGACGTGAACTCGCCACCCGTGACGACGCGGGCGAGCTTTCCCTCGACCGCGCACTGATCCTTGCCGAGGCAAAACGCACCCTCGGCACGCCGTATCGTTTTGGCGGCGCCAGTGAAAGCGGGCTGGACTGTTCCGGACTGGTCCAGTTGAGTTACGCGCGCGCCGGTATTCCCGTACCGCGCACCTCACACCAACAGTTCGCCAGCTTGCCGCGGGTCGATGCGGCGAGACCGGGCGACCTGCTATTCTTCGACACCGCCCGGGGCGGCAAGGCCAGCCATGTCGGCATCTATCTGGGCGATGGCCAGATGATCCATGCGCCCGGCCGTGGACGCCACGTCACCACCACCTCCGTGGCCCTGGATTACTGGCAGGAGCGCTTCCTCGGCGCCGCCGCGCCGGCCCCCTGATCCTGCGAGCCATTCGCCCCTTACCCGACACTGGAGGCACGATGCGCCTGGACCTTTCCCTGTACCTGATCACCGACCCCAGCCTGTGCGCCGAGCATGGCCTGATAGAGACGGTGGTCGCCGCCGTCCGCGGCGGTGTCACCGTCGTGCAGCTGCGCGACAAGCACGCCAGCGAGTCCGAGCTGATCGCGCAGGCGCGTCGCCTCAAGGCCGCGCTGGCCGGCACGGGCGTGCCGCTGATCATCAACGACCGTCTGGAAGTGGCCCTGGCAGCCGGCGCCGACGGCCTGCACATCGGCCAGGACGATGGCGATGTGATCGAGGCGCGCCAGGCGCTGGGACCGAACGCCTTCCTCGGGCTGTCGGTACAGACCCATGAGCAGCTGGCACGTGTCGACGCCGGCCGGCTGGACTATCTGGGCCTGGGGCCGGTATTCGCCACCCCCACCAAGGGCGATCATGCCCAGCCGATCGGCTTCGAGGGCCTCGCCGCCCTTGTCGCCGCCAGCCCCTTGCCGAGCGTGGCCATCGGCGGTCTCAAGGCAGAGCACGCCGCCGCGGTGCGTGCGGCCGGCGCCCAAGGCGCTGCGGTGATCTCGGCGATCTGCGGTCACTCCGATCCGGAGGCGGCCGCGAGGGCCTTTTTCAAGCAGTAGGACGGCGCTTCAGGGTGGTACGCCGCTCGTGGTAGGCAATCGCCAGGCCGCTGCCGATGATCAACGCACTGCCGACGAAGACCCAGGCGTCCGGCACTTCGCCCCAGAACCACCAGCCCAGCAGTACCGCCCACAGCATGGCGGTGTAGTCGAAGGGCGCGGCGATGGCCGCCGGGGCATAGCGGAACGCCTGGGTCAGACAGGCGGTGGCGCCCACGCCGAACACGCCGGCGGCGAGAAACGCCGGCCAGTGCCAGGGGTGTGGAGGCAGCCAGACCCAGGGCAGCACGCTGGCAGAAATCAGCAGCGGCACCAGGTTCATGTAGAAGACCATGGCCCAAAGGTGTTCGCGCGCCCCCCAGCGTCGCGAGGTAATCATCACCAAGGCATAGAAGAACGCCGCGGCGACCAGCACCAGGGCCCCGAGCTGAAAGCCGCTCCCGCCGGGGCGCACCACGATCAAGACCCCGACGAAGCCCACCAGCGAGGCGGCCAGTACCGGGCGGGCGATTCGCTCGCCGAGCAGAGGAACCGAAAGCAGGGTCACGAACAGCGGGGCGACGAAGGCGATGGCCGTGGCCTCGGCCAACGGCAGCAGCGTCAGGCCAAGCACGAAGCAGCCCATGGTGCCGGTATAGATGAGCCCCCGCACCAGATGGATGCCGGGGCGGCGGCTGCGCAGCTTGCGCAGCCCGCCGCCGAAGTGGGCCAGCAGCGCGATCAGCGGCAGCGACACCAGGGTGCGAAAGAAGATGATCTGCACCGGCGAGTGGACCTCGCCGAGCCACTTGGAGATGGCATCGCCGATGGCCAGGCAGAGCACACCAATGCACATGAACCCGATGCCCTTGAACGATGATGTCATGCCGCACGCTCCCGACGCCGAACCCAAAAACACCACCCCGCCGACCTGTTGGCCGGCGGGGTGGATCGGTGAGGCTACGCTAGTCGGTCAGGGCGCGCTCGGCAAGCCTTAGAGACTTGCCTGTACCACCATGCAATCCATGCCCTCGCGCACCAGGCTGCGGCACGCATCGTGCGCCTGGCTCTCGTTGAGATCCACCACGCGTGCACGATACACGCTGCCATCGGCGGCGTTGGCCACGGCGACCCGCGCATTGGCCAGTTGGCTGGCCAGCCTGTCGGCGGCACGAGAGGCCAGGTTGCGAGCATGATTGGCATCGCTGAAGGCACCGACCTGCACCCCCCATCCACCTCGCTGGCTGTCGCTACCCCCGGTATTGCCGGTGGAGGCCATCAGCTGGCGAATGGGGTCATCGGCCGAGCCCTGTTCCCGCGGCAGTGATCCAAAGACCGACGTCGGGGCCTCGCCGTACATCTCAGGCTCAACCTCGAAGGATGACTCGGCCAGGGTCGAGACCGACGCCTCCACCGGCGCGGGCGGGAAGGCACTGGATACTTCACGCAACTGGTCCGTCTCGGCGGGCCTGTTGCTGGCCAGGCGGCCCACGGGGGCAGCCTCTGCCGGCGCGGACGTTTCGCCTGTCGTCAGCGTGCCTCCGGATAGCTGGCCTCCGGATATATCGGCACTGGCCAGCCAACCATTGCCATCGGCCAGCGAGGCACGCACGAAGCTGCGATTGAGCAGATCGGCGGTATGCTCGTCGCGGGAGGCCGCGGTGAAGCCGCCCATCACCACGGTGAGCAGGCGTCGCCCATCACGTACCGCCGAGGTGGCCACGTTGAAACCCGAGGCGCGAATGAAGCCCGTCTTGAGGCCATCGGCCCCCGGGTAGGTCTTCAACAGGCGGTTGTGGCCAGTGTGGGTCTGGCCGCGCCAGCTGAACGCCTGGGTAGAGAAGTAGGGATAATACTGGGGGAAGTCCTGCATCAGCCGCCTCGAAAGGACGACCATGTCGCGCGCCGTGGTGACCTGGCCGGCATTGGGCAGCCCCGAGGCGTTGCGAAACACCGTATCCTTCATGCCAAGCTCGCGAGCCTTGTCGGTCATCATCCCGGCAAAATACGACTCGCTACCGCCCAGCGCCTCGGCCACCACCACCGCCACGTCGTTGGCCGACCGCACCACCAGCGCCTGAAGTGCCGTTTCCACCGGGATGCTGTCGCCGTGCTTTAGCCACAGCTTGGTGGCCGGCATGGCCGCGGCGGCAGAGGAAACCGGCAAGGGCTGGTTCATGCTCAGACGACCGGCCTCCACTGCCTCGAACAGGAGATACAGCGTCATCATCTTGGTCAGCGAGGCCGGATAGCGAAGCTTGTCGGCATTCTCGGCGTACAGGATTTCCTGGCTGTCGGCATCAATGACGATGCCGGCATAACGGGGATTGGACGCCTGCGCTTGAGTGGTCGTGAACAAAGCCAGGCTGAGCAGCAGCATAAGCCCTGTCATGCCATGGCGCCGTATTGTCATTTTAGTTGCGGTCACCATCGATGTTCCCTCGATTTCCCTGCCGTGCCGTACATTCGGCACATATGCTCAAGTATTATGAACCCAGATTGCGGACTGTACAGGGAGAAGCGAGGTTTTCCATACGTATTCCGACGTTTTGTGTCCGATTTCCCAAAATCAATAGTATAAGACCATGCTAACGCTGCCTCTCAGGCCGTCAACAGCCTCTGCATCCCCAACCAGGTCAAGCGCAGGGCGAGCAGTGTCAGCGCCCACTTGAACAAGGCATCGAAGCGATGCTCCGACAGTCGATGCAGCAGACGCAGCCCCAGCCAGGTGCCGACAAGCCCCGCCGCCACCATGATCAGGATCAGCGCCAACCAGTCACGAAACATGAAGCCGGCCACGCCGAACACGAACGCCTTGGTCAGATGCTGCAACAACATGCACGCCGAGAAGGTCGCGACGCGCGCCAGACGCCCCGTCTGCCCCTGCTTGATGAAGGCAGCCACCAGCGGCCCGCTCGCCCCGACCAGGCTCGACAGCAGCGTGGTGATGGCCCCGGCGACGAACACCCCAACACGGCCCAGGGCACGTTTTGGTAATCCGGGACCCCAGCAGGTATAGAACACGAAGGCGGCGATGCACAGCTCCAGCACCCCCGCCGGCAGCCGCACCAGCAGCCAGGCGGCGACCAGCGCGCCCAACACCACTCCGGGGATAAAGGCGACCAGTACGCCGCGATCCACATGCCGCCAGGTCATCGCGGCCCGCCCGGCGTTGGACCCCAACTGCACCATGCCGTGCACCGGAATCAACGCCGCGGCGGGCATCACCTGCGCCAGCGCCATGATCATCAGCACCCCACCGCCCACCCCGACCGCTGCCGTCAATGCCGAGCTCATTGCCGACAGTAGGATCAACAGCAGATTGATACCGCCCGACAACGGCGAGAGGGCGTCTAGCATGCCATGCCAGTCAGCAAGGGCGTGCCACCACCTCGCGTGGCTGTTATACATGGTGAGACGGGCATGAGTTTCCTGCCTGTTATCAACCTTACCCGCATGGACATTGCTTCGGCATTTCCCCTAAAAGCGTCGCCGGGCGACGAAAGGATGATGACCTCCGAACTCTCTCCCCAGCATGGCCATATCGTGGCCATCGGCGGTGCCGAAGACAAGACATCCGAACTTGAAATACTCAAGCGGGTCTTCGAATTGGCCCCCGAGGGCAATACCGAGGTTGCCGTGATCGCCACGGCCAGCCGCATTCCCGACGAGGTACTCCCGACCTATGAGGCGGCTTTCGAGCGCCTGGGCGCAAGCCGTGTCCACTCGCTCGATATACATGATCGCCGGCAGGCGTCCGACCCCGACAATGTCGCGCTGATCGATCGCAGCGGAGTCATTTTCTTCACCGGTGGCGACCAGCTACGCTTGACCAATGTGTTCGGCGGCTCGACGGTGCTGACCGCTATCCGCGAACGCTGGATGTCAGGTTCCGTGGTCGCGGGCACCAGTGCCGGTGCGGCGGCCATGCCGGGCACCATGATCTATAATGGAGCAGCAACCGACGCGTTGCGCAAGGGTGCGGTGAACATGACGTTCGGGCTCGGGCTCGTCGATGGCCTGATTATCGACAGCCATTTCCTCGAGCGCGGCCGGTTCACGCGGTTGATGGAGGTTGGTGCGACCAACCCGGAACACCTTGGTGTCGGTCTCGGCGAGGACGCCGCCGTGATCATCCACCAGAACCAGATTCTTGAAGCCATCGGTCCAGGGCATGTCGTCCTCATCGACAGCCGGAATCTGACTAGCTCCAATATCGCTGACCTACGGATGGGAGAAGCGGTGGCCGTCGAGAACATGATTCTGCATGCCATGGTCAGCGGTCACGGCTTCGATGTCGAAGCACGACGCTACCTCGCCCCGAGCGAGTTGAAGGCCCTATTGGGGGGTTGATCATGAAGATCCTCGAGCATCGCGCGCTGCGCGGCCCGAATTACTACAGTCGCTATCTGTCGATCTTCATGCGCCTGGACATCGGCGAGCTCGAGGAGAAGCCCAGCGATACCGTGCCGGGCATCGTGGCGCGCCTGACCGACCTCCTGCCGAGCATTCAGGAACACCGCTGTTCGGTCGGCCGCCCCGGCGGCTTTCTGGAACGCATGGAGCGCGGCACCTGGGCCGGACATGTCGTCGAGCATGTGGCGATCGAGCTTCAGAACCTGATTGGCTTCTCGGTGGGCTACGGCAAGACCATCGACAGCTACGACACCGGCATCTACAACGTCATCTATCGTTACCGCGACGAAGCCTGCGGCCTCGCGGCCGGCGTCGAGGCGGTGGACATCGTCGAGCGGCTGTTTCGCGGCGATGACATCGACATGCCGGCGATCATCAGCCGCCTCAAGACGGTACGCGACGACCACATGCTGGGACCCTCCACGGCCTCGATCGTCGATGCCGCCGAGCATCGCGGCATTCCCCATATCCGCCTGTCCGAGGACAGCAGCTACGTCCAACTCGGCCACGGCCATCGCCAAAAGCGCATCCAGGCCACGGTCACCAACCATACCGACCTGATCGGCTACAGCATCGCCGATGACAAGGACTGGACCCGACAGGTTCTCGGCGATGCCGGCATTCCGGTGCCCCGCGGCGGGGCCTTCGCCTCTCCGGAAGAGGCCATCGAGGCCGCCCACGAGATCGGCTACCCGGTTGCCGTCAAGCCGGTGAGCGGCAACCACGGCCGTGGCGTCAGCACCAATCTTCTCGACGATCAGGCGCTGCGCGAGGCCTTCGCCATCGCCGCTCGCCACAACCCCTCGGTGATCGTCGAGAGTTACATCAAGGGGGAGGATCACCGCCTGCTGGTCATCGGCGGCAAGCTGGTGGCGGCCGCCAGGCGGCGCCCGGCGCATGTCACCGGCGATGGCGTGGCCACCCTGCAGGCGCTGATCGACCGGGAGAACCGGGACCCGCGTCGCGGCATCGGCCACGAGAACCTGCTGACCCGGATTCAGATCGACGAGCAGTCGCTGCGCCTGATCGAGCAACAGCATCTGACACTCGACAGCGTGATCCCCCACGACGTTGTGGTATTACTCAAGCCTACCGCCAACCTGAGTACCGGCGGCACGGCGACCGACGTGACCGACGATGTGCATCCGGAGGTCAAGTACGTGGCGGAGCGTATCGCGCGGCTGATCGGGCTCGACATCATCGGCATCGACTTGCTGGCCGAGACCCTGACCGAACCGCTCGAGGCGCAATCCGCCGCGGTGGTCGAGGTCAATGCCGGCCCCGGCTTTCGCATGCATATCTCGCCGACGCACGGCAAGGGCCGCGAGATCGGCGCCCATGTGGTCGACATGCTGTTTCCCGACAGCGAGAGCGATGCGCGCATTCCGATCATTGCCGTGACCGGCACCAACGGCAAGACCACCACGGTGCGCCTGCTCTCGCATCTGCTGCGCCAGGCGGGACGCAATGTCGGCATGGCCTGTACCGGTTCAATCGAGATCGACAACCACGTCATCATGCGCGGCGACTACAGCGGCCCCCAGGCGGCGAATATCGTGCTGCGCGAGCCCACGGTCGAGTACGCCGTGCTCGAGGTCGCACGCGGCGGCATCATGCGCCGTGGGCTGGGTTTCGACGAATGCGACGTCGGGGTGCTGCTCAACATCGCCAGCGATCACCTTGGCGAGCATGACATCCAGACCCTCGACGAGCTGGCGCGCTGCAAGACGGTGGTGATCGATGCCGTCGCCAAGACCGGCACCGCCGTGCTCAATGCCGACGACCCAAGGGTGCTGGCCGCCCAGGAATGGGCGCGGGGCACTATCATCTTCTTCACCCTGGACCCGGACGCGCGGGCCATCCGCCAGCATGTCCGCGATCACGGCGTGGCCTTCACGGTCCACAACGAGTGCATCGTGATGCGCCAGGGTCATGTCGAGGCGGCGGTAATTCCGGTCGAGAACGTGCCGATCACCTTCGAGGGCCATGCGCGCTTCAATGTCGCCAACGCCCTTGCCGCCAGCGCCGCCGCCTATGCCCTGGGGCTCTCCATCGGCGACATCCAGATGGGCCTGCAGACCTTCCATCCCACCCCGGGGCAGAACCCCGGCCGCACCAACCTCATCGAAGCCGACGGCATGAAGGTGCTGATCGACTATGGGCACAACGTGCCGGCGCTCGAGGCCTTGAGCGAGCTGGTCGGCCGTATTCCTGCCAATCGCCGCATCAGCGTCGCAAGCGCGCCGGGAAATCGCCGCGACGAGGATCTGTTCGATCTCGGCGCCCTGCTCGCCAGGATGCATGACGTCGTCTTCATCTACGAGGCCGACCCCAGGGGGCGCCCGGTCGGGGAAGCCGCCGGACTGCTGCGCGACGGCGCCGAGTCGGTCACCGGCGCCTGTCAGGTCGAGATCATCATGGACGAGCACGAGGCCATGGACAGGGCGTTCGATACGGCAAGCAAGGGCGACCTGCTGGTGCTACTGATCGATGACATCAGCGGTGCCATCGATCGTCTCAAGGGCCGTCGTTTCTCTTCCCCCATGGCGGACGCGACCTGAGCCACTCCCGGCCCCCGCGCCCCTCCTTAGTCTTAATGAGATGACAGGTGACCGCCCGTGAATCCCCTGCATGAGCAAGATGCCCCGCTGATCACCCTGCTGCGCGTCGGTCGTGTGTTCGCGCCCGAGGCGCTCGACGCCACCGATATCCTGATGGCCGACGGGCGTATCGCGGCGCTGGGTCGCGAGCTCGCGATACCGGAAGGCTGGCCCGTCAGGTTCATTCATGCCCCCGAGTACACCGCCGTGCCCGCCTTCATCGATCAGCATGTCCACGTGACCGGCGGCGGCGGCGAAGGCGGTTGCGGCTCCCGCTGTCCGGAAATCACCGCCCACGAGATCGCCTCGATGGGCATCGGCACCGTGGTCGGCGTGCTGGGCACCGACAGCATCAGCCGCTCCCCGGCCGACCTGCTGGCCAAGGTACGCGGTCTCCGGGCCGAGGGCATCGCGGCCTACCTGTACACCGGCGCGTATCGGGTGCCGCCGCCGACCCTCACCGGCGACCTGCAGCGCGACCTGGCCTGGATACCCGAAGTCATCGGCCTGGGCGAGCTGGCGATCTCCGATCATCGCTCGAGCCAGCCAAGCCATGACGAGATCGCGCGCTTAGTCAGTGACGTGCGCGTCGGCGCCATGCTCGCCGACAAGCGCGGCATCTGCCACTTCCACCTCGGCGACGGCAAGCGCGGGCTGGAACCGCTGCGCCGGCTGCTCGAGGACACCGAGATTCCGGCCGACCAGGTGATCCCCACCCACGTCAATCGCCATCGCGCCCTGCTCGAGGAAGCCGCCGATTACGCGCTGCGGTTCGACGCCAGCATCGACGTCACGGCCTTCGACGATGCCGGCGACGACGGACTGACCGGCTTCGACGCCGTGTCACGCCTGCTCGAGCGCGGCGTACCGGTGGAGCGCATCACCATGAGCTCCGACTGCAACGGCAGCCTGCCCGAATTCGATGCCAATGGCGCCTACCTGGGCATGCGGGTGGCCCGCAATACCGCGCTGATCGCCGACTGGCAGCGACTCGTCCATGAGGACGTCCTGCCGCTCGATCAGGCCCTCGGCCTGATTGCCGGCAATGTGGCCCGCGTGCTGGGGCTGCACGCCCGCAAAGGGCGCCTGGCCGTCGGTTTCGATGCCGACATTACCCTCCTCGACCACGACCTCCAGCCACGGCAGACCTTCGTGGCCGGAAAGTGCGTCTATCGCGCCGACTAACCCCGCCGACTTGCCTGCGTTATCACTTATCGACGTGATGTCTGTGTCAACGACGTGGCGTCTGTGTCAACGTTGGACCGTGCTAGCATCGGCACGGTTAACTGAGTCATCCCTGACGACTGACCCGTCTAAGGATTGAAGAGATGAGGCACGAGGCAATGCACACCGGCACCCCCATCCTCGGATGCCTGGCCTGGCTGTGCCTGAGCCTAAGCCTAAGCCTCGTCCTGGCGACACCGGCGAGCGGCGCCCAGCTCCAGGTAGTCGATGCCGGCACCGGCGAGCCGCTGGAGGATGCCGTAGTCGAGGTGTTTCATCCGGGCGCCCCCTCGGCCGCCGGCGACGCGGGCCAGGTGATGCAGCGCGACGCCGCCTTCGTCCCGCATGTCTCGGTGGTCGCCGTGGATAGCCGGGTCAGCTTCCCCAACCGCGATACCACCCGCCATCACGTCTTTTCCTTTTCGCCGGCCAAGGTCTTTGAACTCGAACTCTACCTGCAGGAAACGCCACCACCGGTGTCCTTCGACCAGACGGGCGTGGTGGTGCTGGGCTGCAATATCCATGACCACATGCAGGCCTTCATCGTGGTCAGCGACGCCGCCAGCATCGCCAGGACCGACGCCGACGGCCGTGCCGTCCTGCCCGACCTCCCGACGGGTCGCCACGCGTTGCGCGTCTGGCATCCCCGTCTGGAGGACACGCATCAGCAGTGGTGGGAAGGCCAGATTCGCCAGGGAGAAACGCGCACCGTGGCCCTCGAGCTGAAGGCCAGCCTGCCGGTACGCGCAGAACCCTCGGCACTGCAGAAGCGTTTCCGGCAGGCGTTGCACGACCGCGAGGGGTCGTGAATGTCGTTTCGCCGCCGCCTTCTGCTGGTGATGCTGGCCGTGGCCGTCGTCGCGCAGCTGGTGGCCGCCGGGGCCACGCTGCGAACGCTTCAGCAGGACACACTGGCACGAGGCGAGCGCGAGCTCGGCGTAGGACTTGACGTCACGCGTCAGTTGCTCGATGAGCGCGGCCGCCAGCTGCGCGACAATGTGGCGATACTCGCCTCGGACTTCGGCTTCAAGAGCGCCGTGGCCACTCAGGACACCGACACCCTGATCAGCGTACTCGTCAACCACGGCGACCGCGCCAACGCCGACATGGTGCTGCTCGGCGACCCCGAGGGCCGGCTGCTGGCCAGCAGCCACCATTCGCCCGATACCGCCTTGCCCTTCCCCGAGCTCTGGCAGCAGGCTCGCGAGGACGGCGAGGCAGTCGAGGTGGTGATGCACGAAGGGCGCCCCTATCAGTTCGTGCTGATGCCGGTGCGCGCCCCGGGCCTGATCGGTTGGGTTGGCATGGGGTTTCTGCTCGACGCCGAACTGGCCGATGAGATCGGCGCCCTGACCCGCCTGGAAACACGCTTCGTCGATGAGGAAGCGCGCAAGGCGCTGGTCGCCGACGAACAATATCTGTCCCGCAGCCAGCCGCTTTACAGCGGCAGCGAAGGACAGGCCTATGCGGTGGCGCAGCAGCGGCGCAGCGACCTGCTCGCCGTCTACGCGGCGCTGCGCTGGCAACTGCTGATCATCTTCACCCTGACGATGCTGTTGACCGCCGTGATCGCCGCGCTGAGCGCGCGCAGCATGGCACGCCCGCTGGCCCTGCTCGCCGACGCCGCACGCCGCATCGGTCACGGCGAGCACCTGCGCGACATCAAGGTGTCGCCGCAAGGGGAGATCAGGCTGCTGGCCGATACCCTGCTGACCATGCAGCAGGACATCACCAGGCGCGAAACCACGCTGCGCTATCAGTCACGCCATGACCAGCTCACCAACCTGGCCAACCGCCATTCGGCGGTGCAGGACATCGATGCCGCCATCGCCCAGGACGAGGCCTTTACCCTGCTGCGCCTCTCGATCACCGATTTTCGCACCGTCAACGACACCTTCGGCTATGCCATCGGCGATCAGGTATTGAAGGTCCTCGCCGACCGCCTCGGCCGCCTGCCCCCGCCGCAGCTCGAGGCCTATCGCCTCAGCGGCGACGAATTCCTGCTGCGCCTGGCAGCGCCTGCCGCCGAGCCCGACTGGCTGGCGGCCCTTCAGGAGCGCCTGGCCCAGCCGATCGATCTGGAAGGCTCGCCGATTCGCCTCACGCTTGCCATCGGCGAGGTGCGCTATCCGGTCCATGGCGACAATGCCACGCTGCTGCTGCGGCGTGCCGAAATCGCCCTGGACATGGCGCGTCGCGCCCGGCGGAGCCATCAGGGCTATCTGGAAGGGCAGGACGAGCGGCACCTGCGTCAGCTGACACTGGTCCGCGACCTGCAGGAGGCGGTCCCCCAAGGCCAGTTGACCCTGGTCTATCAGCCCCAGCTCGATGCCCGGACCGGGCGGCTTTCCGGCGTCGAGGCGCTGATGCGCTGGCACCATCCCCACCTGGGCTTCATCCCGCCGGACGAATTCATCTCACTCGCCGAGCATTCGGGGCATATTCACCGCCTGACCCGCTGGATGCTGGGCACGGTCTGCGCCCAGCTCCACGCCTGGGACCGGCAGGGCTGCTCGCTGGTGGCCGCGATCAACCTCTCGGCCAAGGACGTCACCGACATCGACCTGCCCGCCCGACTGTGCGCCTGCCTGGCAGAATACGGGATGGGACCGGAGCGCCTGCGCCTCGAGATTACCGAAAGCGCGATCATGCAGGACCCCGAACACGCCAGCCGCCAGCTTGACGAGTTGCGCCGGGCCGGGCTGCGTATCGCCGTGGACGACTTCGGTACCGGTTACTCGTCGCTGGCGCAGCTCAAGCGGCTGCCGGTCCAGGAACTCAAGATCGACAAGTCGTTCATCCTAAAGCTCGAGGAGAGCGCCGACGACGAGATCATCGTCCGCTCGACCATCGAGCTCGGCCACAACCTGGGCCTCGAGGTCGTCGCCGAAGGTGTGGAAACCCCCGCCGCCCGGGCGCTGCTCGAACGGCTCGGCTGCGACACCCTGCAGGGTTACTTGATTTCGCGACCGCTAGCGGCCGAACGCATCGTCGACTGGGCAACCCAGCATCAGGCCTCCCTGTCCGAGGAGCAGACCCCATGACACACCCGCCGCGACTCGCCACCCGTCTCTTCACTCGCCGCTTTTTGGGGGTGGGATTGGCGATGGGCCTGCTGCTCTGGATAAGTATTACCGCCTCCCCTGCCTGGGCCGGCAGCCGGCTGCTGGGCACCGGTGGCGTGACGCAGATCGAGGGGGCCGCCGGTGGGGGTCTCTCGCCGTGGGGGGTGCTGGCCGGCAGCGCCAGCGAGGGCGAATGGGCCATCACCGCGAGCCGCAGCGAGGCACGACTCGACGACTACCGGCTCGCGGTCAGCGGTGTCGCACTCAACTGGCAGGACCGCCTCGAGGTATCCTTCGCCCGCCAGCGGCTGGGCCTGGACACCCTGGGCGGCGAGCTGCAACAGGACATTCACGGCGTCAAGCTGCGCCTGGTCGGCGACGTGCTCTATCATCCCTGGGGCGTCTGGAGCCTGGGCGTGCAGCACAAGCGCCTGGATGACGGTAGCCTGCCCCGGGCGGTGGGCGCCGAGTCGACCCAGGGCAACGACATCTACCTGAGCGGCAGCAAGCTGCTGTTCGATGCCGTGGCCGGCCGCAACCTGCTGGTCAACCTGACGCTGCGCTCGACCCGGGCCAACCAGGGCGGCCTGCTGGGCTTCGGTGGCGACGTCAAGGATAGCCGCTCGCTGGTGGCGGAGGGCTCGGTGGGGTTGTTTCTCACCCCGAACTGGGTGGTGGGCATGGAATATCGCCAGAAGCCCGACAATCTTGGCTTCGCCCACGAGGATGACTGGCAGGATCTCTACACCGCCTACTTCTTCAACAAGCACGTGTCGCTGACCGGCGCCTGGCTCGACCTGGGCTCGATCGCCGGCCTGGGCCAGCAGCGCGGCGGCTACCTGTCGCTGCAGGTCGCCTACTAGACAGGAGCCCTTCATGAGCCTCGTTCATCGCCTTGTTGTTCTCGTCTTGCTCGCCTTGTTGCTGGGCGGCTGCATGCAGCGCCCTGCCTCGCCCACGCCCACGCCGACGCTGTATGCCCAGTTGGGCGGCGAGGAAGGCGTGGCGGCGATCGTCGAGGACTTCACCTACCGCCTGGCCGGCGATGACGAGATCGTCGTGTTCTTCGCCAATTCCAATATCGACCGCTTCGTTGCCTCGCTGGAAGAGCAGATCTGTCACCTCAGCGACGGTCCCTGTGTCTACAGCGGCCCCCCCATGGATCGCGCCCACCAGCACATGGGCATGACCGACGCCCACTTCAACGCCGTGGTCGAGCACATGCAGCAGACGCTGATCGATCAGGGCATTCCTCCCGGGCCTCGTAATCAGCTGCTCGGCCGCCTGGCCCGACTGCACGGGGACATCATGTCGCTGCAGTAGAGGTGCTGGACGCGGCGATGGAGTGGTCGGCGCATGGATACGGCACTGCATCCTGTCTGTAGACCTGTCACTGCATCAGGGCGCCAGCGGCGTCATCATCGAGGGCGATGCCCTCCACGCCGATCTCGGCCTCCAGCGCCAGCAGGTAGTGGCGAAGGGCGCGACGGGTGGCCTGCTCGCGCAGGCTGTGACGCACGCGATCGGCGATCTGCTCGAAGGGCAGCTCGCGACCCTCGATACGCTCGTCGATGCTGACCACATGCCATCCATAACGCGAGGCCAGCGGTCGCTCGTGCAGACCTTCGGGCAGATGCAGCAGGGCGCGATCCAGCTCCCCCACGGTCTGGCCCGAGGTCAGCCAGCCGAGATCGCCACCCTGCTCCTTCGAGGGGCAGGCGGAATGACGCTGGGCAAACTCGTCGAAGCGCTCCGGCGACGCCTGGAGTTCGCGCACCAGCGTCTCGCCCAGCCGATAGCCCGCATCGCGGGCCCGGGCATCGTCCGGGGCCGAGGCCAGCAGCACGTGGCGCACCCGCAGGCGGGTGGGTTCGCTGAAGCGCTCAGGGTGCGTGGCATGAAAGCGGCGACAGTGCGCCTCGGAGGGCTCGGGCACCTCCAGCTCCTGCTCGAGCAGGGCAGCGATGGCGTGGTCAGACTCATCGAAATCGCTGTCGCCCTCTCTCACCAGGCCCAGGGCGCTGGCCCGTTGGCGCAGCAGCTCGCGCACCACCAGGGCGCGGGCCGCCTTGAGCTGGGCGGTGCCGGCCGAGTCCGCCGGGTGGTACTGCATCTCACGGGCAATGGTGTCTTCATCGATGGTGGCGTCGCCGACCCGGATGGGGGGTGGGCTGGCCCCGCCGGGGAGCGTTTCGATCGAAATGCGTTCCATGAGGTGATCTCCTTATGTCCGACGTCTGACGAGTTGATAACGCCGGGCGATGTACCCGAACGGTACGCTCCAGACATGCACCAGGCGTGAAAAGGGAAACAGCAGGATGATGGTCAGCCCGATGAAGATGTGCAGCTTGTAGATCCAGGAGACTTCGGCCATGTAGTCGGCCGCGCCACCGCTGAAGAACACGATCGACTGCGCCCAGCTGGAAAGGGTCAGCATCATCTCGCCGTCCAGATGGCCCAGCGAGAAGATGATGGTGATCATGCCGAGTGCCGCCTGGATGACGATCAGGGCCAGGATCAGGGTATCCATGTTGCTCGAGGAGGCCTTGATGCGGGGGTTGGTCAGGCGTCTATACACCAGCATGGCGCCGCCGACCAGGCACATGACGCCGGCGATACCACCGATGACGATGGCCAGCAACTGCTTGGTGCCGGCATGCAAGAAGGCCGAATAGACCCAGTGCGGCGTCAGCATGCCGAACAGGTGGCCGAAGAAGATCACGATGATGCCGATATGAAAGAGATTGCTGGCCAGGCGCATGTTCTTCGAGGAAAGCATCTGGCTCGAGCCGGTCTTCCAGGTGTACTGGCCGTGGTCGTAGCGCAGCAGGCTGCCGACCAGGAACACCGTGCCGGCCAGATACGGGTAGTAGCCATAGATCAGGTGTTGCAGGTATTCGCTAAACATGACGGTTCTCCTTTAGCGATCGGTCGGGCCGCGATCGGTCGGGCCGCGTTCGGTCGGGCCGCGTTCGGTCGGGCCGCGTTCGGACACGACGGGGTCGGTTGAAACGCTGCTGGGCATGATCTTGACGGGGTCGCTTGGCACCGCGCGCTTGCGCTCGGCAAGCCGACGCCCCTCGGCGGATTGCAGGGCACAGTCCTCGTCCGACTCGGCGGAGAAGCGCACCGCCTCCTCCTCCCAGACCTCGTCCAGCGCCTCGGGTGTGTCGTCGGGGGCCTCCTCCTTCACCGTCTCGCGGTGGGCATCGACATCAGCCTCGGCACCGATCAGCGCCAGCAGGGCCAGCGGCACCAGGGCGTGGTCGGCGTCGCGCTCTTCCAGGCGGGCGGTGAGCAGGGCCAGGATGTGGCGAATTTCGCCCAGCCAACGGCCAATGCCCTCCTCGTCGCAGGTAGACAGGTACTCCAGGAATAACGGCAGATAGTCGGGCAGCTCCCGGGCGTCCAGCTCGAACCCCGCCGCCTCGTACTCGGCCATCAGGTCGACCATGGCCTGGCCACGCGCGCGGGACTCGCCATGGACGTGCTCGAACAGCAGCAGCGAGGTGCTGCGCCCCTTGTCGAACAGCGCCACGTACTCGGCCTGCAGTTCCATCAGGTCGGCCTCCAGCAAGCGCTGGCACCAGTCCATCAGCCGGGTGCGCAGCGCCGCCGGCCAGCGGCGCTCGGCGTTGAGGATCTCGACCATCTCCGGCACGGCGACCTGAAGCTCTGCCGAGGGGTAGTCAAGCAGCCGGGACAGCACGCGCAGACTCAGCATGTCCGGCTGCGTCGCGGGCTGCTGCATCGCGGCCTCAGTCATGACGGGCCTCCTCGGCTTTCTCGTCGCGCCGACCCCCGCGCTGGGCCTCACCCTGCGCACCAGGGTCGAAGGTCTCGACCGGCTTGACCAGGGTGGTGGTCTGGGAGCGGCCGTTGAACAGGCTCGACTTGCTCTCGCCGTGGCAGCCGTCGCCGAAGGTGAAGCCGCAACCGCCGCGCTCGGGGAAGGCTTCGGTCGCCATCTCGCGGTGGCTGGTGGGGATCACGAAGCGGTCCTCATAGTTGGCGATGGCAAGATAGCGATACATCTCTTCCACCTGAGCCACCGTTAGCCCCACGTCTTCCAGCACCTCGACGTTCGGGTTGCCTTCCACATGCTTGCCCCGCATGTAGACGCGCATGGCCATCAGCCGCTTGAGGGCGAGCACCACGGGGGCCTCCTCGCCGGCGGTGAGCATGTTGGCCAGATACCTGACCGGAATACGCAGCGACTCGATCTTCGGCAGTACCCCGTCGTATTCGACCTTGCCCGCTTCCGCGGCGGACTGGATCGGCGACAACGGCGGCACGTACCAGACCATTGGCAGGGTGCGGTACTCCGGGTGCAGCGGCAGCGCCAGGCCCCAGTCGATGGCCATCTTGTAGACCGGCGAGGCCTGGGCGGCACTGATCACGTTGTCGGCGATACCGTCCCGACGGGCCTGTGCGATGACCTCGGGGTCGTGGGGGTCGAGGAAGATCTCGCACTGACGGTGATAGAGGTCACGCTCGTCGACGGAGGTGGCGACTTCCTCGATGCGGTCGGCGTCATAGAGCAGCACGCCCAGGTAGCGGATGCGACCCACGCATGTTTCGGAGCAGATGGTCGGCTGGCCGACCTCGATGCGCGGGTAGCAGAAGATGCACTTCTCGGACTTGCCGCTCTTCCAGTTGTAATAGATCTTCTTGTAGGGGCAGCCCGATATGCACATCCGCCAGCCACGACACTGATCCTGGTCGATCAGCACGATGCCGTCTTCCTCGCGCTTGTAGATCGCGCCACTCGGGCACGACGCCACGCAGGTCGGGTTCAGGCAGTGCTCGCACAGGCGCGGCAGGTACATCATGAAGGTGTTCTCGAACTGGCCGTAGATGTCGGCCTGAACCTGCTCGAAGTTCGCGTCCTGGCGCCGCTTGGCGAACTCGCTGCCGAGAATCTCCTCCCAGTTGGGGCCCCATTCGATCTTGTCCATGCGCTGGCCGGAAATCAGCGAGCGCGGCCGCGCGGTGGGCTGATGCTCGCCCTGCTTGGCGGTATGCAGATGCTGGTAGTCGAAGGTGAACGGCTCATAGTAATCGTCGATCTCCGGCAGGTCGGGATTGGCGAAGATGTTGGCCAGCACGCGCCACTTGCCCCCGATACGCGGCTCGATACGGCCGTCCTGACGGCGCAGCCAGCCACCCTTCCACTTCTTCTGATTCTCCCATTCCTTGGGGTAGCCGATGCCCGGCTTGGTCTCGACGTTGTTGAACCAGGCGTACTCCATGCCTTCACGGCTGGTCCAGACGTTCTTGCAAGTCACCGAGCAGGTATGACAGCCGATGCACTTGTCGAGGTTGAGGACCATGCCTACCTGGGAACGAATCTTCATTTGACGGCCTCCTGCACGGTGTCGTTACCTTCGCCATCCAACCAGTCGATGTGCTTCATCTTGCGCACGACGACGAATTCGTCGCGGTTGGAACCGACGGTGCCGTAGTAGTTGAAGCTGTATGAGAGTTGCGCGTAGCCGCCGATCATGTGGGTCGGCTTGGGGCAGATGCGGGTGACCGAGTTATGGAACCCGCCCCGCGTGCCGGTGACCTCGGAGCCGGGGATATTGGTGATGCGCTCCTGGGCGTGATACATCATCACCATGCCGTTCTTGACCCGCTGGCTGACCACGGCACGGGCGGTGATCGCCCCGTTGCTGTTATAGAGCTCGATCCAGTCGTTGTCCTCGATGCCGATCGACTGGGCATCGTCTTCCGACAGCCAGGCGATGGGGCCACCCCGCGACAGGGTCAGCATCAGCAGGTTTTCGCTGTAGGTGGAGTGGATGCCCCATTTCTGGTGGGGCGTGATGAAGTTCAGCGCCCTGGTCTTGTAGCCATTGTCGGCCGGCAGGGTGAAGCCCTGGGCCGCCTTGGTATTGATGGGCGGCCGGTAGGCCAGCAGGCTTTCGCCAAAGGCGCGCATCCAGGCGTGATCCTGATAGAACTGCTGGCGGCCGCTGACGGTGCGCCAGGGAATCAATTCGTGGACGTTGGTGTAGCCGGCGTTATAGGAGACGTGCTCGTCCTCGAGGCCGGACCAGGTCGGGCTGGAGATGATCTTGCGCGGCTGGGCGACGATGTCGCGAAAGCGGATCTTCTCCTCTTCCTTGGGATGCGCCAGGTGGGTATGGTCCCGCCCGGTGATCTTGCCCAATGCCGCCCAGGCCTTCACGGACACCTGACCGTTGGTCTCCGGCGCCAGGGTCAGCACGGTCTCGGCGGCGTCGATGGCCGACTCGATGCGCGGGCGTCCCTTGGTCGGACCGTCGAGCTTGCGGTGGTTGAGCCTGCCCAGCAGCTCGACCTCCTTGTCGGTGTTCCAGCTAATGCCCTTGCCGCCGTTGCCCAGGGCCTCCAACGCCGGTCCGAGCGACGTGAAGCGTGCATAGGTGGCCGGATAGTCACGCTTGACCTCGATCAGCGACGGCATTGTCTTGCCGGGAATCGGCTCGCACTCTCCGAGCTTCCAATCCTTGACGTCGGGCTGGGCCAGCTCGCCGGGGGAGTCGTGTTGCATGGGTAGAGTGACCAGGTCGGTCTCCTCGCCCAGGTGCCCCACGCACACGCTCGAGAACGCCTTGGCGATGCCCTTGTAGATATCCCAGTCGCTGCGCGACTCCCACGCCGGGTCGGTGGCCGCCGTCAGCGGGTGGATGAACGGATGCATGTCGGAGGTGTTGAGGTCGTCCTTCTCGTACCAGGTCGCCGTGGGCAGCACGACATCCGAGTACAGGCAGGTGGTCGACATGCGAAAGTCCAGCGTCACCAGCAGGTCGAGCTTGCCTTCCGGCGCCGCGTCGTGCCACTTCACCTCTTCTGGCTTCTGGCCGCCCATCTCGCCCAGGTCCTTGCCCTGGATGCCGTGACGGGTGCCCAGCAGGTACTTGAGCATGTACTCATGGCCCTTGCCGGAGCTGCCCAGCAGGTTGGAGCGCCAGATGAACAGGTTGCGCGGGAAGTTCTGCGGGTCGTCCGGATCCTCGGCGGCGAAGGCGAGCTTGCCGCTCTTGAGCTGGTCCACGACGTAGTCGGCGCTGGACTTGCCCGCGGCCTTGGCCGCCGCGGCCAGGCGCAGCGGGTTGGTGGAAAGCTGCGGCGCCGAGGGCAGCCAGCCCATGCGCTCGGCACGCACATTGAAGTCAATCAGGCTCCCCGGATAGTCGGCTGGGTTGGCCAGCGGCGAGAGGATTTCCTTGATCTCGAGCTTCTCGTAGCGCCACTGGGAGGAGTGGTTGTAGAAGAAGGAGGTGGAGTTCATGTGCCGAGGCGGGCGGGTCCAGTCCAGGCCGAAGGCCAGCGGCAGCCAGCCGGTCTGCGGGCGCAGCTTCTCCTGGCCGACATAGTGGGCCCAGCCGCCACCGCTCTGGCCGATGCAGCCACACATCACCAGCATGTTGATCAGGCCCCGGTAGTTCATGTCCATGTGGTACCAGTGGTTCATGCCGGCACCGACGATGATCATGGAGCGACCGTGAGTCTTGTCGGCGTTGTCGGCAAACTCGCGGGCGATACGTGCACACTGCTCGGCCGACACCCCGGTGATCTTCTCCTGCCATGCGGGGGTATAGGGTCTGATCTGATCATAGGCGGTGGCGCCGTCGTCCTCCCCCGGCCCGGTGAAGCCGCGGTCGATACCGTAGTTGGCGCACATCAGGTCGAACACGGTCACGACCCGCATGTCGCTGCCATCGGCCTTTTTCAGGCGCTTGACGGGCAAGTTGTGGAACAGCAGGTCATCGGCGGCACCCACGCCTTCGCCCTTCACGTTGGAGAAGTGCTCGTGCTCGATGCCGCCGAAGTAAGGGAACGCCACCCGCGCGACCTCGTCGTGACGCTCGGCCAGAGACAGCAACGGCTTGATCTCGGCACCGGCGGCGTCCAGCGACTCGAGGTTCCACTTGCCTTGCTCATCGCCCTTCTCGCCGTTCTTCTCCCCCCAGCGAAAGCCGATGGAGCCGCGCGGCACGACCAGCTGATCACGCGTCTCGTCCCAGGCGACGGTCTTCCACTCGGGGTTGTTGCCCTCGCCCAGGTTGGCGTCGAAGTCGCTGGCGCGCAGCTGACGACCCGGCGCGAAGCTGCCGTCCTCGCGCGGCTCCAATTCGACCAGGAAGGGCATGTCGGTATAGCGGCGCACGTAGTCGGTAAAGTAGACGCTGGGCCTGTCGAGGTGGAATTCCTTGAGGATCACGTGACCCATGGCCATGCCGAGCGCCGCATCGGTGCCCTGCTTGGCCGATAGCCACTCATCGGTGAGCTTGGAGACCTCGGCGTAGTCGGGCGTGATCGACACCGTCTTGGTGCCCTTGTAGCGCACCTCGGTGAAGAAGTGCGCGTCCGGGGTGCGGGTCTGGGGCACGTTTGACCCCCAGGCGATGATATAGCCGGAGTTGTACCAGTCGGCGGACTCCGGCACGTCGGTCTGCTCGCCCCAGGTCATCGGCGAGGCGGGTGGAAGATCACAGTAGAAGTCATAGAAGCTCATGCACACGCCGCCGATCAACGACAGGTAGCGGCTGCCGGCGGCGTAGCTGACCATCGACATGGCGGGAATGGGCGAGAAGCCAATGATGCGGTCGGGACCGTACTGCTTGGCGGTGTAGACATTGGAGGCGGCGATCAGGGTATTGAGCTCCTCCCAGTCTCCCCGCACGAAGCCACCCATGCCGCGGGCACGCTTGTACTGCTGACTCTTGGTCGGGTCTTCGACGATGGAGGCCCAGGCCTCTACCGGGTCGGGATGCAACGCGAGCGCCTCGCGCCACAGCTTGAGCAATGGCTTGCGGATCAGGGGATACTTGAGGCGGTTGGCGCTGTAGAGATACCAGGAGTAGCTCGCGCCGCGCGGGCAGCCACGCGGCTCGTGGTTGGGCAGGTCGGGGCGGGTGCGCGGGTAGTCGGTCTGCTGGGTTTCCCAGGTGACCAGGCCGTTCTTGACATAGATCTTCCAGCTGCACGAGCCGGTACAGTTCACGCCGTGGGTCGAGCGCACGACCTTGTCATGCTGCCAGCGTTGACGATAGCTGTCCTCCCAGCCCCGCGACTCCGAGCGCAGTTCACCATGCTCGTTGGCAAAGGCTTCACGCCGTGATGTGCGAAAGAAGTTCAGCCGATCGATGAAGTGACTCATGGTCGCTCTCCAGGCTCTAGAAAAGATGGGTGACCGCCCAGGGCCACCTTGCCCGCCGCCTGGCGCCCGAGAGTCGATAGACTCGAGCCGCCAACAGTGGGTCCTTGGGGGCGATTCTGGGTCATCGATCGGATGAATACTGCCTGGTTACCTCCATATACATCGCCTATACCCCTAAGGGGATATGCCGCGGCGACCGAAGGGGTCAGGCCGGTGACGACGGCTCGAGGCACCCCTTTGAGGCACCCCTTTGAGGGTGCCGCCCCTAGCCGGTAAAGTAATAGTGGTACTCTACTCACTTCTTAAGCCCGCTCTGATTGTGGAGGGCCTGCTACGATGAGGAAGTTACTGCAACGCTCCCTGGTCGTTCGCATCGTGGCATCGCTGTTGGCCATCACGGCCATGACGCTGGTGAGCATTCTGGTCACCATGACCGTCGCCACGGGCAGTCGCGGTGATGCCGCCGCCATCAACGTTGCCGGCTCACTGCGCATGAACCTCTATCAGATAGACGCTGCGCTGCAGCGCTATCGCCAGCAGCCCGACGACGAGCAACGCGAACGCCTGGCAACGCTGACCGCCAGCTACCGCGAGCGTCTGTCGCATCCGTCTCTCCTCGCGGTCATGCCCGACGATACCGAGCATGACCTGGCGCGGCAGTACCGCCAGATCGAGCACCAGTGGGATGACGAGGTAGCACCGGCGATCGACGGCGCCGTGGCGGGGGAGGCCCTCGCTGCCGAGAGGCTGGACGCGGCCATCGACGGTCTGGCGGGTTCGATCAACCAGTGGGTGACGATGCTGGAGCAGAAAAGCGAAGCCAACATTCATCTGCTCATCACCCTGCAGCTGCTCTTTCTGGGGCTCATGGCGGTGGTGATGGTCATCGCCCTGTATGACATCCGTCACAACCTGGCCGCCCCGCTTCGTCAGCTGATGGTGATGGCACGCGAGGTGGCCCATCGCAATTTCGCCCATCGCACCCGCTTCAAGGGGCAGGATGAGCTGGCCCGTCTGGGCCGCACCTTCGACACCATGGCCGAGGAGCTTGGCGCCAGCTACAGCGAGCTGGAGGCCCGGGTATCGAGCAAGAAGGCCGAGCTGGAACGCGGCAATCAGGCCATGCAGGTAATGCATGAAGGCAGCCGAGCGCTCTATGGTGGCGGCAATGACCTCTGCGCCAGTGCGGCACCCATGCTGCGCCGCATCGAGGAATTGCTCTCGCTGGGTCCCATCCGCCTGTCGCTCAACGACCCCTTCGATGACCGTGCGGTGCCCATCCTCGCCACTCACTCGCCAACACGGCCTACCTACTGCCGTGACCATGGGTGTCATGCCTGCCTACTCGACCCCGCGCCACTCATGCTGAACGCGTATGACGACGCCGATTGCCTGCTGCTGCCTGTCAACGTGGGAGAGCTGATGCTCGGCACCCTGGAGATCCGTTATCTGGGCGACAAGCCCCTCACCGCCAGCACGCGTCGCCTCCTCAATGTCCTGGCCGACCAGCTGGCCACGGCGATCTATCTGCAACGGCGTATCGAGCAGCAGCAGCAGGTCACGCTGATTAACGAGCGCACGATCATCGCCCGCGAGCTTCACGATTCGCTGGCCCAGTCGCTGTCATACCTCAAGATGCAGGTCGCACGCCTGGAGCGCATGCAGGAGAAGAATTCGCCTCGGCAGGCCCAGTCGGCGGTGTTCGACGAACTGCGCACCGGACTCAACAGCGCCTATCGCCAATTGCGCGAACTGCTCACCACCTTCCGCCTCAAGCTCGACGGCCCGGGCCTGCAGAGTGCGCTGCGCCAGACCACCGAGGAATTCAGCGAGCGCATGCAGGCGCCGATCCACCTGGATTTCGACGTGCCGCCTTACCTGCTCAATCCCAATGAGGAAATTCATGTCCTGCAGCTGGTCCGCGAGGCGCTGGCTAATGTGCAGAAGCATGCCCAGGCAACCCGAGCGGAGGTCTCGGTGCGCTTCCACGAGGCGCAACTTCGGGTCGGCATCGACGATGATGGCGTTGGACTGTCGGACGACGCCTCGCCCCCGATGCATTACGGTCTGGTCATCATGCGCGACCGGGCCGACACCCTGGGAGGCAACTTTGCGCTTTACAACCGCCCCGAAGGCGGTACCCGGGTCGAGCTTGTCTTTACTCCTCAGACGGCCCGCTTGATCACCCAGCCGTCGGGCGCCGATACCCGCCAGGCTGATTCGGGCGCCGATACCCGCCAGGCTAAAGAGCCGCCACCCGATCTCATCTCCACCAGTGACTTCGGCAACAGGGACTAAGTGACAATGGATGCCCACGATACGCCCGCCAGCATACTGATCATCGACGACCACCCGCTGATGCGCCGCGGGGTCCGCCAGTTGCTGGAACTGGAAGACGACCTAAAGCTGGTCGGCGAAGCCGGTGAACCCGCGACAGGCGTGCGCCTCGCCGCCGAACTCGATCCCGACGTGGTCCTGCTCGACCTCAACATGCCCAAGATGAATGGCATCGAGACCCTCAAGCGGCTGCGCGAGGACGGCTTCGCTGGACGCGTGGTGATGTTCACGGTCTCGGATCACGAAGAGGACGTGGTGAATGCCCTGCAAGCCGGAGCCGATGGCTACCTGCTCAAGGACATGGACCCGGACGACATGGTGCGCCAGCTAAGGCAGGCGGCACTGGGACGCATGGTGATCAGCGAGAGTCTCACTGCCCTGCTCGCCGAGGCGCTGCGCAGCCAGCGCTCCCGTCCCGCGGCACCTGACATCCACAGCCTGACCCAGCGCGAGCGCGAGATCCTGCGCGAGCTGGCCGCCGGTCTCTCCAACAAGTTGATCGCCCGCAAGCTCGACATCACCGAGGGCACCGTCAAGGTCCACGTCAAGCACTTGCTGAAGAAACTCAATCTGCGCTCACGTGTCGAGGCCGCGGTATGGGCCGTTCAGGAGAATATCGAGCGGTCGGCCCATTAGTCGCATGGCGACTCGGTGTGGATACCTCCAAAAATTCCCGGTCCCCGATAGCGAACCCTTACGCCTCGGCCGCCAGCCAGGAATTCCTTTGCGATCAATTAGATGGTCGCTCGCCTGACTACCTCTCTGGAGGTAGCCCACTGATTTGATGGCTTTTTTGAGCATTCCCCACGCCTCAGGCGAAGCGTATCTTCGCCCCAAAGCCTACGGCCTTGATATGAATCAACGCCGTAGCATCACCTTGGAGTGCACGGGGAATCGCCATGACGCGCAAGAATGCCGATATCGAACGCTGGGACGTCGAGGACGAGGCGTTCTGGGAGGAGACGGGCAAGAAGGTGGCCAACCGCAACCTTTGGATCTCCATTCCCAGCCTGCTGCTGGGCTTTGCCGTGTGGATGATGTGGGGCATGATCACCACCCAGATGCAGAACCTGGGCTTTCCCTTCACCACCGACCAGCTGTTCACCCTGACCGCTACCGCTGGCCTGGCCGGCGCCACCCTGCGCATCCCTGCTTCCTTCATGCTGCGACTGGCCGGCGGGCGCAACACCGTCTTCCTGACCACCGCCCTGCTGATGATCCCGGCACTGGGTACCGGCATCGCACTGATGAATCCCGAGACGCCCTTCTGGGCGTTCCAGGCACTCGCACTGCTCTCCGGAATCGGTGGCGGCAACTTCGCCTGTTCGATGAGCAACATCTCGAGCTTCTATCCAAAAAGCCAGCAGGGTTATGCCCTGGGCATGAACGCCGGCCTCGGCAACTTCGGCGTTACCACCATGCAGATCCTGGTGCCGTTGGTGATGACCGTGGGCCTGTTCGGCACGCTTGGCGGCGAGCCGATGGCGCTGCAGAAGTCCAGTGGCACCCTGATCGGGCGCATCGATGCAGGCACCGACACCTGGATCCAGAACGCCGGCCTCGTATGGATGCTGTTGCTGATTCCGCTGGCCTTCGCCGGCTGGTTCGGCATGAACAACCTGCGCACCATCACCCCTCATCCCGGCACCCCGCTTCAGGCCTTCGGCAAGATCCTCGGCCTCTATGGCGTGGGTATCGTCGCCACCGTCATCGGCCTGGTCGCCCTCGAGTGGCTCAACATGTGGCTTGCCCTTCCACTCACCATCATCGTGACGCTGGGGATGCTGCGCCTGCTGCCCGGTGAGGAGATCAAACCCAACATCCAGAAGCAGTTCACGATCTTCCGGGACAAGCACACCTGGTCGATGACGCTGCTCTATATCCTGACCTTCGGCTCCTTCATCGGCTTCTCTGCCGCCCTGCCGCTCTCCATCACCATCATCTTCGGCAACATGATGGAAGTGGCGGCCGATGGCACCCTCACGCGTGTCGCCAACCCGGACGCACCGAGCGCCCTGACCTGGTCCTGGATCGGCCCCTTCGTGGGGGCGCTGGTCCGCCCCATCGGCGGCTGGATCTCCGACAAGCTGGGCGGCGCCTTCGTGACCCAGATCATTACCATCATCATGGTGTTCGGCTCGGTGGCGGCCGGCTACGTGATGATGCTGGCCTACAACGCCACCGACCCCAACCCGTATTTCTGGCTGTTCATGCTGCTGTTCATCGTGCTTTTCACCGCCAGCGGCGTCGGCAACGGCTCAACCTTCCGCAGCATCGGCTTTATCTTCGACGCCCAGAAGAAGGGACCTGTACTCGGGTGGACAGCCGCCGTGGCGGGCTACGGTTCGTTCATTGCCCCCGTCATGATCGGTAATCAGATCAAGGCCGGCACGCCTGAAGTGGCCATGTATGGATTCGCCGCCTTTTACCTGATCTGCCTGGGGGTCAACTGGTGGTTCTATCTGCGCCCCGGGGCCTATGTGAAGAACCCCTGATCGGCGATGTCATCGGCGGGGCGAGCGCCTCGCCATCCCTCATTGGACGGCAGGAGAGACCCACATGGCCTCGCAACGCTTCAAGCA
>DATISN010000057.1:0-22919 GCA_035581765.1 Halomonas sp.
TCGAAGACGTCGAGGCCCGCGGCGTGGATCTCGCCTTTCTCCAGCGCCGTGATCAGTGCCGGCTCGTCGACGACCTTGCCACGGGAGATGTTGACGAAGATCGCCGACGGCTTCATGAGGGCGAATTCCCGAGCGCTGAACAGATGCTCGGTCTCGGGCGTGAGCGGCACGGTGACGCAGACGAAGTCGGACTCGGCGAGCAGGGCATCGAGTTCGCGTCGCTCGGCGCCGAGGGCGCTTTCCAGGTCCGGCTTGGGCGAGGCATTGGAATACAGCACCTTCATGCCGAAGCCCAGCGCGCCGCGCCTGGCGATGGCGGAACCGATGCGTCCCATGCCGACCATGCCAAGTGTTTTGCCGTGGACGTCGCTGCCGAACTGCGGCTCGCCGATGCCTGTCTTCCAGTCGCCCCGCTTGATAAACTCGGCGAGTTCGATCGCCCGCCGTGCCGTGGCCATGATCAACAGAAAGCCGGTATCGGCGGTGGTCTCGGTGAGCACGTCCGGGGTATTGCACAGCAGGATGCCTCGGCGCGTCATTTCCTCGACCGGGTAGTTATCATAACCCACCGAAATGGTGGCGATGGCCTCCAGGTGGGGGGCCGCATCGAGGAGGGAGGCGGGAATCTTCAGGCTGGAACCGATCAGCCCGTGAGCGTTCTTTAGCGCCTCAAGGAAGGCCTTGTCATCGGTCGACGCGAGATGCTCGAAGTAATCGACGTGAAATTCCTGTCGTAACTGGTCGAGCTGGGCTTGCTTGAGGCGGCTGAATGCGACGATGCGCTTGGTCATGATTCTGTCCTTGTGATGTAAGAGGAGCGTTCGGGTTGAAGGTCGATCAGCTTAGAAAGGCGAAGCCCACTTCATTCGTTATGGGCGGCTTCCAACGACTGTAGCCGCGAGCGACTGGGCAGGCCTTCCATGTCGCCGAGCACCTGCACCGCCTGGGCACCGATCAGGTTGCCGCGGCGAAGTGCCTGGCGTGGCGGCAGGCCTTCGAGCAGGGCGCTGACCACCCCCACGGCGAAGCCATCACCGGCCCCGACGGTGTCGACCACCTCGGTGACGGGAAAGCCCGCGACGGTGAAGCTCGTCTCCTTATCACCATAATCGCCGAGCTTGCCCCGATAATAGCTGCCTTCCGGCCCCAGCTTGATGATCACCGCCTGGGCGCCGCGATCGAGATAGAAGCCGGCGATGTCATGCGGCGTGTCGAGGCCGGTCAGGCGTCGGCCTTCGCTGAGGCCCGGCAGTACCCAGTCGGTCATGGCCGCCATGGCATTGAGTGTCTCGCGCATCTCGGCCTCGCTGGCCCACAGGCCCGGGCGCAGGTTGGGATCGAAGGAGATGCTGGCACCGGCGGCCTGGGCGCTTTCCAGCATGTGCCAGGACAGATCGCGGCAACTTGCCGAAATGGCGGGTGGGATGCCGGTGGCGTGCAGGTGCCTGGCCGACGCGAACGCCACGCCGTCGGCATCGGCCGGCGATAACTGGCTGGCGGCGCTGTTGCGTCGAAAGTACTCGACTCGCGGGTCGGCGCCGCCCTCGGCACGCTCCTTGAACACCAGGCCGGTGGCATGGTCCGTGTCGTTGTGCAGATGCCGGCAGTCCAGCCCCTCGCGCTCCAAAGTGGCACGAATGTAGCGCCCGAAGCTGTCGTCGCCGACACGGCTCAGCCAGCCGACGTGGAAGCCCAGGCGGGCCAGGCCGATGGCGACATTGGTGTCGGCACCGGCGATACGCCGCTGGAAGTGTTCGACGTCCGACAGGTCGCCGACCGAGTCGGCGACGAACATCGTCATGGCTTCACCGAAGGCGAGAATGTCGGGATCTTTACGGTGAGAGGGCATGGCGGTTCCTATTGCAGGTCAGGGTTCAAGCCAGCGAGGCGGCGAATTCGTCACGGCGTCACGTCTGTCCCCACGGTATCATTCACGTTATCAGACAACCCCGCTCCATCGATGGCCACGTCATGTTTCGTTTCTTCGAAAATCTGGTGAATCCGTATCCACCTGGTGAACCCACCACGCCACCTCGCGGGCTGTTCGCCTTCATCCTACATTTCTCGCGTCCGGTATTGTCGCTGCTGATCGCCATGTCGTTGATCACTGCGCTGGTGTCGGCGGCCGAGGTGGTGTTCTTTCATTACATGGGCGAGCTCGTGGACTGGCTATCGACGGCCGAGCGCGAAGGCTTCGTTGCCGAATACGGTTGGCGGTTGGCCGGCATGGGAGCACTGGTGGTGATCGGCTTGCCCCTCCTGACGTTACTGCAGTCGTTGGTGACGCACCAGAGTATCTTCGGCAACTACCCGATGATCGGCCGCTGGCTGGCGCATCGCCATATGCTCGGGCAGAGCCTGGCGTTCTATCAGGACGAGTTCGCCGGACGGGTCTCCCAGAAGGTGATGCAGACGGCCCTGGCGATCCGCGAGACGGTGATGAAGCTCATGGACCTGATGGTCTACGTGATCGTCTATTTCAGCGGCGCGATGCTGCTGCTGGGTAATGCCGAGCCCTGGCTGATGCTGCCGCTGATGATCTGGCTAGTCGGGTACGGCCTCATCATGCGGGTGTTCGTGCCCAGGCTTCGCAAGGTATCGATGGATCAGGCCGACGCACGGGCGCAGATGACCGGGCGCATCGTCGATAGCTACAGCAACATCCAGACCATCAAGCTGTTTGCCGACACCCATCGCGAACAGGCCTATGCCCGTGATGCCATGGAGAGCTTCATGGTCACCGTGCATCGCCAGATGCGCCTGGCCACGAAGCTGACGGTGAGCCTGACCGTGCTCAACTCGCTGCTGCTGGCGTCGGTGGCGGCCATGGCCATCGGCGCCTGGTACCTGGAGGCGGTATCACTCGGCGTCATCGCGGTGGCGATCGCGCTGGTGATGCGCATCCGCTTCATGAGCAACTGGATTCTCTGGGAGGTGGCGGGGCTGTTCGAGAATATTGGCACGGTCCAGGACGGCATCAATACCATCGCCCGGACGCCGGCGGTCCAGGACCGCCCCGGTGCGGGCGAGCTGCGCGTGACCCGTGGCGAGATTCGCTTCGAGGCGCTGCGCTTCCGCTATGCAGTTCATCATGAAGGGGCAGGTCATGATGACGGTGCAGATCATGATGACGAGGCAGGTCATGATGGCGAGGGAGCGCAGGTCTTCGATGGCATGAGCCTGACCATCGCGCCCGGCGAAAAGGTCGGCGTGGTCGGGCGCTCGGGCGCGGGCAAGTCGACGCTGGCCAACCTGTTGCTGCGATTCTTCGATCTTCAAGGCGGTCGTATCCTGATCGACGATCAGGATATCGCCACGGTGACGCAGACGTCGTTGCGTCAGCGCATCGGCATGGTCACGCAGGACACCTCACTGCTGCATCGCTCGGTGCGCGACAACATTCGCTACGGGAGCCCTGACGCCAGCGAGGAGGCGATCCGTGAGGCAGTGCGTCGCGCCCATGCCGACACCTTCATCGCCTCGCTTGTCGACCTCGAGGGTCGGCGCGGGCTGGATGCCCATGTCGGCGAGCGCGGCGTCAAGCTCTCCGGCGGCCAGCGTCAACGCATCGCCATTGCCCGCGTGCTGCTCAAGAACGCGCCGATCCTGGTGCTCGATGAGGCGACATCGGCGCTGGACTCCGAGGTGGAGGCGGCGATCCAGGAGCAGCTCTACGCGCTGATGAAGGGCAAGACGGTCATCGCCATCGCCCACCGACTATCGACCATCGCGATGCTTGACCGTCTGGTGGTGATCGATGCGGGCCGTATCGTCGAAAGCGGTACACACCGTGAGCTGCTGGCGCGCAATGGACTTTACGCTGCGCTCTGGCGCCGCCAATCGGGGGGCTTTCTGGGGCAGGACATCGAAAGCGAGGCGGCAGTGCGCGCCGAGCCGTGATGGATTCCCGGCATTTCGCGAGGCGGCCGGGCTCGGCGGTACGAGTTAGCAGAGGCGTTGGCGAGCTGCGCTTCAGGCGCAGTCGGCGGCACCTTCGCCGAACATGTCGAACAGCAGGTCGCGGCCCAGTTCGGTGAGCACGAAACGATCGTGCTCGTTGAAGGCCGCGGACTCGCTCTGCTCGAGGATTCGCTGGCAGAGGTGCCAGTCGGGGGACGCCGCATCGAGCTCGTGCATCGTGGCACGGTCGAGACCGCGATGGGCAATCGTCACCGTTTCGAGTACGTGGCCGTGTTGATAGAGCAGGGCCGCCATGCGGGAAAGGCATTGGCGGAGACTGCGCTGCATACCGGTTCGTGTGGAGATAGTGATCGTCATGTGCCGCCGCCCCTCATGCAAGAGTATGCTGCGGCGCACTATACTACGGCGGCGACATTAGACCAAGGTCTAATGATGCGCCGATCAATTTTCTACACGTCCCAGCAGCAGGAACTCCAGAAGCGCCTTCTGCGCATGGAGGCGGTTGCCTGCCTCCTGCCAGACCACCGCACGCGGGTCGTCAAGCAGGGTCGTACTGATCTCCTCGCCTCGATGCGCCGGCAGACAGTGCAGGAAGATCACGTCCGGCTTGGCTCGATCGAGCATGGCCTCGGTGACCTGAAAGCCGGCGAAATCCGCTTCGCGCTTGGCCTGTTCCTCTTCCTGCCCCATGGAGGCCCAGACATCGGTGGTCACGAGGTCAACATCCTCCACCGCGGCCATCGGGTCATGAAGGATGGTCACCCGGTCGCCGGCGGCATCGAGAATGTCCTGACGCGGTTCATAGCCTCTGGGGCAACACACGCGCAGCTGGAAGTCGAACTGTCTCGCGGCGTTGATCCAGGAATGGCACATGTTGTTGCCGTCGCCGATCCAGACCGCGGTGCGCCCGCGGACGCTGCCGCGCGTCTCGGTCCAGGTCATCACATCGGCGAGTAGCTGGCAGGGATGGTAATCGTCGGTCAGGGCATTGATCACCGGCACCGTACTGGCGGCGGCGAAGGTTTCGAGGCCGGCGTGAGAGAAGGTGCGCACCATGACCGCATCGACCATTTCCGAGAGCACGCGCGCGGTGTCACCGATAGGCTCGCCTCGGCCCAGTTGGGTATCGCGCGGGGAGAGGAACAGGGCATGGCCGCCGAACTGTGCCATGGCGGTCTCGAAGGAGACGCGGGTGCGCGTCGAGGACTTCTCGAAGATCATCGCCAGCGTGCGATTGCTGAAGGGCGTGTAAGTCGGACCGTGGGTCTTCAGGCCGTTCTTGATCGAGATAGCGCGCTGGATCAGGTAGCGCAGCTCTTCCGGACTGAGGTCAAGCAGGGTCAGGAAATGGCGAGTGGCCATGGTGTGCTCCACGAAAAAACGACCATCGTAGCCAGCCGCCGGGGGATGCGCAACGCGCCCGGCATCAGTAGAATGACGTTATCGGCAAGGTTGACCACCGCACTTGGTTTTTCCCGAGGTCGACGCGTCACTCGCCTGACGACATGTCCGAGCCGGGTGGAGAGCAATGACACGAGTGCAACGCCTCAGCGAAACGAATGGCCTGTCACGGCATCAAAGGCCTCAAGCGAAACGAAAGGGAGACATCATGAGCACTACCGTCGAGAACATTCAGCGCCAGATCGGCGAGAATCCCATCCTGATCTACATGAAGGGCACGCCACAGCTGCCTCAATGCGGCTTCTCTGCCCAGACCGTCCAGGCCTTGATGGCCTGTGGCGAGCGCTTCGCCTTTGTCAACGTGCTCGATAACCCGGATATCCGTGCCGAGCTGCCCAAAATCGGCAACTGGCCGACCTTTCCCCAGCTATGGGTCGAAGGCGAGTTGGTCGGTGGCTGCGATATCGTGGTCGAGATGCACGAGAACGGGGAACTCGAGACCCTGGTCAAGCAAGCCGCTGCGCGGGCACAGGTCAACGAAGAAGGCACCAGCAAGAACGCCTGAGGCCGGGAACGGCGTTAAATGCATAAAAGCCCGCGAGCGCGGGCTTTTTTTTCGATTGTTTAATACGTTTTTCGCTGACGACTCAGTCCTCCACGAGACCCTGCTCCTTCTGGGCCAGGCTCCAGCCGCCCAATTCCCGATAGCGATTGACCATGGCGCAGAACAACTCGGCGGTGCGTTCGGTGTCGTAGCGCGCCGAATGTGCCGCGTTGTTGTCGAAGTCGATGCCGGCGACGCGGCACGCCCGGGCCAGCACGGTCTGCCCATAGACCAGGCCGGCAAGCGAGGCGGTATCGAAACTCGAAAAGGGATGAAAGGGGTTGCGCTTGATGCCGCAGCGATTGACGGCGGCATTGAGAAAGCCATGATCGAAGGCGGCGTTGTGGCCGACCAGGACCGCACGTGTGCAGCCATGGGCCTTGATCGACTTGCGTACCGCACGGAAGATTTCGCCCAAGGCTTCGGCCTCGGACAGGGCGACTTGCTGGCGCAGCGGATCATCGAGCCGAATGCCGGTGAAGTCCAATGCCGATTGCTCCACATTGGCCCCTTCGAAGGGCTTGATGTGGTAGGCATAGGTGGCATCGGGTTTCAGCTTGCCGTCGGTCTCCATGGTCAGGGTGACGGCGGCGATCTCCAGCAGCGCATCGCGCTCGGCGTTGAAGCCCCCGGTTTCCAGGTCGACCACCACCGGCAGGAAACTGCGGAATCGCTGGGCCATCAGTTCGCGGGCGCTCGCCTCGCTCATTCGCCTCTCCTTAGTCCTCGCATGCCCTTCTGGTTCTGGCCTTCAGCCTTGCGTTTTCCCTCTCGCGTGCCGTCAAGGCGACTCGATCGAGGTCGCTGCCAAAGCGCGGCCAGTCTAGCAGTTTGGCCGCCTGGCGTCCCGCGGCCGGTATTCGCTGACTCCTCGCCGCGCTATAATGGCCGACAGATGACGCGCGGTATCGTCACTGATTTTCAACGCCAATGATTCCAACGAGGAGCCCTTAATGTCCGACGTCAAGAAGGTCGTGCTGGCCTATTCCGGTGGCCTGGATACATCCGTCATCGTCAAATGGTTGCAGGAGACCTACGACTGCGAAGTCGTGACCTTCACTGCCGACATCGGCCAGGGCGAGGAAGTCGAGCCGGCGCGCGCCAAGGCGCAGGCGTTGGGCGTCAAGGAAATTCACATCGAGGACCTGCGCGAGGAGTTCGTGCGCGATTACGTCTATCCGATGTTTCGTGCCAACACGCTCTACGAGGGCGAATACCTGCTCGGTACCTCGATCGCCCGCCCGCTGATCGCCCGTCGCCTGATCGAGATCGCCAACCAGACCGGTGCGGACGCCATCTCCCACGGTGCGACCGGCAAGGGCAACGATCAGGTGCGTTTCGAGCTGGGGGCCTACGCACTCAAGCCCGGCGTCAAGGTGATCGCGCCGTGGCGGGAATGGAACCTGACCTCGCGCGAGAAGCTGATGGCCTACTGCGAGCAGCACGACATTCCGGTGGACTTCTCCAGCGGCAAGAAGAAGTCGCCCTATTCCATGGACGCCAACCTGCTGCACATCTCCTACGAGGGCGGCATTCTCGAGGACCCCTGGGCCGAGGCCGAGGAAGACATGTGGCGCTGGAGCGTGTCGCCGGAAGCCGCCCCCGACCAGCCCACCTATGTGGAGCTGACCTACGCCAAGGGCGATATCGTCGCCATCGACGGCACGCCGATGCGCCCCCACGAGGTGCTCGAGACGCTCAACAAGCTGGGCGGCGACAACGGCATCGGGCGTCTGGACATCGTCGAGAATCGCTACGTGGGCATGAAGTCGCGCGGCTGCTACGAGACGCCCGGCGGCACCATCATGCTGCGCGCCCATCGCGCCATCGAGTCGATCACGCTTGACCGCGAGGAAGCGCATCTCAAGGACGAGCTGATGCCGAAGTACGCCGAGGTGATCTACAACGGCTACTGGTGGAGCCCGGAGCGGCGCATGCTTCAGGCGGCCATCGACGAGACCCAGAAGAACGTTTCCGGCGTGGTGCGCATGAAGCTCTACAAGGGCAGTGCCACCGTGGCGGGTCGCAAGTCTGACCAATCGTTGTTCGACGAGTCGATTGCGACGTTCGAGGATGATGCCGGCGCCTACGATCAGAAGGATGCCGAAGGCTTCATCAAGCTCAATGCCCTGCGCCTGCGCATCGCCGCCGGCAAGGGACGCCAGCAGGACTGATGCCATGTTGAAGAAACTGCTCTCCGGCCTCTTCGGCGGGGGTGACGATGGCCCGGTGCGCCGGGCCGCCGAGCCGGTGGAGTACAAGGGCTATTTGATCGTCTCGGAACCCGACGACCAGGGCGGCCAGTATCGTGTCAGCGGCTGGATCCGCAAGCCGCTTCACAGCGAAGGCGAGGAGGGCGCCCAGTTGCTCGAGCATCGCTTCGAGCGTTCCGATATGGTACCCGGCCGCGAGGCCTGTGATCAGTTGATGGTCAGCAAGGCGCAGCGCCTGATCGACGAAATCGGCGACGACTTGTTCAAGACCCGCTGATCTGGAGCGCCCATGCGCCTCTTGTATCGTGCCTCTCCATGGCGAACCCTCTTTACCGGCGACTTTCCGTCAGCGCTTGACGATTGGCCGCCGGTCCTCGCCCCGCTTCGTGATGCCCTGAATGCCCTCGGCCCCACCCCCAGCCTTGCCGAGGCGCATCGCTGGCAGGCCGAACTCGTCGAGGCGCTGGACCGTCTCGACCTACCCGCCTGGCGCATCAGTCAGCTGATCAGCGACCATAACGACTGGCTCTACCGGCGTGCCGTCGAGCTTTCCCTCAACGAGATGCAAGGACAGGGCTGGGGATCGCCCCCGGTGGCGTTCTGCGTGTTGACCCTGGGCTCGGTGGCGCGCCACGAGAGTCTGCTGGGGCCGGACCAGGACAATGCCATGATCATCGCCGACTACCCTGACGCACGGCACACCGAGATCGATGGCTATTTCCAGGCGCTCGGCGAGCGTTTCACCCAACGCCTCGACACGGCGGGCATTCCGCTGTGCCAGGGACATGTGATGGCGCGCTTTCCGATGTGGCGTAAACGCCTGTCGGAGTGGAGCGAGCAGCTGGCGCTCTGGACGTCGGATCGGCGCGTCAAGCGTGTCCAGCAGGCCAATATCCTGCTCGATTTTCATCCGGTGTATGGCGAGCCGGCACTTTCGGAGGCGCTGGCGGACCGGGTGGCGAGACGGTTGCCCCACGCCCATCTGTTTCTCGACGAGATGGCCGAGCTGCTGCTCGATATGCCTGTCGCACTCGACCGCTTCGGCCGTCTGGCCAGCGGCGGCGAGGGCGCGCCTCACGAACGGGCAATCAATCTCAAGCACCGCGGCGTGCTGCCGCTGGTCAATGCCGTGCGCCTGCTGTCGTTGCGCCATGCCGTGACGACCCCCGATACGCGCTCGCGCCTCACGGCGCTGGTGATGCGTGACGTGCTGGATGCCGGACACGGCCGAGCGCTGACGATGGCATTGGCACGCCTTCAAGGGCTGCTGCTCGACGAGCAGCGCCTTGCGCTGGCCGAGGGCCGCACACCGGACGGCTGGGTAAATGGCGCGCGGCTCGAAGAGGACGAGCGCTTGTTGCTGCGTCACGACCTTCAGCAGATCCAGGCGGTGATCAGGCGGGCGCGGGGCTAGCCGGCGCGGGTGGCGTGGCGTCCGGGGCGTCCGGGGCGTCGGGTAGCTCCATCACCAGGCAGGCGCCCCCCAGGTGCGGAGCGCTCTCCACCCACAGCCTTCCGCCCAGATGGGCCACAATGCCGCGGCTGATCGGCAGGCCCAGGCCGCTGCCGCGGGGTCGGCCGCGGGTTTCGCCGCTATCCTGGCGCTTGATCTGATGGAACTTCTCGAACACGCGCTCACGCTCGTCGTCGGCAATGCCGGGGCCGTTGTCCTCCACGCTGAGGCGGAAATGACCCTTGTGGCGTTCCAGGCGCAACAGCACGCGGGGCGACTCGTCGGCGGCGAACTTGCCGGCGTTGTCGAGCAGGTTGATGATCACTTGCTCGAGGCGGTCCGGGTCGCCGATGACCCGTGCCGAGCTGACCGCCATGTCCACTTCCAGGCTGACGCCCCGGTTTTCCTGCAGGCGATGGATGGCATCCACGCTGTGCTGCGCCAGCTCGACCAGGTCCAGCGGGCGCGGGTCGAGCGTCAGGCGCCCGCTTTCCAGGCGTGCGAGGTCGAGTATCTCCTCGATCAGACGCGACAGTCGCTGGCTCTCGCGCACCACGACGTCGAGGAAGTGCAGGCGTTTCTGCTCGGGCAGGTCCTTGCCATCGTGCAGGATCTCGGCGAAGGCGCGAATCGAGGTAAGCGGCGTGCGCAGCTCATGGCTGACCATGGCGATGAACTCGTCCTTGAGGCGGTCGAGCTCGCGCAGGCGTTCGTTGGCGGCGCGCAACTCCTCGCTGGTACGCGCCAGCTCACGCGACTTCTGCTCCAGGCGCCGATTGACTTCCAGGGTCTCCGAGGTGGTATCGAGGATGCTCAGGATGGCGTCCAGATCGAGGGCCTCGCCGCGGACCACCGAGTTGATCAATACCCGCGCCGAGGCACTGCCGAGCGCCCCGGCCAGCGCCTGCTCGGCCCGGGCGATCAATTCCGGCGGAGCGGGCTGGTCATCCTCGTCGAGGGCTATCCCGGTAAACACGCGACGCGTGGCGGCGCCTCCCAGGTAACGGTCGAGCAGTGCACTGAGCTCGCCGCGCGTGGTCTGTCCCTGCCACAGCGAGGTCTGCATCAGTCGGGGATGCATGGCCTCGGTGAACAGCGCCGCCTGGGTCTGTTCCAAGGGTCCCTGACGCGAGAATAGCGAGACGCCCACCAACAGGCCGACGTTGGCGGTGAGGCTCCACAGCAGCGAATGGGTATAGATATCCCAGCCCTCGAGGCCAAACAGGGCGTAGGGGCGCAGCCAGCCGATGCCCCAGGGGCCGTTTTCCAGAAAGCCGGCGCCAAGCCAGCCCGACTGCGCGAACCCCGGCAGCAGCAGCGTCCAGACCCAGACCAGGAACCCCGCGATCAACCCGAGCGCGGCTCCGTTGCGGTTCGCACCGCGCCAGTACATGCCGATCAGCATCGCCGGGGCAAACTGGGCGGCGGCGGCAAAAGACACCAGCCCGATGGTCACCAGGCTGTAGGAATCCCCGATCAGCGCATGATAGAGATAGCCCAGCAGCAGGATCAGCACGATGGCGACCCGCCGGATGCCCAACAGCCAGCCGGCAAGTTCTCCACGGCTGCCCAGGTGCAGGTGTGGCGCGCGCAGTAGCAACGGCATCACCAACTGGTTGCTGACCATGGTCGAGAGCGCGATGGTTTCCACGATCACCATCCCGGTGGCCGCCGACAGGCCGCCGATAAACACCAGCAGCGGCAGACCCTCCAGCCCCGCCGACAGCGGCAGCGTCAGCACGAAGCTGTCGGGGTCGCTGCCGGCATCGCCGAGCAGCAGCCCGGCCATGGCGATGGGGATCACGAACAGGTTGATCGCCAGCAGGTAGAGCGGGAAGAGCCAGCTGGCGCGCTTGAGATGGCGCTCGTCGACGTTTTCCACCACCAGCACCTGGAACTGGCGGGGCAGGGTCAGGAAGGCCAGGAAAGCCAGCAGCAGGGTGCCCACCCAGCCCACGGCGCCGCCCGGGACGGCATCGAGGCTCAGCGCGCCGCTCAGTTCGGATGTCGCGGCTACCTGGGCGAAGAGGTCGCCGGGGCCGTTGAATAGCACGAACACCGTGAACAGTCCCACCGAGAGAAACGCCACCAGCTTGACCAGCGATTCGAAAGCGATAGCGGCTACCATGCCTTCGTGGCGTTCGCTGGCATCGAGGTGCCGGGTGCCGAAGAGGATGATGAACACCGCCAGCACCAGGGCCACCCAGAACGAGTTGTCTTGCCAGAAGCTCTCCTCGGCAAGCCTTAGCTCGGCGGCCTCGGGATAGTTGACCAGCACCGCGTGACTCAGGGTGATCGCCTTGAGCTGCAGGGCGATGTAGGGCGTGATGCCAACGAGAGCGATCAATGCCACCAGCGCCCCCAGGCTGGAGCTCTTGCCGTAGCGGGCGCTGATGAAATCGGCAATCGAGGTGATGCGCTGGGCGCTGGCGATACGCACCATCTTGCGGATCACGAAGGGCGCCATCAGCATCGCCAGCGTCGGACCCAGGTAGATCAGCAGGAAGCTGGGGCCGGCACTGGCGGCACGGCCGACGCTGCCGTAGAAGGTCCAGGCGGTGCAGTAGACGGCAATGGAGAGCGCATAGACCGTCGGTGAACCGATCAGCGAGCGGCCTTGCTCGGCACGGCGATCGCCCCAGGCGGCGATCACGAACAGCAGGGCGAGGTAGCCGAAGGCGACCGCTAGCACCAGCATCTCTCCCCTCATGACGCGATTACTCCTCTTGGCGCCGTTCCATCAGCCAGGCGGCAAGCCCGATCACCGTGGCCCAGGCGATGAAGATATATATCGGCAGCCGAGACAGGCCGGTTGGGGACGGGCTGTCGACCAGCAGCAACAGCGGCGGCGAGAACAGCGCCGCGGCCAGCACGATCAAGGCGACCAGGCGCTCCTTCTGACGGGGGGCGTTCATGCGCTGGCATCCGCCTTGTCGAAGGCGCTGGCCTGCAGCAGCAGGGCATCCTGCAGCGTGCCGATGCCGCGCGCCTCGAGGCGCGGCAGCAGCGAGAGCCATAGCTCGGCGGTCACGCGGGCATCACCGAGTGCCGTATGGCGGGCGCCGGGAGGCACCGTCAGGCCGTAGCGCTCGGCCAGGGTGTCGAGGTCATGACCGTCGATGGCCTCGTCGAGTGCCCGTGAGAGCAGCAGGGTGTCGAGTACCGGCATGTCGAACTCGACACCACCGCCAGGCGGCTGAATGGCCAGCAGGTCGAAGGCGGCATTGTGGGCGAGTATCACCGCATCGCCGATGTAGTCGCGAAAGCGTGGCAAGGCCACCGCCAGTGGTGGCGCGCCGGCCACGTCGGCATCACGCAGGCCGTGGATCGCGGTGCTGGCCGGCGGAATCGGGCGTCCGGGATCGACACGGATATCGAAGGTATCGCTGGCCAGCAGGCGATGGTTGACCACGCGGCAGGCGCCGATGCTGATCACGGTGTCGCCGCGGCGCAGTTCCAGGCCGGTGGTTTCGGTGTCGAAGGCGACCACCTCGAGCGATCTTAGCGACCTCGCCGCCAGTTCGGCATCGGGTGGGGGCAGCTCGGCGATGCCGAAATCGTGAAACTCGGGGCGCGGCGGAAGCTTGGCGCGCGGGGCGCCGACCCGTTCCATGGCCGGCAGCGGCAGTCGCAGCCGGGCATGCTCGCCGTCGGGGTCGGCCAGGCTCCAGGCATCGCTGGCGTGCTGGCGCAGCACGTCGGCGACCCGCGGCGCGAGGGGCAGGCTCTCGAGACGCTTGTTCTGCCACTCGGCCAGGGCCCGTTCCCCGAGCGGCGCTCCCCGCCAGATGAGGTCCAGATAGACTCGCTTGTTGCCAAGGCACACCTCGCCTTCCAGCTCGGTCTGATCGACATGGCGGGCCAGATACGCCAGCAGCGAGGCCAGCAGCACCAACAGACCCGTAGCGTCCCCTTTCAGCCAGGCGGGCATGCCGATGGGGACGACGCGACGCCCCTCGCCGGCATGATGTTCGTTCAGGGCGTTCCAGAGGTCGTTGGACCACAGGGGCGCCAAGCGCTCGCCCTGGCGCTGCATCTCATCGATCAATTTACTCAATCGCTCGATGCCTTGCCCCAGCGCCTGGCTTTCCTCGGCCACCACGCGCTCGAGCCGCTGTTGCAGCTCGCTGGAGGCGCTGCCGTGATGCAGCTGGGTCAGGGCGTCGGCGCTGCTGGAAAGCCCCGCGCTATGGCGCCTTAGCAGCGGCAGAGTGTCTACCAGCTCGGTCCGCACACCCATCTCGCTGGTCCAGGAGGCGGTGGTATCGGTCAGGGTCAGCAGGGTCTCGCCGTTGCTGCCCGGCACCCGGCGCAACACGGCTCTCAGCCAGCGCTCGTCACAGGGCACCAGTACCTCGCGGGGGGTGCCGTCGTTGGGGAGCTGGGCCAGCGCATCATGAAGGCTTGCCACCGGCAGCAAGGTGTCGAGCCGCTTGCCCAGCCCAAGCCCGATGTGGTCCTCGAACAGGGTTTCCGCGGCATGGTTGAAGAGCAGCAGCCGACGGTGGTTATCGCAGAGCAGCAGCGGCGTCTCGAGCACCTGGAGCAGGGCCTCGAGTTCCTGGCGGATCCGTGCGGCGCTTCGCGCGCCGTCGGCATGGGCGGTGGCCAGCAGGCCGCGATCGGTTCGCCAGGCCTCTCGAATGCGCACCAGGTCGGGGCCGAGGCCCTTTAGCCAGCCCTCCGGCGGATAGTCTTCGCGGGCATCGGGATTGGCCACCAGGCGTGCCAGCTGCACCTGCAGGTGGCGCAGCGGTGTGAAGAGCTGGCGTTCAAGCAGCAGGCCCACCAGAAAAATGGTGGCGCCGCCGGAAAAGCAACCCAGCCACAGCACCCAGCGGGCGATTCCCTGTGGGGTAAAGAGACTATCCAGCCAGGTGGCGAATAGCGCCCCGCCGAACAGGCTGATGCCGCTGAGCAGCAGCCATAGACCGACCAGGCGCTGGCGTCTGGGTAGTCCCTTGAAGCTGCGAGCCATCAGTGCGCCTCGGCGAGGAGCGTCTTGACCTTGTCGACCAGCGCCTGGGTCGAGAAGGGCTTGGTGATATAGTCATCGGCGCCCAGGGCCATGCCTTTCTCGCGTTCCACCTCACGGCCGTGGGCGGTGAGCATGATGATCGGCAGGCGGGCGTGGTCGGTGTCATGGCGAAGCCGCTCGAGGACATCGAAACCGCTGATACCGGGCAGGCTGATGTCCAGCAGTATCAGGTCGGGAGCGCCCTCGGCGACGCGCTCAAGGGCGCTTTCGCCATCCTCGGCGGTCACGACGTCCAGGCCGGCCTGCTGCATCAGGAATTCCAGCGAGAGGACGATGTTGGGTTCGTCGTCCACCACCAGCACCTTGGCCATGGCGTTCTCCTTGTTCGTGCGTTCTGTTTCGCGAGTCGGGTGTTGTCATGCGTTGCTGACGTGGCGTCCAGCTTCTCATCCTTCAGTCTAGTGGCCGCCGTCTGGCGAGCAAAGACGACCTTGGCAGGAGTGTCAACGCCATCAAGGTGGTAGGGTTTCTCTGACGGATGCCTAGGGAGAAACGCATGATCAAGGTGCATCATCTGGAAAATTCGCGTTCTCAGCGTGTGCTGTGGTGTCTGGAGGAGCTCGGGGTCGAATACGAGGTCGTGACGTATCGACGCGACCCGAAGACGATGCGGGCCCCGGCGTCGCTTCGCGCGGTGCATCCGCTGGGCAAATCGCCGGTGATCAGCGACGAGGCACAGCAGGGCCGTGTCATCGCCGAATCCGCCGCCATCCTGGAATACCTGGTCGAGCGCTTCGATGACGAGAGTCGCCTGATGCCGCCGGTGGGTAGTGATGAACGCCTGCGCTACCGGTTCTGGCTGCATCATGCCGAGGGGTCGGCGATGCCCCCGCTGGTCATGCGGCTCGTTTTCGCCCAGCTCGGCAAGCCCCCGGTGCCAGCGCTGGCGAGACCCCTGGGTCGGCTGTTTGCCCGTGGCGTCGAGACGCAGTTTCTCACGCCGCAGATCCGCGATCTGCTGGATTACTGGGAAGGTGAACTCGCGCACTCGACCTGGTTCGCCGGTGACACCTTCAGCGCGGCCGACATCCAGATGAGCTTCCCGGTCCTGGCCATGGAGAGTCGCGGTGGGCTCGATGCCCACCCCAATCTGGTCCGTTTCCTCGCCGCCTGTCGCGAACGCAAGCCCTATCGCCGGGCGGTGGAGAGGGGCGGGGAGTTCTCGGTCATGGATGCCTGATGGGTCCATAGCCTACTACTTTGGTTTTAAATTCAAGGCCTTTGTGCTTGCTCGTCTGGACTTCGAGGCGACGAGCACCGACCATTGGCGACCTGAATGCGGAGGCTATGCCTCCGTTTGCATTGGCATCTGCATTGGTACAAGAGACGGGATTCGAGAGACAACAACCAGACGCTCGACACACCGACCCGACAAGCCCCTGTCTGAGAGCCGAGGAGCCTCGCCATGAGTGCTACTATCCTGCTGATCATCGGTCTTGCCGCGATGGCTGCCGGTTATTTCCTTTACGGGAAGTTCATCGCCGAGAAGATTTATCGACTGGACCCCGACTTCCGCACCCCCGCCCACGAATTCGAGGACGGGGTCGACTTCGTGCCGACCAACCGCTTCGTGCTATGGGGCCACCACTTCACCTCTGTCGCCGGCGCCGCGCCGATCGTCGGCCCCGCGATTGCGGTCATCTGGGGCTGGCTGCCGGCCTTCCTGTGGGTGGTGCTGGGCACTATCTTCTTCGCCGGTGTCCACGACTTTGGCGCCATCTGGGCCAGCGTGCGCAACCGCGCCAAGTCCGTGGGGGCGCTGACCGGCGACGTGGTCGGCAAGCGAGCGCGCAGCATCTTCATGATCGTGATCTTCCTGGTGTTGCTGATGGTCAACGCCGTGTTCGCGGTGGTCATCGCCGGGCTGATGATGAATTTCCCCAGTTCCGTGGTTCCTGTATGGGGTGCGATCCTGGTGGCATTGGTGGTCGGTCAGTTGATCTACCGTCGTAAGATCAGCCTGCCCATGGTGTCCGTCATCGGGGTGATCGCCCTCTACGCGCTGATCGGCATCGGCCCCTCGGTTCCGCTGGAGATGCCCGAGCAGGTCGGTGCACTGTCCGGCAATGCCGTGTGGATACTGATCCTGTTCGCCTACGCCGCGGTGGCCTCGCTGCTGCCGGTCTGGGTGCTGCTGCAGCCGCGTGACTATATCAACGGCCTGCAGTTGTTCGTCGGCCTGATCATCCTCTATGGGGCGATCGTGATCTTCAATCCGCCCATGGTGGCGCCGGCGGTCAATGGAAACGTGCCCGAGGGTACGCCGTCATTGTTGCCGCTGTTGTTCGTGACCATCGCCTGCGGGGCCATCTCGGGCTTCCATGGCCTGGTGTCCTCCGGCACCACTTCCAAGCAGTTGTCGAAGGAAACCGACGCCCACTTCGTTGGCTACTTCGGCGCCGTGGGCGAGGGCATGCTGGCGCTTGCCGCGATCCTCGTCGCCAGCGCCGGTTTCGCCTCGCTGGCCGACTGGGAGGCCATGTACACCGCCTTCGGTGCTGGTGGCGTGAACGCCTTCGTCGAGGGCGGCGCCTTCATCATCGCCAGCGGCCTGGGCCTGCCCGAGGCCACGGCGGCGACCCTGCTCACGGTGATGGCGGCGCTGTTCGCCGGCACCACCATGGACACCGGCCTGCGCCTGCAGCGCTACATCTTCCAGGAGTGGGGCGAGATCTATGGCCAGGCCTGGATGAAGAAGCCGGCCGTGGCGACCCTGCTGGCCGTGGGCAGCTGCCTGCTGCTTGCCTTCGGGGCCGGCGGGGCCGACGGTACCGGTGGCATGATCATCTGGCCGCTGTTCGGCACGACCAACCAGTTGCTGGCCGGACTGACGCTGCTGGTGATCACCGTGATGCTGGTGCGTCGCCGGCGCCCGATGTGGTACACCCTGGCGCCGCTGTGCTTCGTGCTGGTGATGACCATCGCCGCGTTGCTGCTGCAACTGCGCACCTTCTTCAACGACGGCAACTACTTCCTGCTGTTCCTGGACCTCGTGGTGCTGGTCGCCGCGATCCTAGTCGCCATGGAATGCTCGGCGGCCCTCAAGCGCGCCCGCGCCGAGATGGCCGAGCAGCTAACCTGACCGGAGGGGGCTCGCCATGCACGATGACGATCCCGGCAAGCCCCATGATCCGCGTCTCGAGCGGATCCGGGCCTGGCTCAGCCAGGCCCGTTTCTACGCCGAGGAGGTCTACTCCTCGCGCTACCGCGGGGCCATCGCTAGGGCCCGCCGGGACGAGGACGACCTGTTCATGCTGCTGGTGTTCTCGGAGATGATGGGCGTGCCCAACCCGGCCGCCTACTACACCCTCGAGCTGCAACCGCTGCTGCTCGAACGCTTCCACGATTGGCACCGACGCATGGGCATGGAGCACTCGCCCCTCGACCATTTCCGCTGCTGTTGAGGCCGCCATGAAAGAGCTACTGGACAAGCGCCTACTGTGGGTGGGCGGCAAGGGCGGGGTCGGCAAGACCACCGTGGCCGCCGCCCTGGCGGTGCTTGCTGCCCGGCGCGGAAAGCGGGTGCTGGTGGTTTCCACGGACCCGGCCCACAGCCTGGGCGACGTCTTCGACCGCGACCTCTCGGATACCCCGCGCCGGTTGCTGCCCAATCTGGACGCCATGGAGATCGACCCGGACGTCGAGGTCGAGGCCCACCTGGCGCGGGTCACCGCCCAGATGCGCCGCTACGCCGTGCCGGCGATGATGGACGAGTTGGAGCGCCAGATGCGCCTGACCCGGCAGTCGCCGGGCACCCAGGAGGCGGCGCTGCTCGAGCGGCTCTCGAGGCTGATTATCGACGACGACCCGGGCCACGACCTGATCATCATCGACACCGCGCCGACCGGCCACACCCTGCGCCTGCTGACCCTGCCCGAGGCCATGGCGGCATGGACCGACGGCTTGCTGGCCCACAACCGCAAGTCGGAGGAACTGGGCAAGGTGCTTTCGCACCTCACACCGCGGCGGGGGCGGGACATTTCCACCCCCTTCGACGATCCTGAGGATGATCCCCTGGCGGATCTGGACGAGCGCACCCGGGATGTGGCGCGGACCCTGATCGATCGCCGCCGGCTCTTTCACCGGGCGCGGCGTCGCATCGAGGACGTCGACCACACCGGTTTCCTGTTCGTGCTGACCCCGGAGCGGCTACCGATCCTCGAGACCGTGCGGGCCGTGGCATCGCTGGAGGCGGCCCATATCCCGGTGGCCGGCACCCTGGTCAACCGGGTGATCCCCGACAATGCCGATGGCGATTTCATGCGCGCGCGGCGCGAGCAGGAGGCAGACTACCTGGCGCGCATCGATGCCGAACTCGGCCACCTGCGAAGGCCCCGCCTGCCCTGGCTGCCCACCGACGTTCAGGGCTTTGCGACCCTGGAGGTGCTGGCCGACCGGCTGGAGAGCGAGGGGTTCTGATCCTCGCCTTCGGCTTCAGCCGAGCTCGACCTTGTCCTTGAACTCGCAGAGATCCTCGATCACACAGCTGCCACACCGAGGCTTGCGCGCCACGCAGGTGTAGCGCCCATGCAGGATCAGCCAGTGATGGGCATCCTGGCGGAATTCCCTGGGGACTTGGCGCAGGAGTTTCTGCTCGACTTCGACGACATCCTTGCCCTTGGCCAGCCCGGTGCGGTTGGCCACCCGGAAGATGTGGGTGTCCACGGCGATGGTCGGCTCGCCGAAGGCGGTGTTGAGAACGACGTTGGCGGTCTTGCGCCCGACGCCGGGCAGGGCTTCGAGTGCCGCGCGCGTGCGAGGCACTTCGCCGCCATGGCTATCTTCGAGAATTCGGCAGGTTTTCATCAGGTTCTCGGCCTTGGTGTTGTACAGGCCGATGGTCTTGATGTGCGCCTTGAGGCCGTCGAGTCCCAGTCCGAGAATCGCCGCCGGGGTGTTGGCTACGGGGAAGAGACGAGCCGTGGCCTTGTTCACGCCAACATCGGTGGCCTGCGCGGAAAGCAGCACGGCAGCCAGCAGCTCGAAGGGTGTCGTCCAGTGAAGCTCGGTCGTGGGCTCGGGCGTGTGCTCGCGCAGACGCTCGAAGATCGCTTGGCGTTTCTGGGCGTTCATGGGCTGTCGCTTGGTGGCGTTGTTGGTGATGAAGTTTTTGACGATGAAAGGGCGTCGAGCGCGGCTTGGGCGTCGTCGAGCATGTGGCTTGCCTGCGCGATCTGCTGGCGAGCGGCCGACATTGCGTCTTCGTCATGCTGACGTTCGGCATGGGCCAGTTGCCGCCGGGCTCTCTTCTGCGCCTCCTCTGCGGCCTTGACGGCCATCCGGCGCTGACGCTGCTCAAACTGATTGCCCGAACTGCTGCGGTTGACACGCGAGCCTTGACGTATCAGGCGCCGTTGGCGCTCCAGGCGTTTCGCCCGTGCTTGGCGGGCCAGCCGCTGGTTGCGGGCCTCGAAACGCCGACGTCCCAGTGCCGCGCGCCGGGCGAGGTAATCTTGCCGCTCGGCCTCGCTTTCGGCGGCTTCCCAGGCGGGATGGGGCAGGATGTCGATGCAGTCCACCGGGCAGGGCGCCACGCAGAGCTCGCAACCGGTGCACTCCGACTCGATGACCGTATGCATGCGCTTGGCGGCACCCAGGATGGCATCGACCGGGCAGGCCTGAACGCACTTGGTACAGCCGATGCACTCGGCCTCGCGGATACGGGCCAGCAGCGGTGACTGCGCCGGCTGGGCGAGTGGAACGACGGCGCGTCCGGTCACGGCGGCCAAATGTGCGACGGTGGTTTCGCCGCCGGGCGGACACGCGTTGATCGGCCCGCCGGCAGCGATGGCCTCGGCGTAGGGGCGACAGCCAGGGTGGCCACACTGCCCGCACTGTGTTTGCGGCAGTTCGGCATCGATCGCATCGATCAGGTCGAGGTGGCTACTCACTGGCTTCTCGTCGACAGACTTACTTCACCCGCTGACCGGGCTCGGCGCCAGTGTGGGGTTCGAGCAGGTAGATGCCCGCCTCATTGCCGGCCGCGAGCACCATGCCCTCCGAGACACCGAAGCGCATCTTGCGAGGGGCCAGATTGGCCACCATGACCGTCAGGTGACCTTCGAGCGCCTCGGGTGCGTAGGCCGAGCGAATCCCCGCGAAGACCGTGCGGTTCTCGCCGCCCAGATCCAGCGTCAGCTTGAGCAGCTTGTCCGCCTTCTCGACATACTCGGCCTTGGCGATGCGCACGATACGCAGATCCACCTTGGCGAAGTCGTCGAAGGTGATCTCGTCGGCGATGGGCTCGTCGGCGAGAGGGCCTTTCGGGGTCTCCTTGAGTTTCTGCTCTTCCACCAGATCCTCCTTCGACGCCTCGATCATGGCGTCGATCCTGTCTCGTTCGATGCGGGTCATCAACGGCTTGAACTTGGCAATCTCATGGCCGACCAGCAGCTCGTGGCGACTGTGCCAGTCCAGTGAGTCGATCTGGAGGAACTGCCGCGCGCCTTCGGCCATGGCGGGTACCACGGGCGCAAGATAGACCATCAGCTGGCGGAACAGGTTGATACCCACCGAGCAGATGTCCAGTACCTCTTCGTCGCGACCGTCCTGCTTGGCGAGAGCCCAGGGTTCCTTTTCGGCGATGTAGGTATTGGCCTCGTCGGCCAGTTCCATCACCTTGCGCATGGCGCGGCCGAACTCGCGGGCCTCGAAGTCCTCGGCGATCATGTCGCCGGCGGTGATGAACCGAGCGACCATCGCGGGTTCGGCGCAGTGACGGGAGAGGTGCCCGTGGCCCAGTTTCTTGACGAAACCCGCGCAGCGACTGGCGATATTGACGACCTTGCCGACCAGGTCCGAGTTCACCCGGGCGGCGAAGTCCTCGAGGTTGAGGTCGAGATCGTCGACGCCCGAGGAGAGCTTGGCGGCGAAGTAGTAGCGTAGGTACTCGGGGTTGAGATATTCGGCGTAGGTGGCGGCCTTGATGAAGGTGCCGCGCGACTTGGACATCTTGGCACCGTTCACGGTGACGAAGCCGTGGCAGTTGACCGCGGTGGGAGTGCGCAGGTCCGCCCCATGCAGCATGGCCGGCCAGAACAGGGCATGGAAATAGACGATGTCCTTGCCGATGAAATGATAGACCTCGGCGTCAGAGTCCTGTCGCCAGAAGCTGTCGAAGTCGATGCCTTCGCGGTCGCAGAGGTTCTTGAAACTGGCGAGATAGCCGATCGGCGCATCCAGCCAGACGTAGAAGAACTTGCCGGGCGCATCGGGAATCTCGAACCCGAAGTAGGGCGCATCACGAGAGATGTCCCACTCGTTGAAGCCGGACTCGAACCACTCCATGAGCTTGTTGCGGATCTGCGGCTGAACGTGATCGTCATGGATCCAGCGCTTCAGGAAGTCGGCAAAGTCGGGCAGCTTGAAGAAGAAGTGCGTCGAGCTTCTGACCTCCGGGGTGGCGCCCGAGATGGCCGAGACGGGGTCGATCAGCTCCGCTGGCGTGTAGGTGGCGCCACAGGCCTCGCAGTTGTCACCGTACTGGCCCTCGGCCTTGCACGTCGGGCAGGTGCCCTTGATGAAGCGGTCGGCGAGAAACAATCCCTTGACCGGATCGTACATCTGCTCGATATCGCGGGTAGCGATGTGCCCCTTGTCGCGCAAGCGCTTGTAGATCAGCTCGCTGAAGTCGCGGTTCTCGCTGGAGTGGGTCGAATGATAGTTGTCGAAGGCCACGCCGAAGGTGGCGAAGTCGCTCTGATGTTCCCGTGACACGCGCTCGATCAGCGCCTCTGAGCTGATGCCTTCCTGCTCGGCGCGCAGCATGATGGCGGTGCCATGGGCATCGTCGGCACAGACGTAATAACACTCCTGGCCACGGCTCTTCTGGAAGCGTACCCAGATATCGGTCTGGATGTACTCCAGCAGATGGCCCAGGTGGATCGAGCCGTTGGCGTAGGGCAGGGCGCTGGTGACCAGGATCTTTCGCGGGTGGCGTGCGGTAATCGACATGTCGGCGGTGGGATTCCCAAGAAAATCAGACCGTCGATTGTAGCCATCTTCGGCCTTGCCTGCATCCGCAGCCCGAGCGGTTTTCCCGGAGGGCGCCGGTCAGTAGAGCGCCTGCTCCTCGTCGATCACTTCCTTTAACACCTGCAGGAACAATCGGTCGGCCTCGGAGTGCTCCGCCGGGTCTTCGGGAATGTGCACGCTGGTGGTGTCGGAGATCTCGTTGGCGATCCGCGCCATGGCGCCTTCCCGGTTGCCCTCCGATAGCTGGCGGCGGGCGATATCCAACGCCTGCTCGAGAATTTTCGGGTCCTGCAGCAGCTTCCTGATGAAGCCCTG
>DATISN010000058.1:0-4311 GCA_035581765.1 Halomonas sp.
TGCTGAAGTCTCTCCCGTCTTCGAGGTCATCGATGCGGCACGACCCCTGATGTTCGATGCCAGAGGGCTGGAAGCCCTCTACTCACGCATAGCGGCAATCGAGGCCGCCGGGTTCTTCGGGGGCAGCGACTGGAATTATCCTCAGACACTGGTGCCTTCGCTTGCCGTCCGTACCGTACGCCATGGCGACCCGGTGGCCACGCTGGTCGAAAGCCTGAGCCAGATTCGCTTGCTGGCGGTCGCCAAGGGCGACTATTCGCACCCTTCCGTTTCGGCGGAGTACGCTCATCACTTTCTCGCTCAGGTGATGGCCATGAACCTCGATATCGTGGTCAGCGACCTGCAAGAGAGCGACCGGCTGCGGCCTGACCGGCTCGGGTACGCCGTCCAGAAGTTGTATCACTACCTGCTGGAACACCTGGGCTACCGGAATCTTCTGGAACATCTGGTGGCCGAGGTCTGGCGAATCCTGGCGCAACGCCCGGTCCAGGTCGATGGCGTCAAGCAGATGGTGACCCAGATTGCCGCTTGCCTGAACACGCCGGAAACCCCAGTGGGAGACGTCGGCGAGGATGCCCGCAACCTCGTCAATGCCGTCTTCGGTCCCACCGACGGCTGCCGCGAAGACCCCGGTTTTGAGGTGTACGCCGAGCGGCTGGCGAGCATGGACGACGCGGCCTTGCTGCAGGAGGCCATTGCCTTCGCGCAGGCCATGCACCGCACCGGCCTGGTCTCGCCCTACATGCCGGGATTCATACGCTACCTTCGAAACCGATGGAATGAGCTGATCCCCACGGCGCTCGGCCTGAGCCATACGGGGGCAGACGCCTTTCACTGCTACCCGGCGTTGATTCACACGCTGATCGATGAGGCCCTTTTCGCCGAAACCAGCCAGGCCGTCTATGGTCTCGCCATGATGCTCGAGCGAGGCATCCTGTACTCGCCTCCGGTGGCCGCGTCGCTGTGGCGGCAGCTACGCCTGAGATTGTGCGATGCCGCGTCACGCAAAATCGTGGCGGTCCTTGGGAACCGTCGCTCGCCGGAATGCTTTCTGCTCGCCGACGTTCTCAATGTGCTCGGCCTGCCGCTGGGCGTGGGTCAGGGTAATTACCCCACCTGCCAGTCGACACGCGCCTTGTCCATGTGGGCGTTCAATACGCCGGCTGACCTGCTTCAGATCGTCGCCTGGGCGGCGCGAGACGACGAGATCGTGATGCGCTTCGAAGGTCACAGCATTTCCTCCCGCGAGCTCGGCGCAGGCCTCGCCGCCGAGCCACCCGTGGACGTGGACGCCGTCTCCCTGCTCACCGTGCCTCACCTCGATCGCATCTACTTCGAAATGGGACGCCGCAGTGCCGGGCGCGGAGAGGATCCCCACAAGTGGGTCAACGCCGAGTTCCATGGTGATCATGTCGGCCATGGGTTCCGCATCGCGGTCGATGTTTTTACCGGCGGCTTGAAGGACTTCGAAGGCTTCATCCGTGACTTTTATGCGGCGTATCACCCCTTCTACAACGGCAACATCCCGGTGATCAATCCGCAACCCGCGGGTATCGCCGTGACCGATAGCGCCACGCGTTTTCTCGGCTGGCACGCGATCACGATCCAGCGCCTCGCGCTCTATCCAAGCCAGGTCATGCGTGTTTACTTCTTCAACCCCAACAACGACAGTGGGCAAGACTGGGGACAGGGAATCGTCACATCGACCCAAGGCAATGGCGAACGCTACGGTGAGGCCTCGCTACCGGTCGCCCAGTTCGCATCGCGGTTATACGTCTTTCACTACGACCCGCTCGAAAAGGGCGAACCGACCGATATACCCGCTAACGAAGTAGATCAGGCCATGCAACTGGCCCAGGCTAGCTGGGCGTCGGGGCGATAGTCCGAAGATGCTTGGCACTTACGCTCGACAAGACCGCTAAAAATCGAGCGTTATATTTCTGCTCAACGCAAAGGAGAGCAACCTATGTCGACTGTTTCAGACACCCCGAACGCCAAAGACGTATCAAGCTGGACCGACCCGACAATGGATTCGGTCCGCGGAACGGAAACGCCCAAGGACCCCAACAAGGGCTACATCGCGCTGCTGGGCTGGAGCGTCAACGCCATCAAGGCCGCGCAGAAGTTTGACCGCCGCTACGTGGTGGTGGCGCCCGATTGGGCCGCCGATTTCTGCGAAGCCAACAAGATCCCGTACATTCCATGGGATTTCGTGCGCCTGAATGATCGATCCATGGAAATCGCGGAGCATCTTAAGGCGGAAGGCGTTGATGTGGCCATACCGCTGTTCGAGGAAACCGTCGAATGGTCAGGCGCGATCAACTCCGTGCTCATGGACAACCCTCGCATGTACGGGCAATCTATCCTGTTTCGCGACAAGGCACTGATGAAGCGCCGCGCCCAGCTTGGCGGCATTCGGGTGGGAATCTTCGAGGAGGCACACGAGAAAGACGACATTATCCGCTTCATGAAACGTGTCAACCAGACGCTGCTCAAGCTCGACGGCGACCCGGATGACCCGATTCACGTCAAGGCCTTCGACAAGGCCGGTTGTCTTGGACACCGCATGATCCGCAAGATCGACGAGATAGAGAGTATACCGGCCGAAGAATATCCCTTGCTGATGGAAAGTCACCTTGATGGCTGGGAGTTTGCCGTCGAGGCATGGATCCACGATGGTGAGATCAAGTTCCTCAACATCTCCGAGTACGTGACCCTGGGCTATTCGGTATTCGTTCCCGCCACCAAGGAACTTGAGAGCTGGCGCGATGCCATCACCCAGCAGATCAAGAAGTTGATCAAGACATTCGACATCCAGTTCGGTCTGATCCATCCCGAGTACTTCGTGGCCGCGGACGGCGAGATGTACTTCGGCGAGGTCGCCTATCGCCCACCCGGTTTCAAGGCCTTCGAACTCATCGAGCGCGCTTACGGATTCAGTGCCTATCAAGCCTCGATGCTGGTCTTCGACCCCAAGAGCACCAAGGAAGAGGTCGAGGCCTTCTTCCCCCGCGAAGTGGTCGACGCAAAAGGCTATGCGGGCTGCTTTGGCGTGTATCCCCGGCGCCGTGTCGTCAGCAAGCTGGAGATGCCCAAGGAAACCATCGAGCATCCGTACTTCGAGTCCCATGAGTTGGTCGCGCCGGCCGAAGAGACGGTTCCGGACCGGTCGGCTTTCGGCACGCACTGGGGCCTCATCTTCTTCTTCGGTGACGATCCGATCGTAATGCGGGACCTGCTCAAGGCTCAAGAGGACCTGGACTTCTACGTCTAGTCACTCTTCCCAGGCCGTCCCCAATTCGTCCGGAGGTGACAAAGGGCAGGGCCTGTGCCCTGCCCTTTGCATGCAGGCGCTTTTCCAAGAGGGGGTACTCAACGCGGTGGCTCAGGGCCAACGCGGTGACTAAGTAGAGCCAACGCGGTGACTGAAGGCCCGGTGCCGGAATTCGCCGAACGCATCCGCGGCCTGCATCGTCGGTTGCACGGCGCCTGATGCCGCTATTCGCTCCGCCGGCCGAGGATGCGATACGCCTGCGGCGATTCGTCGCCTCTGCTTTCCGAGCTGAAGCGACCCGCCAGCCGATCGCCCGTCGCCATGGCGCTGGCCGAGGTCCTGGCGTCGAGTGTGTCGACAAGCGCCTGGTGCGCACGGTCGATCTCGCCCAGCAACTGCGCCTGCATGGTCGGTCGATGACGCGCCTCCTGAACCTTGAGAAGCGCGTATTCACTGCCGGCGAAACCGGCCAGTGTCACCGCGGACGTGGTCGCTCCCGCCATCAGCGCCCCCGGGCCGCTCGGCGCAGTGGCGGCGGCCACCATGCCACCCGAGGCCAGCGACCGGGCGGTGACCACTCCCAGGCGCGCCAGCAGGCTGCGCATCGCCATGCGGCCGCCCTGCATCACCACGGCAGCACCGAGACGCCGGGCGAGGGCTCGCCCCGTCAGCATGCCAAGGCTGGCGCCTCCCGCCACCGCCGTACTCCAGCGCGCCATGTCCCATTCCTCGCCCAGCGATCGCTTCAGCACTTCATCGAGATCAAGCACGTCCTCGGCCGGCTGAGACGCTTCCGGTGTGCTGACCTGCTGAGGCGCATAACGCTCATAAAGCTGTTGGGTCAGTTGATCCACCAGCCGCTGCTGCATGCCGGCCAACTGCTGTGGATACGCCCCCTGCACCTCGGCCAGGGCGGCCTCGATGCCGCTCGGTGCGACCAGGCGCTCCTGAAGCTGTGCCTCCAGCCAGGGCTCGACATCACCGAACAGCGTCATGCCCAGGCGGGCGTAGCTGCCCGACAGCGAAAAATACCAGTC
>DATISN010000059.1:0-19390 GCA_035581765.1 Halomonas sp.
CCGGTAGAGGCGAAGGTGGCCGTCGGGTACTCGCCGGCATCCAGGAAATCATCGCTCAGGATGTGCTTGTCGCGTTCTGCATGGTTGCTGTTGAGGCTCGCCACATCGACCTCGACCTCGACCGATGAGGCACTCAGGTCCTCGGGGTCGTAGCTGAACTCGCCACTGAAGTCCTCGAAACTGCCCAGGATGTAGGAATAGCCCAGGTGACTGATCTTGAATTGCACGAAGGCGTGCTGCCCTTCGGTGTCAATGGTGTAATCGGCGGCCTGAGCCTGAGTCAGCGGGATGCAGGCAGCTGCCAGGGTTGCAGCCAACACGGTTTTCTTGAACATCTTGAAAGTCTCCTTGAGGGAAATATATCGGTCATTCGGCGTCTCGGCGACGGCGTGAACGGGTCGGGTCGATCATGCGCAACAGGACATCATTGCGATCGACCAGATGATGCTTGAGGGCCGCCAGGGCATGGCCCGCGGCCAGGATGATCAGCGCCAGCGCACTGTACCAATGGAGGGTGCCTGCCAGCGTGGCCTGGTTGGGCAGATCGCTGACGAGCGCGGGCGCTTCAAACCAGCCGAAGACATCGATACCACGCCCGTCGGCGGTGGAGATCAAATAACCACTGACCAGCACCACCAGCATCAATACGTACAAGCCAATGTGCCCAATATGTGCGGCGATGCGCTCGAGGCGAGGACCGCGGGCGACCGGCACCGGCAACACGAGTCGCCAGACCACCCTGAGCAGGGTGGCGACGAGCAGCAGCACACCCACCGAACGATGCCACCACGGCGCCAGGTTATACCAGTCATCGTAGTAGCCCAGATCCGTCATCCACCATCCCAGGGCGAACAGTCCGACGATCGCCAGGGCGCTCAGCCAGTGCAGGGCGATGCTGACGAGCCCCCAGCCGGAGCGAGTGTTGCGCCACATCTCGTTCGCCTCTTCGATGGTCTCGTAGAATTGCAGCATATCGTAGCGCAGCATCGCCATCTGCTGAAAAAAGCCGAATGCCTGGTTCGGAAAAAACGAAGCCGCCCGCCACGGCGATCGTGGCGGGCGGCGACAGGAATGGGCCAACGGTAGATTTCTCGGTCTCAGACCAGGGCATCCAACCCGCGGGCCAGATCCCCGCGAATGTCGTCCAACGACTCCAGGCCCACCGACACGCGGATCAGGTTCTCGCTGATGCCGGCGATGGCCTTCTGATCGTCGGAAAGCCGACCGTGGGTCGTGGTACCCGGATGGGTGATCGTCGACTTGACGTCACCCAGATTGCCGGTGATGGAGAGCATCCGGGTCGCATCGATCACCGACCAGGACGCCTCGCGCCGCCCCTTGACCTCGAATCCCAGCACCGCACCGAACCCCCGCTGCTGGCGGGCCGCCAGGTCATGCTGCGGATGATCCTCGAGCCCGCTGAAGTGCACCTTCGTGACGGCAGGATGCTGATCGAGCCAGCGTGCCAGCACCAGAGCGTTATCACAGTGGGCGCGCATACGCAGGTTCAATGTCTCGAGTCCCTTGGTGAAGATCCAGGCATTGAAAGGACTCATGCACGGGCCGCAGGTGCGCACCACGCCGAACAACTCCTCGAGTTCCTTGTCCCGACCCACGACCGCCCCGCCGATGGCACGCCCCTGGCCGTCCAGGTACTTGGTCGCCGAGTGGATGACCAGGTCCGCCCCCAGCGCCAGCGGCTTCTGCAGTACCGGGGTCAGAAAGCAATTGTCGATGGCCAGCAGGGCATCGTGTCGATGGGCGATTTCGGCCAGGGCCGCGATATCGACGATCTCGGACAAGGGATTTGAGGGTGTCTCGGCGAACAGCAGCTTGGTTGCCGGGGTCATCGCCGCCTCCCAGGCGTCGAGATTAGACAGCTCGACGTAGCGCGTGGTGATCCCAAGCTTGCCCAGATACTTGTCGAAAAGACTGACCGTTGAGCCGAACAACGAGCGTGAGGCCACGATCTCATCACCGGCCTTGAGCAAAGCCAAGGCAGTGGAAAGGATCGCCGACATGCCGGAACTGGTGGCCACACAGCGCTCCCCGCCTTCCATCGCCGCAAGACGTTGTTCGAACGTGCGCACCGTGGGATTGGTGAAGCGGGAATAGATGTTGCCGGGCTCCTCGCCACCGAATTTGCGCGCCGCCTCGGCGGCACTGCCATACACAAAGCTCGAGGTGGGAAAGATCGGCTCGCCGTGCTCCTGCTCATGGGTGCGCTGGTGACCGGCGCGGATCGCCAGGGTTTCCAGTTCCCAACCAGCCTGCGGTGAATGCTCGTCGTGCATGATCGTCCCCTCAGTCGTCGAGTCCATCTTCCTGATTGTGCATCCCTACAAGGGCATGGTCACCTGCGCTCTGCTGCTCCTTCGCCATGTCGTTGCGCGAGGCCTCGAGGTCGCTCAAGTACCGGGCGTCGATGTCACCGGTGACATAGTTGCCGTCGAAGACCGAACAGTCGAAGGCCGTCAGCGCTGGATTGACCTCGCGGCAGGCGGCCTTCAGGTCGTCGAGGTCCTGATAGAAGATCCGGTCGGCACCGATCAGCTCACCCACTTCGGCTTCGCTGCGTCCGTGAGCGATCAACTCGACGGCCGCCGGCATGTCGATACCATAGACATTGGGGTAGCGCACCGGCGGGGCGGCGGAGGCGAAATAGACCTTGTTGGCGCCGGCCTCGCGAGCCATCTGGATGATCTGCCTGCAGGTAGTGCCCCGCACGATGGAATCGTCCACCAACAGCACGTTCTTGCCCTTGAACTCGATGTCGATGGCATTGAGCTTCTGGCGCACCGATTTCTTGCGCTGGGTCTGCCCCGGCATGATGAAGGTCCGCCCGATATAGCGATTCTTCATGAAGCCTTCGCGGTAGGTCACGCCCAGATGTTGCGCAAGCTCCAGCGCCGAGGTACGCGAGGTGTCGGGGATGGGGATGACCACATCGATGTCGTGCTCTGGCCAGTCACTCCGGATGCGATCACCTAGCTTGCGGCCCATCTGCATGCGCGTGCCGTAGACATAGGCTCCATCGAGAATGGAATCCGGACGCGACAGGTAGACGTGCTCGAAGATACAGGACGTCAGCTGCGGATGATCGGCACACTGTTGCGTGTGAATCTCGCCGGACATGTCGACGAAAATGGCCTCGCCCGGACCGAGGTCCCGATGCAGCTCGAAGCCACCGACGTCCAGTGCCACCGATTCGGAGGCGATCATCACGTCCTGGCCGTTGACGTCCTCACGGGTGCCGAACACCACGGGGCGAATGCCATGCGGATCGCGGAAGGCCACCAGGCCGACCCCATTGATCATCGCCACCGCCGCGTATCCGCCCCGACAGCGGCGATGCACCCGGCGTACGGCATCGAAGATGTCGCCGGGCTTGAGATGTGGCCCCTGCTTGCCCAACTCATGGGCGAAGACATTGAGCAGCACCTCGGAGTCGGAGCTGGTATTGATATGCCGAAGATCGGAGGAAAACAGCTCCTGCTTGAGCTGATCGGAATTGGTCAGGTTGCCGTTGTGGGCCAGGCAGATGCCATAGGGAGAATTGACGTAGAAGGGCTGTGACTCCGCTTCGCTGGAGGAGCCCGCCGTCGGGTAGCGCACATGACCGATGCCAAGATTGCCCTTCAAGCGAGACATGTGACGCGTGTGAAAAACGTCCCTCACCAGTCCGTTGCTCTTGCGCAGCAGGAAACGGCCTTCATGCCAGGTCATCATGCCAGCGGCGTCCTGTCCGCGATGCTGTAGCACCGTCAGGGCATCGTAGATCCCCTGGTTAACCGCTTGCTTGGCCATCAGGCCAACGATTCCGCACATGTCACCTTTCCTCGCTTGCCTTGGTCGGTAAGCCGCTCATGCGGCCCGCCCGGGATTACTGGTTCAGGGCTGATCGGTCGTCTTGCTCGTGTTCTCGATGGAGGGGCGGGGTTCCTGCTCGCCGAAGGGCATCGTTAGGCTAGGCAGGGATTCGGAGGTGCCGGGAAGTTCTCCTTCCCAGGTTTCCAGTTGGCTGACCGCCCAGTTGCGCAAGTCTTCGAAGGTCGGTCGCAGCTGCGCACCCTGCCAGGCGTCCAGTTGAGCCAGTGGCGTGAGAGAGATGAGAATGGTCACCAGCACCAGGAACGCACCCCCCTTGGCTCCGCCGAAAGCGGCTCCCATCACGCGGTTGAACAGTCCCATCCCGACCCACTCCACGGCGGCGTGGACCAGACGAATGACGATGCCGCACAGTAGCACCACCGCAAAAATCACCAGCACGAACGCCAGCACCAGGCGACCATCCGCATTATCGATCACGCCGGCCAGCAGGTCCGCCACTGGCTGGGCAAGCAGGCGGGCGGCGAACAAGGCGATGATCCATGCGGCCAGGCCCAGGGCTTCTCGGATCAGGCCACGCAGAAATCCTGTGAGGGTGGTGACGGTCAGCACCACGATGAATATCCAGTCGAGCCAGGTCAGCAGCATATCAATCCCTAACGCGTACCAGCAGGCCCTGGAGGTTCGCTTGCTCCTTGAGCTCACCCATGGCTTGCTCGCCGGCCTCCGACGACTCGAAAGGCCCGACATACACTGTCGTCAGATCATTGTCACGGGGCCGACTGAAGGCGTTGAACCCCTGCTCGGCCAGCTGGGATCGCAAGCGCTCGGCATTTTCCGACTGACCGAAGCTACCCACCTGAACGGCCCAGCCTCCCGACGCGGTCGCCGCCGTTGCGCTCGGGGCATCGGTCTCGGCGGGCGGTTCGTCCTGTGACAGGCGTTGTTCAGCGGCTCGCGCCAGTTCGGCGATGGGGTCGTCGCCCGGCGAAACGTCGCCCGGCGGATCCACGTCGGTTGGGTTTTCGGCAGACGCATCATCGCGGGCTGATACCGTGGGTGACGATCCATCGGGCTCGGGTGACTCAGGCTCGCCGCTCGCCACCGCCTCACTTGCCTGGGTCGCAGTCCCTTCAACGACGGGCTCGGATGTCTGCGACGCCGTGTCGGAGGGAAAGCGAATCTCGCCAAGGCTCGACGGGGGCTCCGGGTCAGGCACATCCTGGCGCTCGACGTGCACTGGCTCCTCGATCGTCAGCGCCGGCTCGGGGCGTTCATCCCGTGGCGCCGGCTCATCGAACAGCATGGGCACGAAGATCACCCCCAGTGCGATCAGGATCACGGCGCCGCTGAGTCGCTCGCGCATTCCGTATTTCATGGTGCTCCCTCCATGGGCGAATCATTCACGTCAGTCTGTTCCGCGGCCTGCCATCTCCTCAGCACGGCTGCCACGGTAAAGAAGGAGCCGCATACCAGCACCCGATCCTCGGGCAATAGATGCGTCGCCAGCCAGGCGGCACCGGCGTCAGGCGAATCGGCGCAGCGCAAGACAGTGCCGCCTTGGGCGATCACACGGGCCGCTAGATCTGTGGCCGTGCGCGCCCTGTCACCCTCGAGACTCACCGCCACCCAGGCATCCACGGCCGGCTGAAGGGCCTCGATGACGCCATCGGCATCCTTGTCGACGAGCATTCCCAGCAGCGCGATCGTTCGGCCAGCGCAGGGGCGTGCCGTCAGGCGAGACGCCAGGTAGGCAGCGGCATGAGGGTTGTGACCGACATCAAGACACCATTGCCCCCGCCACTGCATGCGGCCGGGCAAGCGGACCGCTGCCAGGGCGCGACGACAGGCCACCGCGTTCAATTCAACCCCCGCCAGCGCCAGCGCTTGCAGGGCCGTGGCGGCATTATCCAGCGGCAATCCTGGATCGGGCAGCGCATCGATCTCCACCGTTTTCCCTTCCAGGTCACACCCGCTCCAGCACCAGCCCTCGTCGTCACGGTCGTCTCCGCCACCCTGGCGGCAAAATGCCTCGTCCAGAGCGAACACCGGGGTGCCCAACGCGTGTGCCACCTCCCGCACACTGCCCGGAAGCAATGCGCTACCCAGGACCGCCGGGCGGCCCGCACGCAGGATGCCTGCCTTCTCACGACCGATATCCTCGAGATCATTGCCCAGGTAGGCGGCATGATCCAGAGCCACGGTAGTGACGACAGCGACGTCGGGGTCAATGATGTTGACGGCATCGAGACGTCCCCCCAGACCCACCTCGAGAATGGCCAGGTCGGGTCGCTGTCGCGAAATGACCCAGAGGGCGCACAGGGTGCCGACTTCGAAATAACTCAGGCTGATCGGCGTGCCGTCGACGCGCGCCCTTTCCACCGCGGTAAAACCCTCGATCAGCAAGGCATCCGCAGCTTCGACACCCGCCAGTCGCAGCCGCTCGTTGTAGCGCAGGAGATGTGGAGAGGTATACGCCACCGTCGACAGGCCATGGGCCTGGGCCAGCGCGTCGAGCATGGCCACCGTGGAGCCCTTGCCATTGGTCCCGGCCACCGTAATGAGACGTTCGGCCAAGGGGGCGTCCAGCAACCCCATGCGCCTCGCGACCCGGGCCACGCGTTCGAGTCCCAGGTCGATGCCCATTGGGTGAGCGGCTTCCAGACGGGCCAGCCAGGCATCCAGTGTGGTTGGGGAAGCCATGGGGTTCATTGCGATGGCGATCAGCGCGAACCGTCAGCGCGTTCATCGCGATCAACTTCCTCGCGTTCGGCGGCGGGCGACACGTCTGGTTCGGGATGTGCTTCTTCGACGCCAACATCGTCCTGCTCGGCAATATCGACCAGGTCGGGCTCCCATTCGGATGCCTCGGGAGGGGCGCCATGGGCCGGATGATGCGTCAATTTGCGCAACAGACTTCCGAGACGCAAACGCATGTCGCGGCGATGAACGATCATGTCGACAGTGCCGTGCTCGAGCAGAAATTCGCTACGCTGGAACCCTTCGGGGAGTTGCTCGCGCACCGTCTGCTCGATGACACGGGGACCCGCGAAACCGATCAAGGCGTTGGGTTCGGCGACGTTGATATCGCCAAGCATGGCAAGCGAGGCCGAGACACCGCCGAATACCGGGTCGGTGAGTACCGAAATGTACGGTACGCCGTGCTGCTTGAGCTTTTCGAGCGCGGCCGACGTCTTCGCCATCTGCATCAGCGAGAAGAGCGCTTCTTGCATCCGCGCTCCGCCGGAAGCGGCAAAACAGATCAGTGGAATCCGTTCTTCGAGGGCCAGGGTAGCGGCACGAACGAATTTTTCACCGACCACACTCCCCATGGACCCGCCCATGAAGGTGAACTCGAAGGACACCACGACGACCGGTAGCCCATCGAGGGACCCACGCATGGTAATCAGCGCGTCTCGTTCGCCAGTTTCCCTCTGCGCCGCCGCCAGGCGATCCTTGTATTTCTTCGAGTCGCGAAACTTGAGCCGATCGACCGGCTCGACCTCGGTCGCCAGTTCTTCACGACCCTCCTTGTCGAGAAACCAGTCAAGCCGCTTGCGCGCCGTCAGGCGCAGGTGATGGTCGCACTTGGGGCAGACGTTATGGTGCTTCTCGAGTTCGGGGAGATAGAGCACCGCCTCGCACTTGGGACACTTTCGCCAGAGACCATCGGGCACGCTTGCCCGGCGATCCTTGCGCTGAATGCGACCCATGGAGGGCACGATCTTGTCTAGCCAGCTCATGTCAGAAGAGGTTCCGTCATGTGGTTGGCGCCCGGGCGCGCCGGGCGACGAAGCGAATCAGGGGGTCATGCCGGCCTTCAGCCGGCGCTCAAGGCGTCGAGTGCCTGACGCATCTCGCCAAGCACCGCCTTGAGTTCTCCACTGATACGGTCGGGTGTCTGGGCATTGTCGGCGATGCGGGTGACCAATGCGCTGCCGACGATCACGCCATCCGCCACCTTGGCAACTTCCGCCGCCGAGGCGCCGTCGCGGATACCGAAGCCGACGCACAGCGGCAGGTCGGTCATTTCGCGCAGCGGCGCGAGGTGCTGAGCCACATCTGCGGCATCGAGAATGGCCGACCCGGTCACGCCCTTGAGCGAGACATAATACAGATAGCCCTCACCGTGGGCGCATATTGTAGCGGCCCGGGCGTTGGAAGTGGTAGGGGCCACGAGGAAGATCGACGCAAGTCCTTGCGCCTTCAACACAGGCCCGAACTCACTGGCCTCCTCGGGCGGCATGTCGACGGTCAGCACGCCATCCACGCCCGCTGCTGCTGCTTGCTCGGCAAAGGCCTCCAGGCCGATACGCTCGATGGGGTTGAGATACCCCATCAGCACCACCGGCGTATGGGTGTCCTGCTGGCGAAACTCGCTCACCATGGCGAACAGGTGCGATAGGCGGACTCCATGCTTCAGGGCACGCTCGCAGGCCTTCTGGATTACCGGGCCGTCGGCCATGGGGTCGGAGAACGGGACACCCAGCTCGATGATGTCGGCGCCCGCCTCCACCATGGCATGCATGAAGCTCACGGTATGTTCGGGCGCCGGGTCGCCGGCGGTGATGTAGGGAATCAACGCCTTGCGGCCCTGGGTCTTGAGGTCGGCGAAACGCTGGTCGATTCGGTTCATCATGGTCCCTTAGATCTCGATGCCGTCAAGCTTGGCGACGGTCAGGATGTCCTTGTCGCCCCGTCCGGAAAGATTGATGATGATGTTCTGGTCGGCGCGCATGGTCGGAGCCAGCACCTTGGCATAGGCCAGCGCATGGGCAGTTTCCAGGGCCGGCATGATGCCCTCGACGTGGGTCAGCTCACGAAACGCCTCGAGCACGTCGTTGTCATTGGCGGCCACGTACTGGACCCTGCCGACGTCTTTCCACAGCGCGTGTTCAGGTCCGACACCCGGATAATCCAGGCCCGCCGAGATCGAGTGGGTATTGGATACCTGGCCTCCCTCGTCAGACATCAGATAGGTGCGGTTGCCGTGGAGCACGCCGCGCGGGGCATTGGACGCCAGCGGCGCCGCATGCCGACCGGTTTCGACCCCGTCCCCCCCGGCCTCGACACCGTACATGGCAACCTCGTCGTCTTCCACGAACGGATAGAACAGGCCCATCGCATTCGAGCCGCCGCCGACACAGGCGATAAGCGCGTCCGGCAACTGGCCGAATTCCTCGAACGACTGACGTCGAGCCTCGCGCCCCGCCACCGCATTGAAGTCGCGTACCAGCATCGGGTACGGATGCGGCCCCGCCACGGTCCCGATGATGTAGAAGGTATTGTCGACATTGGCGACCCAGTCGCGCAGCGCCTCGTTCATGGCGTCCTTGAGCGTGCGGGTCCCCGACTCGACCGGAATCACGTTGGCGCCCAGCAGACGCATCCGGTAGACGTTGAGCTTCTGGCGCTGCACGTCCTCGGCGCCCATGTAGACTTCGCACTCGAGACCCAGGCGCGCCGCGACGGTGGCGGTGGCCACACCGTGCTGGCCTGCACCGGTTTCGGCGATCACCCGCGGCTTGCCGCTCCTCTTGGCCAGCAACGCCTGGCCGATGGTGTTGTTCACCTTGTGCGCGCCGGTGTGGTTCAGGTCTTCGCGTTTGAGCCAGATCTGCGCCCCCCCGAGCTGCTTGGACCATCGCTCGGCATGATAGAGGGGTGACGGCCGACCCACGAAGTGGGCCAGGTCATAATCGAATTCCGCCTGGAAATCCGGATCATCGCGCAGACTCAAGTACGTCTTGGTCAGATCATCCAGGGCGAAGCTCAGGGTCTCCGAAACGAACCGGCCACCGTAGGCACCGAAATGGCCAAGGGCATCCGGCAGTCGGGTCAGGTCACTGAACTTGCTCACGAAAGACACCTCACAGGGTCACAGGGAGAGAGGAGTATGCTCATTACAAACAGCGCCAGTCAGCCGCTCAGATCAGCGTGGTCTGCGCGACGCACAGCGTCCACGAAGGCCAGCATCCGCTCGGGATCCTTGATGCCAGTATCGGCTTCGACGCCGCCTGAAACATCCACCGCGAAGGGCCGAACCCTTGCGATGGCGTCGGCCACATTGGCCGCTGTCAGGCCTCCGGCGAGGATAACAGGTTTTGCCAGACTTGCGGGGATTCGCGACCAGTCGAAGGTCTCGCCAGTGCCGCCCGGCACCCCGGGACGATAGGCATCGAGCAACACGGCCCGGGCGCCGTCATAAGCCTCGACGGCCGCGTGCAGATCCAGGCCGTCGCGCATGCGCAGCGCCTTGATCCATGGATGGGTAAAGGACGAGCAGAGCGCAGGTGGCTCATCGCCGTGGAACTGCAGGAGATCCAGCGACTCGGTGCATCGAGCAATGAGAGCCGGCGACTGATCGACGAAGAGCCCCACCCGCGTGACGAAGGCCGGTACGCGGGCGCTCAGCCTGGCCAGGCGAGACGCATCGATGCCACGCTTGCTTCCCGGCCAAAGCACAAAGCCCAGCGCATCGGCACCGGCCGCGACAGCGGCGTCGACATCCTGCTCCCGCGTCAGGCCACAGAACTTGATGCGCGTACGCGCCAACGGTGATCGGCGCTCACTCATCGCTCCCCTCCTCTACCGCCTGGCCTAGCGTCCGAGCCTTGGCGTTTGCCCATGCCGTGGGCTTGCCACGGCGGAAGTCGATCATCGGGCAATCAGGCAGTTGACGCTCGCCTGTCCACTCGCCCAGAAAGGCAAGCAGGTTGGGGCCGAGGGGCTCCCGGGGCAGTCCCCAGGCCTCATCGTACAAGGAGTCCACGAAATGCAGGCCGCAGCCCGGTGCCGTGACGTCACCCCGCGTACGATCCTGGTGCGCCAGCAAGCCGCTGAGGTACTCGCCTCCGCCGCCCCCTCGTCCGACGGTGACCAGCGCGCCGACGATATTGCGCACCATGTGCTTCAGGAAGGCGTTGCCTTGGACATCGATCACCACCAGCGGTCCATGCCGGTGGACCTCGATGAAATGCAGATGGCGCCAAGGGGTCTTGGACTGACAGCCGGCGGCGCGGAAGCTCGAGAAATCATGCTCGCCGACCAGCGCCTGCGCGGCCAGGTGCATGGCGCCCTCATCCAGGGGGTCACGACACCAGGTGGTATTGGCACGCTCCAGCACCGGCCGGCTGGGCTGGTTGAGAATGACATACCGGTAGCGCCGCGCCAGCGCCTTGAAGCGGGAATGGAAGCTGGCGGGCACCGGCCTGACCCAACGCACGGCAACGTCGCGGGGCAGATTGGCATTGGCCCCGAAGACCCAGGCCTTTTCCGACCGCAACACGGGAGGGTCGAAATGGATGATCTGGCGGGTCGCGTGAACGCCGGAATCCGTGCGACCGCTGGCGTGCACCGTGATCGCCTGGCCGGCCACCCTGGAAAGCGCCTTCTCCACTTCGGCCTGGACCGAGGCGGCGTGCTTGAGACGCTGCCAGCCACAATAGGCACTGCCGTCATACTCCAGCCCCATGGCCAGACGGCCATCGAGGGGAAGGTATTCATCGAGTTGTCGAAATAGCGTCATGCGGCCTTCAAAGGTCGTGGCGGGTGAGCAGGGAACGCGCCTCCTCCCGCATCGTCGCGTCGTCGTCGGAGGCCAGATCCGTCAACAGCGAGCGAGCCCGCTCGGCATCGCCCATCTGCAGCAGTTCTCGCGCCTCGTCGAGTGCGTCAGAAGAAGCTCTAGCGGCAGGCGGGCCATTATCCTGATCGAGAGGCGGGAAGGCCACCTCCTCGACTTCCCAATCCTTCGACAGGTCATTACCGAAGAAGGTCCCGGTCGACGAGGGCCCTGTCCCGTCAGACTCGGGAGCGGGTGCAGGCGCGTCGACAGAAGAGGTAAATTCGATACTGGGCTGCATCGGCGTCTCCTCACGAGGTGCGGGAGCGGGATCCAGTGCCGGCGGCCGGTAATCGATGATTTCGCGGCCCTGCTCGTCTTCGCGTGAGGTCAACTCAGGCGTCTTGGTGTCCGGTGCCACACTGCCATCACCCCCCTCACTTACCGCCTTGGGGTCCTCTGCCGTCTCGACTGCCGCCTCAGCCGGTGCCTCGCCGGGCCCCTTGGCCTCATCTAGGGTCTCGACAGGCGCCGCTTGAGGGTTCACCGCAGCGTTTCGGCTGTCTTCTGTCGCGAGTGGGTCGCTGTGATCGGCAGAGAGTGGCGAGGACTCGACGGGGCTGCTCATCAATCTGGCGACCTCCGCCTGGATGGCCGGGTCGGTGCTTGCTTCCAGCAGCTCGGCCTGGCGAGTGGCGCCATGCCGGTTGCCTTGTTCCAGATGCACCATCAGCAGCTTGAGACGCAGATCGTCACGCCCTGGCTCCTTGTCGAGACTGGCCTCCAGCAGCTCCCGCGCCTGGTCGTAGCGTCCATAGGCGATGAAGATATCCGCTTCATTGATCGCTTCGGCCTGGGGCATGGACGCTCGCACCGGCGCCGCCGGTTCTGGCGGGCGGGCGACCGAGCCAGGACCGACCACACCGGCACCTTGCGGCCCGACGACATGGACGCTCCCGAAGGCATAGGCTTCGGTCTGATCACGCCGACGACGATGACGCACTAACGCCCAGAGTGCCAACAAGGCCGCCAGGCCGGCACCTCCCATCATCAACGACTGGTTCGTCTCCGCCTGGTAAATGGCTCCCCACCAGGGAGCGTCCGACGCTTGATGTGCTTCATCGGCGGAGGACGCGACGCCACCCGCTCCCGGCGCATTTTCGCCCTGTCCGCCGGCGCTCAAGGCAGCCAGCCTGTCTCGCATCGCATCGAGTTCCGCGCGCATGTCGCCAAGCGATGCCTGAAGCGCGTCGCGTTCGGCACGCACGTCTTCCAGTGCATCCCGGCTTTCCACCCATTGGCTCTCGAGGCGCTGCAGCCGAGCGTCGCGAGACAGCGCCCCGTCGCCGTGTAGCGCCTGCAGGACTTCCGGCGAGATCACCACCTGCCGGTCGCCGGCGCCCAGGCCCATCTCATCGGTCTCCTCAGCCTGTTCCCGCTCATTCTCCCCTTCGCCGCTTACGGCACCCTCCGGCGCGTCGGCGCTGACACGCGAGGCGGCGGCCTGGGCATCGGTCAGCAGCGTCAATCGCGCACCCTGCCCCTCCGTTGCGGCGGGTTCTGTCGTCGAGTCGACCTCATCAGCGGCGCCGGCATCATTTTCACCCGCGGATGCCTGGGCATTCGCTGCCACCTCAGAAGCAGACGACTCGGATGCACTGGCGACCACCGGCTCTTCCACCGGTGGAGGGTTGCCCAGAGGCACGCGCGCCGGAGCGCCGCCGGAGCGGTTGGCCCAGGCCTGATTCATCGACTGCACGATGCGCTGCGCTTCGGGGGCAGTACGTCCCGCAATGGCATCACGCGAGGGCACTACCAGCGTGAAGCCGGCGCGCATGGCATTGATGTTGCCTGAAGGAAAGGCCTCGGGGTTCGCCTCGACCAGCGCGACCATCATCTGATCCATGCTGATGCCACTGTCCGGCCGCAAGCGACCGGCAACCGACCAGAGGGTATCGCCGCTGCTGACGCGAGCCGTGTTACCGGAGTCGCCGGCCGGAGAAGCGCGAGACACGGCACGTGGTGTCGGCGATGAATCGAGGGTCGAAGCCGGCGAATTCGAGGATTGCGTGGCATTCGTCGACCGCATCACTAGCGCCGGCATGCTGTCGTAGTCCGGCGGGTCCAGCAGCAGCGTGACCTCCCGCAACTGTTGACCGCTGGGCCAGTCGAAGCGCAGCAGCAGGTCCAGCCAGGGCTCACGAATGGCTCGCTCACTGGTCATGTCAAGCATCAGCCTGCCCTCACGCTCCGAGATGGCCAGACGAACACTCGCCGCCAGTGGGGTGCGCTCCAGTCCGGCGGTGGCGTAAGCCCGAGCGTCGGCAATCGACGCCTTGATCAGGTCAGCCTCGAGGCCCGCCACATCGGTCAGGGGAATACTGGCCCTGAGGGGAGCATTGAGCGTCGAGCGCACCTCGGCGTCGCCCACCCCCAAGGCCATCGCCGGATGGCTGGTGGCGGATAGCGAGATCAGCATCGCGAGAGTCAGCTTGCGTTTCATCGATTTCCCTTGCGTTCATCGGCAGCGTCGACCGTCGACCACTTCCCAGCAGCCGCCCGTCACTATCTTATTTGTTAACGTCTTATTAGCCGCTGTAATAGCTACGTATCATATCGCATTAAACATAACGACTGGCTGTATTGTCACTTTATCTCATGCTTTCAACGTACCTTATTGCTGGGCAGTGAGGCGAATCTGGAGGGACCGACATAAAAACGGGGCGACTCCCGATGGGAGCGCCCCGCTGACTCACTTGACCGAACTTACTGTTCGCGCAGAATCTTCAGCATCCGCTTGAGGGGTTCGGCGGCCCCCCAGAGCAGCTGGTCGCCGACGCTGAAGGCGGAGAGGTATTCGCCGCCCATGGCCAGCTTGCGCAGACGGCCCACCGGCACTTGCAGCGTGCCTGTCGCAGCGGCAGGTGTCAGACCGGCAATGGTGGCGTCCTTGTCGTTGGGAATCACTTTCACCCAGTCATTGTGCCGCGCCAGGCGATCCTCGATCTCGTCGATCGGCACGTCCTGCTTCAACTTGATGGTGAACGCCTGGCTGTGAGAGCGCATGGCGCCGATGCGCACGCATAGGCCGTCGATGGGGATCGGGCGGTCCTGAAGGCCGAGGATCTTGTTGGTCTCCACGCTGCCCTTCCACTCCTCCTTGCTCTGGCCGTTGTCCATGGGCTTGTCGATCCAGGGCAAGAGGCTGCCGGCCAGGGGGGCACCGAAGTTGTCGGTGGGAAAGTCGCCCCCACGCATCGTCGCGGTGACCCGGCGGTCGATGTCGAGGATGGCGCTTGAAGGGTCCGCGAGCTCGCCAGACACGCTGTCGCGCAGGGCGCCCATCTGGTTGAGCAGCTCGCGCATGTGCTTGGCACCGGAACCGGAGGCGGCCTGATAGGTCATGGAGGTCATCCACTCAATCATGTCCGCTTCGAACAGCCCACCCAGCCCCATCAGCATCAGGCTGACAGTGCAATTGCCACCAACGAAGGTCTTGGCGCCCCGAGCCAGCTGCGCATCGATGACATCGCGATTGACCGGGTCCAGCACGATGGTGGCCGCCTCGTCCATGCGCAGGGTGCTGGCCGCATCGATCCAGTAGCCCTTCCAGCCGGTCTGGCGCAGGTCAGCATAGACTTTCTCGGTGTAGTCGCCGCCCTGGCAGGTGATCAACACATCCAACGCCTTGAGCGACGCAATGTCGAAGGCGTCCTGGAGCGGAGGAACGTCGACGCCGACATCGGGACCGGCCTGGCCGACCTGGGAAGTGGTGAAGAAGATCGGCTCGATCCCCTTGAAATCGCCATCTTCGAGCATGCGCTGCATGAGCACCGAGCCCACCATGCCTCGCCAACCGATGAAACCGACTTTCAACATGTGAAGCCCTCCAGTATTCGAATGTGGCGCGTATTATACATGAGCCGCCCCCACCTGGCAGGCAGGGCTCCGGGGTACCAGCCGACCCCTTGCCCTAGGCTTACTGTTTTCATGCTTGGTCACGCCCAATCTGCTATTACAGTGAATTAACAAGAGGGGCGCAACTAAGGCGAATTCCAATTATGCCAGTCATCAAAGATCTAACGGCACAAGACATCCCGCCACAACCGACTCCGTCGGACAGGCGCCGAGACTCACCTGCCGATTTTCTACCCCATTACTACACCACTTATGGACTGACGATCGCGTCACAGCTTGAACTTCCCGAACTTAAAGCATTGCCGCCGGTCGTCAGCCCCGACATACGGATTCATGTCGGGGACGTGGAAGGCCACCTTGACGGTGCCGAATCCAGCACGCCCTGGCTTCAGTGCACCAGTGACCGTTGCCAGTTTCTGCTTGATCGCGTTGCTCGCTTTCGAGTTGAGCAAGGCAATCGTATCTGTGTCGATCGCCGGCCGAGGCTCGCTCACGGTTCGACGACTGACGACGGTGATCTTCGTGTCTACTTGCTGGGAACCGCCCTGGGTGCACTGCTGCACCAGAGACACTTGCTGCCTCTCCATATCAGCGCCGTAGAGACACCCTCTGGGGTCTGGGGGTTCACGGGAAACTCCGGTGCGGGCAAGTCAACGCTCGCCGCCTGGCTGCACTATCACTACGGCTGGAAGCTGGTCAGCGACGATGTGGGAGTGATCAAGCCTGAGGAGGGGGTCCCCACCCTCTATCCAGGGCCGCCGCGTCTCAAACTATGGAAGGACGCCCTGGAACGCCTGGACATCGAGTGCCAGGGCCTGGTCCGGGACCTGACTCGCAGGGACAAGTTTCACTTGAATCAGCACCAGGGGTTCAAGGCGAACGCCGAGACACTCAGGGCGCTCGTGATGCTGGAGAGGTGCCGTTCCGATGAAAAGCCCAGCATCGAAGCCGTAGAGGGCGTAGAGGCGTTCAGGATAGTGATGTCGGCCCTGTACCTGCCGGAGTGGGGGCAACGATTCAATGGACCCGCCAGGCTAATGCAGCATGGCACTAACCTGGCGCGACGCATCAGGGTTTATCGCTACCGGCGACCCTGGTCGCTGAATACGATAGGACAGAGCCTCGCCCCTCTCGTGGACAAAGTCTGTGAGAGTGTCAAACATAGCACTTGCACTTAACCCATGACGCCGACCCTTCGTCTTCTGATACTTCTGTCCAGACTCGAACTGACGGGGAACCAGCAGCGCGAGGCTCTGACTATCTGTGAAGGCATCGACGACTGGCACGATGTGGCACGCCAGGCGCAGGCACAATTCGTGCTCCCCTTGGTGTATCGGCATCTGCGACGACTCGACCCACCGACTCTTTCGACTGATGTTGCCGTCAGAATGCGAGATCAGTGCTTGATCATCGTGCAACAAAGCCTGCACATGACATCCGAACAGCTGCGGCTGGTCAGAGACCTTGTCGAACCGCTGGGCGTCCCCTGCCTCTTCTTCAAGGGACCCACCCTGGCGGCGCGCTATTACGATGACCCCGCCATGCGCTTCTGTCGCGATATCGATCTGCTGGTACCCAAGCGGCAGTGCGTCCCATTGCTCGAGGAAGCCTTTAACCAAGGGTACCAGGCAAGAGAGCCCGAAGCGCTGAAAGCGGACAGGACAAGCCTGGACTTCGCGGTTCGGACCCAGTCGGTTATCTCGCTCGTTTCTCCTCGGGGCGTCGAATTCGAGCTACACAACCAGTTGGACAGGAGTGGCCGGCTTTACGACATTCAAACGCTCATCCACGCAAGTGAGCGCCTGGCCATGGGTGGGTCACAGATGAGCGTCATGCCGACCAGTGAACTATTCGTCTATATTTGCCTGCACCATACACGCCACTGTTGGTCGCACTTGCATTGGCTGGTCGACCTCGACGCCATCCAGCGACACCCGGACTTCGAGCTGACAGCCGCCTACGCCTGCGCCAAGCGCCGAGGAGTGACCGCGACGCTCGATGCCTGCCTGGAACTCTATCAAGCCCTTGCCGCTTCGGGCCCCGATGAGGCGATCCCCCTCAGCGCAAACGGCCAGTCGCTGCTGGATGCCTGCCTGGCGACGCTCCAGGGCGGGCAGGAAGTCGAATTGGCCATGCGCAAGTCGAGACCCACACCGGAGTTCGCCTTCAACTGGCAAACGACACCTTCCTATCGTTTAACGTCTCAGCTTAGGCAGTACCGGAATCATTTCTTGCCCAAGTACCCCGATTACGAAAACTGGCCGCTTCCTCCGCACTGGCAATGGCTCTACTTCCTCATCCGTCCCTTTCGGATCTTGATGGAAAGCATCGGGTCGCGGAGCTCAGCTAAATGACCCAGACCATGGGCTTTTCCCTATGCTGATGACCCGGAAAATGCTCTATCCGCTTCGCACTCTGCGTCGCATCTTCCCGCTTCTCTGGGCAAGCAGTCGGAAATGGACACTGTTGAGCACCATGCTGCTAGTTCTGGAGATCGGTTTCGGCCTTGCCGTGCTGTATCTGCTCAAGCAGATGGTCGACGTCGTCACTGAGCTTCTCGATGAGCAGACCGCCTCCGAAGGTTTTGCAACTGTTATCTGGTACGTGACGCTAACCGGCACAGCAACCCTGGCATTCATGATTTCCCGCTCCCTGGCAAACCTGGCAAGGGAAGCTCAGGCGCTTCTGGTGGCTGATCACATTGATCGGCAAATACATGAGTGTGCAGTGCGCGCCGACCTCGCCTTCTACGAAAGTCCCCGTTATTTCGACACGCTTGCGCGAGCTCGCGAAGCCGGCACCCAGCGTCCGGCTCAGGTCGTCGTCAACCTGATGATGCTGATCAAGAATAGTCTCCTCTTAGCGGCCATCGTGACCCTGATCCTCTCCATCAACTGGCTGCTACTGCCAGTGCTGATGATCGCCATCGTGCCGGCACTTCTGGTGCGGCTGCATTTCACTCGCCAACTTTACGACTGGCAGCGACACCGAACTCAGATGGAGCGTCGAGCCAGCTATCTCGACTGGCTAATGACGTCGGATATCCATGCCAAAGAGTTACGCCTTCATCGGCTAGGGGACTTCCTGAGGGAGCAATATGCCGATCTGCGAGGCAGGATTCGCCGAGAACGCATGCACATTACCCAGCGGCGCACACGGGTCGAGGTTGTCGTGGGGAGCGTTGCCACAATCGCCTTCTTCGGAGCCCTGGCCTTCCTGGCCTGGCAGACGGCGGAAGGACACAACAGTATCGGCGATCTGGTGCTTTTCCTGCTGATCTTCCAGCGGGCCCAGTCCATGGGCCAGGAACTGGTCCAGCAGCTATCCAAGCTTTACGAGGATCACCTCTACATGGGGCTGCTGTTCGAATTCCTGGATATCCACCCGGTGATCGCCGAACCCGCGCACCCCGTGACGATCCCCGAGCCGCCACGGGATGGCATTCATTTCGACCAGGTGAGCTTCCAATATCCCGGCACGAAGGCCCCGGTACTGCGCCAGATCGACCTGAGCATTCGCCCCGGCCAGATCGTAGCCCTGGTCGGGGCCAACGGCTCCGGCAAGACCTCGCTGATCAAGCTGCTTTGCCGCCTCTACGATCCCACGGCGGGCCGGATCACCCTGGATGGCGTGGACATTCGTCGCTATAGCCTGGAGGACTATCGCCGCCTGTTCAGCGTGATCTTTCAGGATTATTCGCACTATGCCGCGGCCGTGAGCGAGAACATCCGCTTTGGCGACATTTGCCAGCCCATCGGTTCACCATCGATCAAGACAGCCGCAATCAAGGCCGGTGCTGATCCCTTCATTCAGGGACTCTCGGCCGGATACGACACCCACCTGACGCGCATGTTCGACGATGGGCAGGAGATCAGCATCGGCCAATGGCAAAAGATTGCCCTGGCTCGCGCCTTCATGCACTCGTCCAGTGTGATTATCCTCGACGAGCCGACCAGTGCTCTCGATCCCGGCGCGGAGTTCGCATTGTTCGAGAACTTCCGAGAACGAATCAATCACCGTGCCGCACTGGTGATCAGCCATCGGCTCTCGACGGTCAGGATGGCGGATTATATCTATGTC